>PMXD01000101.1 GCA_003165895.1 Bacteroidota bacterium | reverse complement strand
GGTTCGAGCCCAGGTGGGACCACCATAAAACCGTTGTTTTACCCGCGTAATTCAACGGTTTTTGTTTTTTGGTTGTCGGATTAGTTGCCGTTCTTTTCAATTTCAATTTTCGGTTTTCCCGCGTGCTCCATCGCAAATTTAAAGGTTACTTATGGTCGAAGCTTTTAATTTTTTACGTTCCAGGTTATACAATTCAGCGCGCCACCTTCTTTGGCAATTTCGCTGCAATCAATGCTTTCTACCGCTTTTTTATCGCGAAATATCTCTTTATAGGCCAATTCCGCTACCGCGTCCATTTCACTGTTAAAAGCGGGAATTAGCACTAAATCTTCCATTTCCAAAAAGTTGACGTAATCTCCGCTATCGTCCATTTTATTATGTGCCTTTTCAAATTCGTTTGGAAGTTCAATAAAGGTAAGCCCAGCGTTAAACAAACACAACTTTAATTTTTTAGCATACTCCGCGTCAATTTTGCTAAAATCATTTATTACTAAATGGTTGTGTTCAGTAAATCTTAAAATACCATCCGCATGGCCCGTCACATCCCCTTTAAGTTCAGGTATCACTATTAATTGATTTACTCCCAACTCATGTTTTATCCCAAAATATAAAGCTGAAACACTCATTTGGGGATTGTCTTTTAATATCCTGTCCGTAATAATTGCCTTATCATACCATTTAACCACGTTTCCACCATCTAAAACTATATTACTCTCAATCACATTTAATTTCAGCTCCTTCCAAACTTCATTTGGTTTAGTTCTTACTCCATCATATTTTTTGAACTTTAAATAACATGGGTCAAACTTAAACTGCACAAACCAATTTTCCTCTTTTTGTATTGGCATATAATCCCTACACCAGATGTCTTTTGTGTTATTAAGGTAGTTAACCGTTATTCCGATTGAATCAAGTTTTTGGGTCAGATTACGATGAAATAGAGGGTATTTATCTTTGAGGAGTGCTGATAAATAGAGTTTGTTTGTCTGTTGGTCTGTTATCATTACGATTTTAATTTACGGTTTTAGTTAATTCCCTTATTTACTTAGCTGATTTATCTTTCTCTCTAATTAACTTTTTAAGCAGTTTCCAATTTATACTGCCATTTTTATTTCTAGCCTCCTTCATTAATTGCAACATTTCTTTTTCCCCTTTATCCAGGGGTCTAACCATTCCTGCATCAAAATCAGCAGCTAAATCAATTACTTTTTTCTTCTTCATTTAAATTATTCAAATCTTAAAAATGTATGGTTCAAATCTATATTATCAACCTCCCATGCATCTTCAACTCCAATCGAGGTTCCCATTTCATTTACAACAACTGCCAATGTGTAAACCTTATCTTCCATTTTAACCAAATATTCCGTTTTAAACTGATTCTCTTTTGGCCTTCTGATTACTATTTTATAATCATAATTTTTAGTTCCTAATCTGACTTTGTAGTGGCTTCCATCTCTAATTATTTCGACAGTGTCAGTAATTAGATTATTCGTTTTTAGGTTTTTCCAGTAGTTGGCCTGATAAACCATTTTTTGCTGACCAAACGTTGTAAGATAAAAGCCTATTAAAAGGATTGAAATAATTATTTTCATAATTTATACATACTAAATTAATTNNGCTATATTGTTAACCGATGTTAAAGAGAGTTAATTTTAGAAAGTCTGTTGTCCCATATTTTTCTAATTTCTTTCCCAACCGGTTTAAATTCGTCAATTGAAAATTCATCAGTCTTAGCATTATTACAGTAATAGCAGGATAAAACAATTTTGCCCGTTTCATATTCATGAAAATTCTCCCTATCAATTTCTAATTGGCTACCTCTGCCACGTTTTGTATATAATTTGTGGTTATCTCTCAACCGTTTAATCTCCAATTCAGGTATTTGGCAATAAAGGCATCTCCTATCCTCTGCTTTTTCTTTATACACTTCGACAAAACATTTAACCGTCAAAACATCACCAAAATTCTCTACATATTGCTTTCGTAATTGATTTAATAACGGAGTGTTTTTATTGACTTTATTCCAATCATCAATTTTTTCATCAATTTTCTTAATCATCAAACCGGATGTTTCTTCTAACTCAATCTGAGTTTGTGTCCACGCGTTCTTGTATATCGTCCTAATTTTTTCATCAATTTTAAATCCCCCAAAATCTGCTGTAATAACCGCCTCATCCCGACTTAATTCCCTTCCATTAATGGTTTGGATAAATAGATATATATCAAGCTTTGTTTTAAAACTACGCGTAGCAATAGCCAAATATTTCTTTCTAAGTTCTGAGTTTTTTAACTCTTTATCTCCGGTCATTGTGGCTTTCCTTTTTGCAAAGTGATGAAGGCTTTGTGGTAGATAAAAAAAGAGGCGTGGATACTTAACTATCTGCTTTCTGGAATTGCGGTTCCACACACAAGATAAATTAAGCCCACGCCCGAGCGTGGGTCTTGAATTATCTTTGTTGTGTGTATTTTCTAATCCGCAATTTTGAAAGCATAAGCGATTAATTCAGACCTCAGTCTTTATTATATTTTTTTGTTACTGTTCAGAAGGTAATGTAATAATTTATTGAATAAGTAGAGAAAAGCAGAAAATCAGCTCTAGCTGTTTTAATTATTCCCTTACATAAGAAGGGCGGTATTTTGATTGAACCTCAAAATACCGCCCCTTTAGGTTTATTCCATCGGTAAATTAATCAATGGTGGCTATGGTCACCGTGCTCATGCACATGGCCATGTTCCAGTTCAACCGGGTTGGCTTCACGAACCTCCAATACCACACCGTTGAAAAACAGTGGTTTGCCGGCAAAGGGGTGGTTCAGGTCAATGGTTACTTTATCACCTGCAATATCTACCACGCGGCCCTGGAAAGGGTTGCCGTGCTGGTCTTGCAGCGGAACGATGTTGCCAATAAACAGCATATCATCCTGCACAACACCATCTACCGAAAAAACGCTTTTATCCAGATGCACTACAGCTTCCTCATCATATTCGCCATAGCCGTTTTCGGCTGATAGTTCAAAGTTAAACTGATTGCCGGCAATAAGGCCTTCCAGGTTTTTTTCAAATCCATCTAATACATTGCTATGTCCGAAAAGGAATGAGAAAGGATGCGTTTCATCGGCGGCATCCATAATATCTCCATTGGGTTCGGTTCTAAGTTGGTAAGTTATCTTAACAACAGTGTTGTTTCCGGCTTTCATCGTTTTAGTTTTTGATAGTTCTATAATATTACAGAGGAGAGAAGATTCCTGAGGACAAAAAATTCCTTGCTCTTATTAAAATCCAAAAATAAAATTAATCCTTAAAAAAAACATTTTTCGCCACAAAGGCATTTTCATTTCACCGCTAAAGCGTGAAGTCCCAGAGTTAAGTAGAATTGGGTTCTAAATAAAAATAGTGTCATTGCGAAGCCTTTTCCATAAAAATCAATTAGAGTAAAGGCTGTGGCAATCTTCCGCTGTGTCTTTAAATTGGCCAATTCCCCCCTTTAAAGACACAGCGGAAGATTGCCACGGATAATATTTTTTTATTTTTTACGGGAATTATCCTCGCAATGACATCTGTTTTATTTTTAATACTGGCTCTCCTTCGGGATGCTGCGGAGCCAGTATTAAAAGGAGGAAAGTGGCCTAAAAAATTATGCTACCCGTAATTACATATATTGTTGAAAGAAATTCAAATCAATCTCATAAACAGTCTTCGGAGTCATTCCGAGTTCAACCCGCTTGAACATTTCAACCAATTTTTCACCATCTACCAATTCAATTTTAGGTGCCCCTTCCCGGTTAGCTTCTTTTATAGCATCCTGCGAGAATGCCCCTGTAGTTATTAATATTCCCTTTTCCGCTCGTCCCAACATTGCATTTCTAAAATCCCCTACTTGTGACCTTGAAACGGTACCTTTATAACGTTTGAATTGAAACAAAACCTTCATGGTAATAAAGGGGTTAATCTTTAATATTCCGTATCCATCTATACCACCATCATGAGATTTGCCAGTTATTTGTACATCTTCAAAGTCAGATTCTCTTAAAAGTCTGCCGCATATTTGTTCGAATCCTTTTGGCGACAGCTTTTGTAGTAATTCTAAAAGATCTGTTTCCTTTGCAACCTCGATTTCTTCCGGTTCATATTCTTCCTGTTCTTCGACAAATTCTTTCGCCGTTTTATTCTTTCTCACTTTTTGAAAAATATCCACCCATTTCAAAAAAATTCTTCTTCCCTCTTCTTCGCTTATTTGAGCTTTAAATCCTTTAGGGGTTAATGACCAAATACCTCTCTTAGATGAATCAATCATTCCCTCCCAAACCAAATATTGTCTTGCCCATTGTACTTGATTGTGGAATCTCGTGCTTCCGGATTTCATAGTGGCCTCCAGAACAGTATCCGGTAGTTTAAGTTTTCTCGCTATTGCAGAAGATACTTCTTTTGGATTACCCGAACCATCCAATTCTCTCAAAGCATCTAATGTTGGTCCCATCCATTTTGTAAATTCCGCCTGTCCTTTCTTTTTTGCCATATTAAACAAATATACTAATCGCGCAATGCAATTTTGACTAAATCGGGCACAATTGCTCACTAACCTTCCACAACTCATGCTGCAGGTTTATGTCTTTTGCCAATTTGGACTCTTCTTTGGGTTTGCATTTATCAAAGTACTTGCCGGTTACGCCGTTTACCGCTGAAGACGATGCCAGGTAAACAGAGGTTTTAGCGCCCGCCTCTGCACTGAGGCCACCTAAACGCGAGAAAAAGGTCCATATAAATTTAACAACTCCCGTAACACCTTTAGTTCCAATTCCGGTGTGCACAAATCCCGGGTGCAGACAATTTACTGTTATCCGCGTTCCCTTCAGGCGCTCCGCGAGTTCTTTGGTAAAAAGCACATTTGCCAGTTTACTTTGCCCATAGGCCTTCATTATAAAATAGCTTTTCTTCTTTTTGAAAGATTCGAAATCAATTTTACCCTGATAATGCGAGCCGGAGGCCACGTTTACTATCCTGGCACTATCCGCTTTCTTTAATAAATCAAGCAGCAGATTGGTGAGCAGAAAATAGGCAAAATGGTTGGTGGCAATTGTCATTTCAAGGCCGTCCTCACTCAATTTAAATTCAGGGAATACGCCACCGGCATTGTTTACCAGTACGTCCAGTTTGGTATAGTCCTTTTTCACCTTTGCTGCCAATTCCCTGATAGATTTTTGGGAAGAGAAATCGGCAGTATAATATTTCAATTTATCGTTACCGGTGGCCGCTTTTATTACTGCCGCCGCTTCCTTCAACTTCTCTTCACTGCGGGCCACAAGTATCACTTCAGCTCCCTGTTGCGCCAATGCCTTAGCGGTTTCAAATCCGATACCTGAACTGCTGCCAGTTACCAGAACTATCTTTCCTTTCATATAATAAAAATTTGTTTGTCCTGTTTCGCAATTATTTTACCAATCTTAAACAAAGACGTGTTCGGCGGTAAAGATATTTTAAATAGCTCCTGTTCATGCTTCGGGTCTACTGCTATCAGCAGGCCACCGCTGGTTTGCGGGTCGCAGAGGGTCAATAGCGATTCGCCGTTAATGCCTTCTACCTTGCTTTCAAAGCTTTTCCAGTTGCGCATGGTGCTATCGGGATAAATAAATTTGGCCGCCAGTTCCTTTACCCCGTCCATTAATGGAATCTGCGCATATTCTATTTCGGCTGATACACCGGAACCGGCACACATCTCTGTCAAATGCCCCAGTAAACCAAAGCCGGTAACATCTGTAAGTGCGTGAACAAAATCAAGTTTGCCCAGGCTTTCGCCCGGGGTATTAAGCGTGCACATATAGGTCACAGCATGCTTAATTTCATCATCGGTCAGCAGCCCGCGCTTTACAGCCGTAACCAACATGCCGGTGCCCAACGGCTTGGTTAAATACAGCAGGTCGCCCACTTGTGCCGACGAGTTTTTTTTCAGGTTTTTCACCTCCACCAGCCCATTTACCGACAAACCAAAAAAGGGTTCAGGGCTATCTATCGTATGTCCGCCAGCCAGAGAAACCCCAGCCTGCATGCAGATTTCTTTGGCCCCGGCAATAATTTGTTGCGCAACTTCTGCATCCAGTTTCTGCACCGGAAAGCCCAGTACTGCAATGGCCATAAATGGCTTGCCGCCCATGGCGTATACATCACTCAGCGCGTTGGCAGCAGCAATTTTGCCGTACCCCATGGGGTCGTTTACTATGGGCATAAAAAAATCAACGGTGCTTATTAGTGCAGTGCCGTTGCCCATATCGTATACAGCCGCATCATCTTTGGTTTCGTTGCCCACCAGTAAATTTGGCGTTACAAAAGTAGCGCCGCTGCCTTTTAGTATTTCTTCAAGCACAGCGGGTGCAATCTTGCATCCGCAACCGGCGCCGTGAGAGTATTGGGTTAGTTTGATTTCCATGTTATGCTTTATAGTTTCTTGTTCCAGATTAAAATGCTTTTCAATACAGGCCTCTCCNNATGTCGGGGAGAGGCCTGTATTACGGTTATAAACCCTTTTCCTTCGCCGCTTTTATTAGTTCCTCTGCCATATTCTCCATATCATCAAATTCAAAAACAAATCTGAATATCTCTTTGGTTTCTTTCAACGATAGCCCTTTATCATAGGCTTTATCATAATAGTACAAAGTAATTTTGGCTGCACCGGCAAAATCTTTGGCCTGCACTGCATCTATGGCATTTTTCCACTGCTCGTTACCAAGGCGGCGTTTTATATTGGTAATGGCCTCTTCAAGCCCGGCGGTGGCTTGTTCGCCATAATCGCGCACCAGTCTTTGCAGCCTTATTTCCAAAGGCAAATCAATTACAAACACCGGTGAGGTGCACATTTTGCGCCATAAATTCAAATCTATAAAAACCCGGCCCACTGTTTTGCTTTCGTCTTCTATCCAAACGCGCTTGTTCAAATCAAAAGGCTTCAATTCCTCTGCCAGCATGTTTTCAAAATGCTCAGTGCTAGGTTGCGGCGGTAAACCCAATGCACCAAAGGCAGAGCCTTTGTGGTTTGCAATCCCCTCCAGGTCTATTACCTGTTCGCCTTTCTCTTTCAGTTTCAGCAACACATCTGTTTTGCCGCTGCCGGTTTTGCCGCCAATAACTATCAGCTTAAATTTTTGGGCTATCTGTTCTAAAATGTAATGCCGGTATGCCTTATAGCCACCGGTTAAAACATACACTTCATATCCGAATAAATTCAGCAGCCACGCCATACTGCCGCTACGCATACCGCCGCGCCAGCAGTGCACAAATACCTTGTTACCGCTTACCTTAGGTTGCACAAAGCGCACAAATTCGCTCATCTTTTTGCCTACATAATCAAGGCCCAATAAAATGGCCTCGTTTTTTCCCTGCTGCTTATACGCCGTACCAATAATTTTCCGCTCATCATTATTGAATAGCGGCAGGTTGGTGGCGTGCAAAATGTGCCCATGGGTGTACTCGCCTTCCGAGCGCACATCTAAAGTAAGGTGGCCGGTTGACTGTTCAAGAAATTCCTGTATGCTAAGCTGGCGTATCAATGCAAGGATTTAAACTATTGGTAATGCCTGATGAAGCTGTAAAGATTAAAGCCGGGGCTATCCATTTTTAACTGCAGGTCGTTTTTAAGTTGCAGCACATCAAAGTTCTTCATGCGGTGTTTGGCAATAATACGCAGGGCTTTTTCTGCCAATAAAATAAGCTTGCGCTCTTTGTTCTTTTCCGAATCGCGCTCTCTTACAATTTCAGTTATCAGTTCTTTTACCCCGTTGCCCTCCACGGCTACAGTTTTAAGCACCGGTATATTTTCTTTTTGGTTCAGGTGCAGTTGAAATGAAAGCGAGTTGATTAACGCATCTGCGTCAGCCCGGTCGGCTTTATTTACCACAAAAATATCTGCTATCTCCATCAGGCCGGCCTTCATGGTTTGTATTGCATCTCCCGATTCGGGTACCAGAACCACAACCGTGGTATCTGCCAGGCCTGCAATTTCTACCTCGCTTTGGCCAACACCAACGGTTTCAACAAAAATAAAATCGAAAGGGTAAGACTTCATTACTTCCACCACCTCCATAATCTTATCGCTCAACCCACCCAGCGAGCCCCTGCTGGCAACGGAACGGATAAAAAGATGTGGGTTGTTGAAATGAGTACTCATGCGCAAGCGGTCGCCCAGCACAGCACCGAGGTTAAATGGTGAGGAGGGGTCTACCAGCACCAGGCCAATCTTTTTTCCTTCTTCCAATAAAACACTTACTACAGCGTTTAAGAGTGTGCTTTTGCCAGCGCCCGGAGGGCCCGTAAAGCCAACCACCGGTATATCATTTGGGTGCAAATGCTGCAAAACAGATTCAAAACCTTCGGCCTCGTTTTCAACCACCGAAATGGTGCGGGCCAGTGTTTTGAAATCAGTTATGGAAGTATTGTGTGACAAGAGTTTTATGTTTGTGCCCGAAAATAGAGAAATTTACCACTAGGAAGCTGTTTAGAATCAAATCCGAAATACATTTTTTTACCGCAAAGACGCAAAGGACGCAAAGTAGAATAAGATAAAATAGAGGCTGCGATAAAAAATTACGGTTGTCAACTTCTTTTCTTTTGTTGCACATTGTATTCCTTTGCGCTCTTAGCGTCTTTGCGGTAAAATTTCTTTATTGTTTAAAATAACATTATCAAAAAAACAGAGATATCACAACTTCTTAATGACGATCAATTTGAATGGCTGGTAGTAGCGTGCTGCCTGGCTATCTTTATTGGTTTTGTGTGTTCGCGCGCTGTGGTAAGCATTGGTATGATTAGCCTGCTGGTTGCTTCATTGCTATTTAAGGGCATTGGCTTTACCCTTAAAAAGTATTTTCAAACAAAAGAATTGCTGGTTATTGCCCTTTACATGGTTATTGTTCTGGTGTCGGGTATTTACTCCGAAAACAAGGCCGACTGGATGAACTGGGTGCGTATTAAACTGCCGTTTATTGCACTGCCTTTGGCATTTGCGCCAATCAGACAATTGGAAAGCAAAAAATTTGTGCTGATACTGTATGGCTTTATGCTCACGTTTTTTGTTTGTACCGTTTTAGTGCTGGGCAACTATTTTCTGCATTTCGAAAATATGACCCGGTCGTTCAGCTGGGGTACGCAAATACCTATGCCATTCAGCCACATCCGGTATACGCTTATGCTGGCCTTCTCGTTTTTTTGCGCCCTTTATTTGTATAAAGAGCAAAGCTTTCTGCTGCGCGGCAATGAAAGGTGGTTGCAACTGGCTTATGCCTGTTTTGTGTTTTTAGCCCTGCATATTTTAAGTGTTCGCAGCGGATTGGTGGCGCTTTATCTGGGCCTGTTTTACCTGGCCATAAGCGAAATTTTTAAGCGCAAACAGTTTTTGATTGGTGGCGCCATTATTTTAATGATGGCAATATTGCCATTTATAGCTTATAAACTGGTGCCCAGTTTACATAACAAGCTTGAATACATGCGCTACGATTTAGGCCAGTATCAGAAAGGCCGCATCAACGAAAATTCGGATGCCATGCGGCTGCTTTCTATGCAAATAGGTATGCAGTTATGGCACGAAAGCCCTTACCTGGGCGTGGGCGCGGGTGACCTTGAAACCGAAACTTACAGGATATACGCGCAAAAATATCCGCAAATAAGCGATTATAACCGTCGCTTGCCACACAACGAGTTTATTTGGGTGCTGGCAACAACCGGTGTGTTGGGCTTTGCTCTTTTTTTAACCGCATTCTTTTATCCGTTAATGGCGCACCGGTACTATCAATATGGCTTGTTTTTGATTTTGAACCTGATGATATTTTCGTCCTTTTTTACCGAGGATACTTTTGAGGAGCAGATGGGCAGTGGTTTTTATCTTATCTTTCTTTTGCTTTTAATGAATCATTTTAAACGCGAATGAACAAGCTGTCGGTAGTTATCATCACTTTTAATGAGGAACAGAATATTGACAGATGCATTGAGTCGGTGAAGCAGGTGGCGGATGAGATAGTGGTACTGGATTCATTTTCTACCGACCGGACCGCACAAATTGCAAGTGCTGCCGGCGCCCGTTTTATACAGCATGCGTTTGATGGCCACATTGAGCAAAAGAACCGCGCCCGCAAACTGGCAACTAACGAATGGGTGCTATCGCTGGACGCAGATGAAACATTGAGTTACGAACTACTGGCACAACTTATTACCTGGAAAAGCGAACCGGAAGAAGAACTGGCATCGGGCTATTACATGAACCGGTTAAACTATTACTGTGGCAGGCCCATTAAAACCTGCGGCATGTATCCCGACCGGAAATTGCGTTTGTGGCACGGAGATGCAGGCCAATGGCAGGGCACCAACCCGCATGATAAATTTGTATTGAACGATGGTGAAGTGGCTGATTTTATGAAAGGCGATATTTTGCACAATACCTGGCCCACGCATCAGGCATTTTTAAACCAGGTAGATAAATTTGCTACCATCAGTGCACTTCATTTAAAAAATAAAGGCCTGGTTTATTTACTGTTTAAAATGATATTCAGCCCGCCGTTTAAGTTTATACGGATTTATTTTTTCGGGCTGGGGTTTACTGAAGGGATTACCGGTTTAAGTATTTGTTATCATCAAAGCCGCGAAGTGTTTTTAAAGTACTGGAGGGCGCTAAAATTAAAATACAACTGATGTCATTGCAAGTAAGCACCCTTGAGGCAAGGGAAAAATCGTAGCGACCTGGAAAAGACCTTCTCAGCCGTGTCTCCCTTCCGCAGGTTGGGGACTCGGCGCTAGGATAGGCCGCATACGCGCCGAGTCCCCCATTCCTCAAAGCAGGAAAGGGGAGACTCGGCTTGGAAGGTCATTATTTTGAAGTTATTATAACAACGATATTGTAATAAAAAAGTATTAAAATATGCGATTAGGATTTGATGCAAAACGGGCTTTGAACAATTTTACCGGCCTCGGTAATCATGCCCGTATTTTGCTCAATGCCATGATGCGCGATTTTCCGGAGAACGATTACTTTTTGTATTCGCCCAAAGTTAAAACGCAGCTGTTTAACGAACTTCATGGCGATTTTAAAATCTTTCTGCCCGAAAGCAGGCATCAGCGTATTTTTCACCCGGGACAGTCGTTTGGGTTTTATTCTGCCTTAGCACAGCCTTTTATTTTTTTGAAGAAAGTGGGGCTTTGGCGCTCGTGGGGTATTACAACTGATTTATTGAAAGAGCATGTAAATCTATACCATGGCCTTAGTAACGAATTGCCCTTTAATATTCACCGCAGCGGTATAAAAACCGTGGTTACTATTCACGACCTTATTTTTTTAAAGCATACCGAACAATACCCTTTTATTGACCGGCAGTTCTACAAGCTGAAAACACGTTATGCCGCAAAACATGCTGATAAGATTATTGCGGTAAGCGGGGAAACCAAAGCCGACCTGATGCATTTTTATAAAGTGGCCGCCGAAAAAATTGTGATTATTTATCCGAGTGTGGATGCTGCTTTTCAAAAAGAAACCCAATCCGATTTTTCAGCCTTAGAGAAATACCATTTACCGGCCAAATATATTTTAAATGTGGGCTCTTTCTTTCCCCGCAAAAATCAAAAAAAACTTATAGAAGCATTTGACCTGATTAAAGATAAAATTGAAGAAGATTTGGTGCTGGTAGGTTCTGATGGTTCAATAAAGAAAGAAGTGGAGGCGTTGATAGCTTCAAAAAATCTGGGCGCCAGGGTTAAAATTATATCCGGTGTAGCAAATGAGGATATGCCGGCAGTTTACAGCAAAGCCAGCTTGTTTGTATTCCCCAGTTTATATGAAGGGTTCGGGGCGCCGGTATTGGAGGCGCTGTTTAGCAGGGTGCCGGTTGTTGCCTCTAAAGGCGGGGCCATTGAGGAAGCTGGCGGTGCTGGTTCATTATTTGTTGACCCCGCTGATATTAATGAACTGGCCGGTGCAATGTTGAAAGTATTAAGCACCGATGGGCTGAAAAAGCAAATGAGCGAAGCAGGATATCTGCACGCCCAAACAATGACCGATAAAGTTTTTGCCAAAAAAGTAATGAAGGTTTATAAAGAGGTGATGGGGCACTAATTTTTAGGCGCACTAATCCACCGCGACACTTTTGTTTGCTATGCCAAAACGAGCCTTTACAAATTGCCCTGGCCTTTCCGTTGCCTATTCCGCTCATTATTATAATTTTGCCGGCAAACGTAATCTATATGAAAAAGACCCTCTCACATATACTTGTTTTTGCAATGATTATTTTAATCGCCGGCTGTTCAAAAAGCACGGATAACGCTGCCGCATGGGTTGGTACCTATACAAGCACAAGCAGCCAGACCGACAGCGTTATTCAGAAGGTTACAATTGCTGAAGTAAACAGTTCCACTCTTCAATTACAGTTGTTGGGTAAATATAATAATGCGTTTTACACGCTTGCCACGATTCAGAACGCAAAACTTACCAGTGCTACCTCTATAAATATTAATGAAACCGGAAATATTTATGGAGATACGGGGCTTTATAACTTTAGTGGTTCGGGTATACTTTCCGGTAATGCGTTGACTATTTCCGGACAGGCGGTTAATACTACCAATAGCAATGACGTAAAGCTATACTACTTTACAGGAAGCAAATAGTCTGAAAGGAATTAATCAGGACGTATTTTCTTACTTAATTCTCGAACACCACCATTTCATGCTGTTCGTACCAGGTTGAGTATTTATCCTGGTATTTATCCTCAATAGGATTGCGCTTAATTTTCATGGTGGGGGTTAAAAGCCCGTTTTCGATAGTCCAGTCTTCTTTTACAATAACCAATTTGTGCAGGCGTTCGTGCTTTTCAAGTTCGGGGTTAACCAACTCTAAGGTTTTGGTGAGGCTGTGCTTCAGGTACTCGCGTTCTTTTCCCCGCGCTTCCGCCGAAAGCACCACAAGGCCAATGGGTTGGGGTAAAGAACTGCCCACTACACAAACCTGTTCAATGTAATTGTTCCGGGTAATTTTCATTTCAATCGGAGCAGGCGCCACGTATTTGCCTTTATCGGTTTTAAATAACTCTTTTACACGGCCTGTAATTTTCAAAAATCCGTCGGCATCTATTACGCCCCGGTCGCCGGTGTATAGCCAGCCGTCTTTTAATGCTGCGGCTGTCATTTCGGGTTCGTTGTAGTAGCCTGTCATATTACAGGGCACCTTAACCAATACCTCGCCCGCATTGCTTAGTTTGCACTCAACACCAGGAAATGGTTTCCCCTGCATGCCTGGTTTAAAATCTCCTTTTTTATTGGTATGCGAAATAGCGCAGTTTTCGGTCATAGCATATACTTCTTCTATCTGCACACCTAACCTGGCCCACCAGGCCACAAGTGATGGCGAAATGGGTGCTGCCCCGCTTATGTAATTACTACAATGCTGTAACCCGAGACCGGTTTTTATTTTATTGCGGATAATGTTATTAATGATGGGAATTGAGAGCAGAATGTTGAGATTACGTTGTGACATTTTTGATAAAACACCCATTTGAAATTTTGTCCAGATACGTGGCACTGCAAAAAAGATAGTGGGTTGTGCTTCAGCCAGGTTTTTTACAAACAGTTCAAGATTTTCGGCAAACCATATTTCGCTGTTGGTATAAACACCTGCAATTTCAGTAAGCATGCGCTCTGCAATGTGCGACATGGGCAAATATGAAAACAACCTCATAGTACCCGTTGGCAAATGAAAGTGCCCTACACCGGTTGCCACCGCCCAGGCAAAGTTGCCGAAGGTATGCACCACGCCCTTTGGTGCGCCGGTGGTGCCCGAGGTGTAAATAATGGTCATAATATCATCCATATCCCGGTCGGGGTTGCCTTGCAGGGGTTTTATGTTTTTTGTCAGGTCTTCCCAATAAGCAAAGCCTTCCTGTTTAGGGCCGTACCACGGAAAGCTGATGCACTGCACGCCTTCCGGCACACCTGCCTTCATAAAATTCCAGTCGTCGAGTTTACCTACCAGCAAAATTTTTGTCTCGCCGTGAGTCATCACATAATTTAAAGTGTCGGCTCCTACGTTGGGGTAAACCGGTACCGATTCGTAACCAGCCATCATAATTGCCAAATCAGCAATTATCCAATGTGCACAGTTTTTTGAAACCAAACCAATGCGCGTTTTAGGCGGCAGGTTATACGATTGCAAAACTGCAGCCAGTTTGCGTACTTCATCAGCCGTTTGTTTCCAGGTAAATTTGTGCCATTGCCCTTTCAGGGGTTGAACCATAAATACTTTATCGGGGCAGGTTTGCTCCCATTCGTAAAACTTTGCCAGAGGCGATTTAAGTTTTTCCATGCCGCACGGTTTTAATTAAGTTTTGATTTACGTTGCTTCCACATGTACCGGTAAAGCACCGGGAAGTAGTAAGCATAACTGATAAAAAGAAGGACTACCAATATCCTATACCCGTAAAAGTGCCAGGAAGTACCGAATTGGGAGGTAAAAAACCCGGCAGCAATAACAGGCGCTAAAATAATTAACCACTCACCGGTTACACCGGTTGGATACAGAACAATAAAAAAAGAATAGCGCATCCACAACAACCACCCCGGTTGCAAATTAAACAAGGAAAGAAAGTAAAGCGAGTAGCGCACAAGTTCAGTAATGCTCCAGGCAAAGGAAACAACAATAACACCAATCAACACGGCCTTATCAGTCATTATGCCATTTGTGAACAGATTGATTAATACCAGCACCAACAGGCGGGAGGCTACCTGCGCAATGGTAGATCCCACCGGCGATTTTACCCACTTCAGCAACGCATGCACTATCTCTAAAACTGCTAAGCCCTGCGCGATATTGAGCAGCAATAATGATTGTGCATTGAGGACAAGCCCGCCGGCAATAAAGCTTACCAGGTATACCGCCCAAAAAAGGAAGGCCACAAGATTATAGGCGCCCAGATAGTATTTAACAGCATTGCTCATACTGTGGCAATATAATTATTATTCAAAGATGAATAACAACAGGGATTTTACGGGTGTACGACAAATTTCCCTCTTGATGCTTTTGCATTGCTGTATTTTGCANNGATGAAAAGGGAAATTTGTCGTAAACCCGATTTTATTTGCCGGTTTAGTGCTGCACTACCAATAATTGTTTCGTATTAAACCCATGAGGGCTGGCCCTTACAACCACCAGGTAAACCCCGCTGGCCTGGCGGGAAAGATCAATGGGTAACCAGTCGCGGCTGCGAAGGGCCGAATAAACTTTTTGCCCCAGCATGTTATATATTTCCACCTCCCCACCCACTGGTTCGTAGTTTTGAGTAAGGAGCGTGAAAGCGCCACGGGTAGGGTTAGGATATAGCAATATGTTCTCTGCGCCAACGGTATCGGTATATGTTGAGGGGCACAAAGAAAGAAAAGGAATACTGGTTGTATCTCCCCGCTTAACCCAGAAGCCAACGGTATCGTTTACGTACCCCGTCTTTTCGGCTATCAGCCAGTAAAAGGTAGAATCCGTATTCCTGTTTCCGGCCCAAACGCCAAAATGATATTGCCCGTTTGCATCGGTTTTTTGCCGGCTTCGAAACAAAGTATCGCCTGATACCCTGCCCTTGCAGTATACACGCACAAACCCATCTGTAAGGGCCAGGCCGGTAGTACAATCGTACAGATTACCCTGGCCTGCGCCCAGGTAAGGATAGTAAAGTGAATCTAACCAATGCGGTAAAGCAAATCCATTCCAGATACTTAATGGTATGTTTTCTTTTATTAAAAAAACGCCGGCAAACAGCGTAACGCCATTAATATCTCCGGCATCATACCTGTCGAGCGCATGTGCCAGCCAGTATTGAACACTGGCAGCCGGCAGCCAGCCCACCCCACTGTTTTTAAGATAAATACCAATCTGAACTTCCTTGCCCGGGTAATTAGCCCTTAAATTGGTAATATCACTATCCAACTTATCCAGGCAGCACATTTGGGTAGGTACATTGTAATACTGCACACCATCCAGTACCTGTGAAGAGCCCGGAACAGAATCGGTACTATACACCACACAATAAAGTTTATTATTGGGCGTAGTGGCATAGCTTTCGCTATGAACAACGCCTTCGTCATCTACATATTTGCCCTGCACCGCATCCCTTACCTGGCGCGTAATGGAAGTGTCTCCCGCCCAATCGTCCAGGATAACACCACAGAAGCCACCGTAGAGTTGCGATAACCGCGAAAAGCGCTGCCCGCCCTGTATCATTCCCGGGCCATTAGACTGGGGATAAGGCGCATAAAGAGCTGTATCGGCAGGTTGGTTATAAGTGCCCTGCTCGGTAGGCGGTTGAAGAATGGCCACCACGCGGTTAGCATTCCAGGCAATACATGAATCTAACTCAGGTATAAAATCCATGCCGTTATCAATGGCCTGGTCAGGCATGGCCATTTCGCCAAACCTGAATTCGTATTGCATAATGGTTGAATCAATGCCTAAGGTATCAGTAAAGCTATAACCGCCGGCAATATGGTACTCCCCCAAAGGGCCGGTAATTTTATTATTATTCTGGGCAAACAAGTGCTGCCTGCCAAGCAGAATAAGTGCCATGAAAAGTATTTTTGTTCTCATAGCTTTGAGTTAAGGCAAACGTTGTAAAGCAATACCATCCGTTAAATTTATTGAAACAAAAATTTTTAAGATAACAGCAGGAACGAACCTTATAACGGAGGGTTTATAAACTTATTTTATTAAAAGTGCGTGGCTATTATTTTACATCGCTGTTCAACCTTATTAAATCGGGGCTTTCAACCGGCTGAATTATCAGCGGATAGTTTTCTGTTATTACATCGCTGCGGTCAAGCCCGAAGTTAAGCTCTTCGCTTACGCTAAGGTGTTTAATTATAAAGTAGAGCTTCATTATCATATTGCTGAAAAACGGAAGTGCATTATCGTACGAGAGGAAACTGTTCATCAGCACAAAGCGTATTTCACCTAAAGCACTATCCTGGTAATTCATTTCCGGGCGGGGTGTTGGTTCCAGATCTTTCTGGGCCAGGAGGTCGGCCAGCACTTTTCTGAAATAATAATCCATCCGGGGGGCAATTCTGAACCCCATATTGAATTTTACAAAGTACACATCATTGTGGGCCAGGGTATCAACGGCATATTCAAGCGTAAAGGGGTCGTCAGTAATATTAACGTTCAGAAACCAATATACATCTGCCCGCTTAGGTATGCCCGACAAAATTGATTTAATGACGGTTTTTTCAACCTGCCGCGGCGAACCTGAAGTAGTAAGATAAACCAGGTTAGTACAGTATTTTGGAATAAGCGTATCCTGGCTCAGGTGCACCAACTGGGGCACAAAATCCTTCAGGTCCACCCTTTCGGTTATTTTCCGCTTTATGTTTTTGCCCGTCCACCAAACCATCATCAGTGCCGAAAGACAAGAACCAATCAGTATAGTTATCCAGCCTCCTTCGCGCAGCTTTTGCAGGTTGGCCACTAAAAAGGTTATTTCAACGGTTAAAAACACCCCGGTAACAAGCGCAATTACTATTAACGGTACCCTGCGTGAGTATAAATAAAAGTTAATCAGAAAGGTGGTGGTTAACATCGTAAGTGTGACACTTAAACCAAATGCGGCTTCCATTTTTGTAGACTCTTTAAAATACAACACCATGCCCAGGCAGCCGCACATCAGCATCCAGTTAATGGCGGGTATATATATCTGTCCTTTTATCCTGCCCGGAAAAATAACCATCAGCCGCGGCCATATCTCTAGCCGGATGGCTTCATTAATCAGTGTAAAGCACCCGCTTATAAGCGCCTGGCTGGCTATAATAGTTGCCAGGGTTGCAATAATAAGGCCGGGCAAATAAATAGCATGTGGAACAATGGCATAAAAAGGGCTAATGTTGGTTACCCGTTCGCCTACATGCGCTAACAACCAGGCTGTTTGGCCGGCATAACTGAAAATCAACATTATTTTTATATATATCCAGCTCATGCGGATATTGTTCCGGCCGCAGTGGCCCATATCGCTATATAAGGCCTCAGCACCGGTGCTGCATAAAAATATGCTGCCCAGCAGCCAAAAGTTCTCCGGCGACTCGGCAAAAAACCGGTATGTGTAATAGGGGTTCAGCGCTTTTAGTACCGAAAAATTATGGCTGAGGGCTAAAAAACCTACCGCCCCCATAAAGGTAAACCAGACAAGCATAACCGGCCCGAAAACCTTACCAATCCGCTCCGTACCAAATTGCTGAAACACAAATAACAATATGAGGATACCAATTACAATGGGCTGGATATTTAAATCGGGTTTTATGGCATAAACGCCTTCCATAGCCGAGGTAACTGAAATGGGCGGAGTGATTATACCATCCGCCATTAAAAACGCGCCACCTGCTATAGCCGGCACAATTAGCCAGCGCCCCCAATACCGCCGTATAAGGGCGTATAATGAAAAGATACCACCCTCGCCGTTATTATCTGCCTGCAAAGTAATCAGCACGTATTTGATAGTGGTTTGAAGTGTCAGGGTCCAGAAGATAGCTGAAAGGGTGCCCAGGGCAACCGTTTCAGTAATAATGCGGTTGTGGAAAATAGAATCCTGGGTGTAAAGCGGCGAAGTACCGATATCGCCAAACACGATACCCGTTGCAACCAGCATGCCGGCAACGGTTATCTTATTCTGAAAATTCTTGTGGGTTTCAGCAGATGTCATGATAGCAATAGTAATAAATCAAAATGCATTTGTTGCATGATTTTATGCAGCCCGGTAAAGATGGCATTTAACCGCCCGCCTATACACTTGCCTGCTTTGTAGCCCAATAACAATAAAATAAAAGTAGCACTATGCTTATTACAACAAGCTATTATTTACGGGTGCATACCAAATTCGTGACAAATTTGTGGTTGGCGTTCCGCCTTAACTGTTCGGAAGATATTTTTCAGCGCTTCGCTTGAAAAACGAAGAATCTCCCCTGCTGACGAGGGTGCATAGGTGTTCGATAGATTGAAATTTCATTAATGGCTAAAGCCAAGCCCAGTCGCCATCATCCCCGACTTAAAAGTCNNGGGCAATATTTTTGCCCCGTTCTGCAGAGCGGGGATAGTTAATTGAAAGTACTGGCTTTAGCCATTAATTTTCTTCCGAACGGTTATGGCGTCCCCGCCAACCGGAACTCCTGCCATGTAACGACAAATTGATATGCACCCTTATTTACCTACCCAAACCGAACTGCGGCGTTCAAAATCAGGATTTGTTTGCGAAGTTACAGTTACTATCAGCTTCTCGTGACGATGCAGGCGTTTTACTGCTATAAAAGGTATCATATCAGAGCGGTTTGGCTGCAGCGTATCCGTGGAAAACTGTAGCAATGGCTGGCCTGTTGCGGTGGACACTTTTACATTGTAGGCATCGGGCTCAGAACCTTTATTAAACAGCCTGATATTAAATTTGGGGGAACGTTTTGATACGGTATCATTATCTGTTTGAAAACAGAAATAGCAGGGATACAAAGATGAAATATAATGGGCCCGGTAAAGCCTGTGGAAATAACTGAAGGTTCTTTTTCTGTTGGGCTTTATTTCTGCCTGCCAAACAATTTTTTTATCGGGCGTTAGCTCAACCATTTTATCCAGGTTGCCCAGGCATACCAGGTAGTTTCCGTTTTTAAGCACATCTACATTGCCACCGGTTCGGCTTAAACGGCGGGTTCGTTTGTCAAGGTCAAAATTGTAGTTCCAAACCACATAACCGGTATCAGTTGCTTGTTGCGAAAAAACTATGGCGCTGGGTACGCTATCGTGCCCGGGGTAATCGTTATTATTAAAAACGGCAATGTTTCCGTTGTCGAGTATATTGGCATCATGTTGCTGATGAAACAGCACCGCATGCTGTGGGTTACCTGCTGTAAGGGTTTTGCCGCCCCAGCTATCAACCACTTTGCCGGTTGCTTTTTCAATTTTAATAATGCGGCTTATATCTCTGAAGCCAACATATACAAATTCGTTTTTGCGGTCGGTACCAAAGGCGTTAACATGGGGCATCAGCCTTACATCCATTTTGTGGTTATAAAATACCGGAGATAGGGCGTCACTATCAAAGTAATGTTCACCATTCCAGCTCCAAACTACTTTTCCTTTTTTATCGTATTCAATTACAGTTCCAAACTCAACCCGGCCGTATAAGCGTCCATTTATATACTGGGTTTGCGGATATTTTTTCTTGAAAGCAGCTGTATCATGGTAAGCAGGTATTTTCCGCCAGTTCTCATTGCCAAGCACCATATAATGGCCATTAGGCAAGTGCTTAAAATCGTGGTTATAATATTCCGACATATTGCCCGAAACCCGTCCCCCTTTAGGAGGTGTCCAAAGCACTCGGCAGTTTAAGTTCCGTTCAACCGGGCGAATATTGCCCATCGAGTCGAGTGGGTTGGCATTTGTTTCTTCTAAACAGGTAATAGTACCAAAAGGAGTTACCCTGAGGTCATAAATGGCGGGCTTTACCTCAAATCTGGGGCCTGCCTCATTGGGCTTGTTAACGCTCACCCTGTTTGTGGGCAGTATATCGGTTTGGAGCGTAGCTTTAGGTATGTTAAACTTCCAGTTTATGTTGGTAAGGTACCATACCATTTTACCGTTGCGGTCAACAATGGTATGGGTGCAGTCGTTCACTATTAAGCCACCGGCATTGGCAGTGCTGTCGTTAACCGATACTTCCAGTGTCATAATATTTTTATCAATCAGTGTATCCTGGGTTATCTCAAAATTATACGGGCCGTTCCATTCCGGCTCCTGTCCCGGTTTAATACCTGCATATTGCCACCGGTATTTTCTTCCAAATTCCAGCCCGGTTATCAGGGTAGCGGTAGCAGGATCGGTTTGTTCGAATGAGCAGTTTTCATCTGCCGGGGATATCGAATCTTCAATTTCCTCTACCCTAACCAGGTACAGCGGGGCTCCCTTTACTTTCTTATAATCAAACATCACCTGGGTATAATTGAGTTTAGCCCCCGGTGCCGGTAGTACTTGCGAAAAGCAATGAAGCGCTGCCGTTAAGCAAGCAAAAAAGATAAGAAGCCGGATAATCATTGAGTCAGGAGATGGTGGTATTTATGTGCGAAATGTAAATATAACCCCGTGAAAGAACTGGCTTTAGCCCCCCAACAAGTGTTAAATAACGTGAGTTATGGATTACAAAAGCATTAGCAAAGAAAAATCCACAAGAAAGAAATTGTGTCGTTTTGATCTTTATTGCCGTC
>PMXD01000053.1 GCA_003165895.1 Bacteroidota bacterium | reverse complement strand
CCGTTGAAACGGTTTTGTCCAGTTTTTACCTTTACATAGCCCACGATTTAAATCGTGGGCTATGTAAATTGCCGACAAAAAATGGTTTTAACCATTTAAATGAGGCCAAAATTTTCCAGACCCGATTGCCCTGGCATTTGTGCCTTTTACTGCCCCCTTATGCTCCACATCATACTTGTAAATAGCATAAAGCAAGGTCTTGCCCACAGCATTCAGGGTGCAAAACCTTTCAGGTCCTGGCCAGGCTATTAGCAGCGCTGAAACCTGGAAGGTTTATGTGTTACATAGGGAAAGCCTATGGCCTTAAACTAACCGGTATAATTTCATCAACCAAAAACACATAAATGTCTTCGGTGCCGTTGGCGTTGAGTATCAGGTTTTGTTTGTCGTAGAAGTGGCCGGTGTTGCATTTGCCCAGCTTAATTACCGAGGGCAATTCGCCTTTGTTCAGGTTTTTAAATCTTTGCAGGGCTTCTGCCTCAACAGCGCTGAGGTGTGCAATGTCGGTAATGATGATATGCGTTTTAGGGAAGGTGCTGAGCGTTCTTCTGCTTGCCTGCTTGGGATTGACTATGATAGTGCCCTCATCGGCAGCCAGGCTCTCGCAAAGAGAAACGGCCGCCTGTGAGTTTTCGAGCGTAAAGCCTATAGCGCCTTTCTGAAAACCGTTCTCGCAAAAAGCATCTTTAATTTCATTCTCCCAGCAAAAAACATGGCTCCAGCCCATGTCTTCCTTCAGCATGCGCAGGTTGTCAATGGCCTCTTTTACTGTTTCGCAGAAAATGAATTTGCCGCCGGCATCAATAAATTTTGTGGCAAAACGGATGTCCAGGTCCTGCTCATCGGGTAGGGTATAGGCAGCCGGTGCGCTAACCTCAACGGTGCGCAGGGGTATTTCTTTTTCAGTAACACTTTCGGTGCGGATGGCGGTGGTATTTACCGGTTCGGTAACACCGGTTATTTCATCTCCGGTCATTACCAGTTCTTCGGTTAAAGTGGTTGTTGCAGTGGAGCTTTCATGCGCGCTTTCTTCCTGTGTTGCCGTATCGGCAGACGATGAGAATACGTTTTTTAAGCGCGAGAAAAATCCGTTTCCGGTTCCTTCATTAACCATAATAAAAAATTTAATAAACAGATATTGTTACCGGAACTCAAAGTTATAATATGAGGCGGTGAACTAAAGCTTTACGCTTTATGATTCTCAACAATAGTATTTATAACGTCTGTGTTTCAGGACACGGTATATTGCCCATCTACATTTTCAGCAGAGGCATCCGGTGGATTGGTAGTAATTTCTTCGTCAGCTTTATCGAAAGGGCGCTTGCCTATCAGTCGTTCAANNTCTTTGAACAATACCTCCTTCTCTAAAAGCAGGTTGGCCAATGCATCCAGTTCTTTGCGTTTGTCTTTCAGCAGTTCCTGTGCACGTAAGTATTGTTTTGCAATAATACCACGCGATTCCTCATCAATCATACGCGACGTGGCTTCACTGAATGGTTTGCTGAAGGTATTCTGGTTCTGCATATCGTAGAACGAAACATTACCTACTTTATCGTTCATACCAAACACCGAAACCATAGCATAAGCAACCTTGGTTACATGGTCGAGGTCGTTTTGTGCGCCGGTGGAGATTTTATTGAAAACCAGTTTTTCAGCAGCACGTCCGCCCAGGGTCATACACATGCGGTCTAACATTTCTTCTTCACGCTCAATGTATTTTTCTTTAGGCAAATACTGTGCGTAACCTAATGCAGCAACACCCCGTGGAATAATAGAAACCTTTAATAAAGGATGTGCATTTTCCAGGTACCAACCGGCTACGGCATGGCCGGCTTCATGGTAGGCAATTATCTTTTTCTCTTCAGGCGAAATCAGCTTGTTCTTCTTTTCAAGTCCACCAATGGCGCGGTCAATAGCATCGTGAAAGTCCTGCATATCAACCGCGGTTTTATCGTTACGGGCAGCTATCAATGCGGCTTCATTACAAATGTTCGCGATGTCGGCGCCTACAAAACCCGGTGTAAGGGCAGCCAGCTTATAAACATCAACGGTTTCGCTAAGCTTAATGGTTTTTAAATGCACTTTAAATATCTGCTCGCGTCCGCTCAAATCTGGTTTATCAATAGATATTTGACGGTCAAAACGTCCCGGGCGAAGCAGGGCCGTATCCAACACGTCAGGGCGGTTGGTAGCGGCAACTATAATTACACCTTTTTCAGAGCTGAAACCATCCATTTCAACCAATAACTGGTTGAGTGTATTCTCACGCTCGTCGTTACCCTGTATCAGGTTTTTACCCCTTGCGCGGCCTATAGCATCAATTTCATCAATGAATATGATACAAGGTGCTTTTTCGCGCGCCTGGCGGAATAAATCGCGCACACGCGATGCACCTACACCTACAAACATTTCAACAAAATCGGAACCGGAAATGCTGAAGAAAGGCACCTGGGCTTCGCCGGCCATAGCCTTAGCTATCAACGTTTTTCCCGTACCCGGAGGGCCAATCAATAAAGCACCTTTAGGTATTTTACCACCCAGGGCAGTATACTTTTTAGGGTTTTTCAGGAAGTTTACAATTTCCTGTACTTCCACCTTTGCCTCATCCAGCCCGGCAACGTCGCCGAAGGTGAGGTTTATCTTCTCATCGCGGTCAAATAAAATGGCTTTTGATTTGCCAATGTTAAAGATGTTGCCACCTGCCCCACCAATGCCACCGCCTGCACGGCGCAGCATAAATATCCAAAGGCCTGCTATCAGCAACAGCGGCAATACCCATGGGAACACATCGCGCAGCCAATCCTGGCGTATCTCGTATTTTACGGTTACTACCTGCAGTTGCGGCTTATCTTTATAAAATTCGGTAACAAATTTATCAAAAGCATCGTTAGATGCCACCGTAAGCGTATACTGCGGACCTTTGTTAATACCGCCAAAGCGCGTGTGTGCCACATCCTTGTATTCGGGCTTATTTAACGCTGATTCTTTGAGGTATACTTCTGCACTTTTTTCGGCGCCGGTTACAACCACAATTTTATCTACGTCGTTATTGCCAAGCATAGCCCGTAGTTCGGTGATGCTGCTTTCTTTCACGTTTTCCTGGAAGAAAGATAAATTGCCAAAAAACATCATTACAAACAGCAGTATGATGGCGTATACCCAGAAGTAATTAAACTTAGGGCCTTCGTCTAATATTTTTTTAGGACGTTTAAGGTCTCTGCGGGGCTGGCCCGGATTGTTCTGATTATTGTTTTCCTGATTTTCCATTTTTTCTTTTCAATGTCCTCTCTCAGACGATTCTGCTTTTAATTTATTGTATGCTCTACTTATGATCAGTGTCGTTATGCCTGGTTAACTTAGCATCGTTCCATAATTCCTCCAGGCAATAAAAGTCCCTTCTGTCCCTATAAAAAACGTGTACTACCACGTCAACAAAGTCGATAATAATCCACTCCGAATTTTTCATCCCCTCGGTATGGTATGGGCTGAAACCGTGTTTTTCGGCTTCTTCAACCACATTCATATATATAGCCCTTACCTGCGTGCTTGAATCACCATGTGTTATGATGAAATAATCAGAAGGAGTGTCCTTTATTTTTTTCAGGTCGAGGCTAATTACCTGATGCCCCTTTTTATCGAGGATGGCATCTATTACCACCTTCCTTAAATTTTCTGTTCCCGTATTTCTCTTCGCCAAACGCCTGGGGTTTTGTTGATAATTTTACTTTCAAAACTTTTCAAAAGTAATTAGTTTTCATGAATCTGAAAGTCAATAACGCCAAGCATGACCAACACCCTATTTATCGGTAAAAACCTGATTGAGCTCGATTCAGTTGATTCTACTAACAATTTTGCCAGACAAATGTTGTCAAATGCCAGGCCAATTGAAGGAACCGTTATCGTAGCCAGGGAGCAATTTGCAGGCCGTGGACAGATGGGAAGCAGCTGGGAAACCGAGGGCGGAAAGAATATTACCCTCAGTTTGGTACTATATCCAGACCAGCTGGATGCCGATAAACAGTTTTTTTTAAACATGGCCATCGCCCTTGCCGTTAAGGATTTTTGTGAATTTGTGCTGAACGATGAGGTACGGATAAAATGGCCTAACGACATTTATTATCACGATAAGAAGCTGGGAGGCATTTTAATAGAGAATACTATTAACGGCAGCAAAATTGCCTCCACTATAGTGGGCATTGGCATAAATGTTAACCAGGAGGAGTTTGACCCGGCTTTACCCAACCCGGCCTCGCTGATACAGATAAAAAAACCGGTTGAGGCCCTTACGTACGACATTCCCTTACTGGTGGATGAGCTTTGCGCCTACCTTGAAAAATATTACCTGCAACTGCGCCAACAGCATTATAACTTCCTGGACAAGGGTTATACCG
>PMXD01000081.1 GCA_003165895.1 Bacteroidota bacterium | reverse complement strand
ATGCCCTTGCCTACTCGACCGTCTATATTGGCAGTTTTGCAGAAACAAATAAAGTTCAAATACACGCATTACAAATGCGGATGCCACATGATCCTCGTTAGATAAACGAGGACCAATGGGGCAAATTCTTTGGAGGCGATAAAAGGCGTGGCACTAACGGAGGATGATGGCTTGGAATTTGATTTATGCTCCACAATGTGGAAAAACCCGATAACTTTCCCTATTAATATTACAACGCGCGTCAGTTTAATGGACAGTACTGTTGCCGGTGGTAACACAAAAGATTTTTTAGAACCAGGCTTTGACAGCACCAGTGTTTGGCTTGCGCAAAAAATGCTGTATGAATCGCTTTACAACGACACAGCTTTATTGGATAGCAATAGCCTTATGAACTCGTTTTATACCAGTATGGGCAGCAGCGACATTGCTACCATCCTGCAAAGCGAAATACAGAACCAAATGTTAACGGATAGCGCGAACATGGCGGATACAGTGGTATATAATAAATTTCTGGAAACGGCCCAATCCACAAGTAGCGGCATACCTGATACTAATATAAGGGCAGCTAATTACATAGCCATGAGCAATATTTACCTGAGCACTATTGCTGTCGGGACAAATACGTTTACCAGCGGGCAGTTGGATACTATAACCAAATTAGCGCTGCAGTGTCCGTATGCTAGTGGCGATGCGGTTTACATGGCACGGGCAATGTATGCACAATATGACAATACGGTGTTTTTCGATGATTTAGTGTTATGCACTCCCATAATAATGGATTCAACAAGAATGCTCCGGGCATTGGATAAACCCCAGGATACAAGTGCAAAGGTCAGCAATGTATCCGACTACATTTTAGTATATCCTAACCCTGCGCAAAATATATTGAAAGTGTTTTACTCATCGGCCACCAGTGCTTCTATGATTTTTGACTTAACAGATATGATGGGCCAAAAAATTGTAAGCGTTCCGGTAGCAAATTTAGGCACGGTTGAAATAGATGTATCGAATATGGCCGATGGTTTGTATCTTTGGAAAGGACGGAACGGCACTGTGCCTATACAAACCGGAAAAGTGAGTATTGAAAGATGAAAATAAGCATTGGTGTATTTTGTTTATTGTATTTCAAAATGATGACCGCTCAGGAATATGGAATTCAATGGGTATTAGGTGATAAAGAGTCCGTTTTGGATTTTAGAAATGATACCTTAAAAAATTATCCAATTGTACCCATAATGCAAATGTTCTTGACGAGCGCCAATATCTGTGATTCGTCAGGTAACTTACTGTATTACACAAATGGTATTTATATTGCGGGAAAAAATGGTGTTGCATTAGCAGACGGCGATAGTTTAAGTCCGTGTGATTATAGTAATCAATTAAGATGTTGCGGATTAAATATACCACAAGCCACATTGTTTTTACCTAAACCTGGAGATACTTCGAGATTTTACCTGATTCATTTTTCAAATGATACCGACAACGGAAACCTACCGGGCAATTTATACTTTACGGAAATTCATGATTCCGGTTCAGGTATTATTGAGAGAAAGAATGTTGTATTTGGGAAAGGTATATTTAGGCAAGGAGGAGTAACTGCATGTAAACACGCAAATGGAAGAGATTGGTGGGTGGTGATGGGATTACATAATAGCAATGAATATTTTACTTACCTGTTTACACCTGATTCTATTATCGGCCCCATCGTACAAGGTATTGGGCCAATTTATTATGGTCCTTTTGATTTGCCTTACAGTAAATTTTCGCAGGACGGCAGCAAGTATGTAACCAGTTGCTATAGCGGCCCTATTCTGGTAATGGATTTTGACAGGTGTAGCGGTGAGTTTAGTAAGCCAACTGTTATGTATAACCAAGACAGCGGGGCTGTTGTTGAGTTTTCACCCAATGGTAGATTTGTTTATGCAACTAATGCTATTAATTTAACCCAATTCGACTTAACCTTGCCAAATCCCCAACATGATTCAATAACTTTGTACCAAGCTGATAGTAACGATATTGCTGAAATGAGAATGTTACAGGTTGCACCCAATGGTAAGCTTTATGCCAGTTGTTTTAATGGCGGTTATTACTTTATCCATGCTGTAAATTATCCTGATTTAAAAGGAGATAGTGCAGGTTTTGTTGATACCGCCTTTACCACACTGACAATTAATTCAATTAATTTCCCTAATATGATTAATTACAACCTAGGGCCATTGTATGGAAGTGGTTGCGATACAATTTATACGGGTATAGGTACTTCTGTCTCAACAGAAAATAATTTGCTGCGGATAATGCCAAATCCTGCAGATAAATATGTTTATGTTGAGATGGGGTTGCAGGGGAAGTATGAGTTTGATTTGATAAATGATGTGGGGCAAGTGATAGATAAGAAAGAAACACGACAGGTAGATAATTTTGATATACACGCATTAGCCAACGGTTTTTATTTGCTAACTGTTATTGATGAAACATCCTCTCAGAAAGTCGCTACTCGAAAGTTAGTGGTACAGCATTGATACATCTGCGGAGTATGATAACACCGTATTTTTCGATGATTTAGTGTTATGCACTCCCNNATTGGATAAACCCCAGGATACAAGTGCAAAGGTCAGCAATGTATCCGACTACATTTTAGTATATCCTAACCCAACCAGTGGGACCGAGAATTTTTCGTATAACCTACCATGCACCGGTGAGGCGGACGGGCTGCTGGTGGTTGCAGATATGACAGGCCGCAGCATGTATAGAAGTGTAGTTAGTAGTGGTGCCAATATAACCACCGTTAATACCTCGTCATGGGAAAATGGTGTTTATTTATACCGCTTAACCTGCAATAATAAAATAGTAGGCGATTTGAGTAAGCCTGAAGGATCAAAAGCTCCAGTACAACATAGGCTATAATGGCCCCCAACGACCTTCTAACCGGTCTTAAATATAAATATCCGGGGTGGCATGGCTTGACACCTGAATAATATTGCTACGCTTATAAGTACCTATCAATTCGCCATATCCAACCACATGGTCTTTCATTGCCTTCATTACATCGTATTTTACCGAACGACAATGCAATTGTAATAGTTTATCAAGCGCATATACCTTGAAAAAATAATTGCGTGTGTCAGCCGGGGGACATGGGCCTTTGTAACGATGCTCGTTAAAAGCATTTACCCCTTCAATTCCCGGTATCATGCCCTCGCTTATTTTTGTTGTGGGCAGAATATCCCAAACTAACCAATGTACCCAGGTGTCGACCGGGGCATTCGGGTCTTCAACAATTATAACGATGCTTCGGGTCAAATCGGGAATCTTACTGAGAGTTAGCGGTGGGTTAATATTTGCTCCATCGGCAGTGTATTTTACAGGAATTTTACCCATGTTAGTGAACACCGGGCTTTTAACGGCAATTTCCTGCACGGCTGAAGCCGAAGTTGTTACAAATAAAGCGTGTGTGAGGGGCATAATTTTAATTTGAGATTAGTCAATAACTAAATGTAGAATGCATTTTTTGAGCCAGGACAAAGTTGGAAAGCATAAGCAGGTAAGTGTTGCACTATTTTTGAAATAAGTTACATGATTCACACATCTGCGATGGTGTGATGATATTAGATGGAAAGCAACTTGTGCCTTTACCTTACCGTTTAAGTTGAGCGTAATACTTATTCACCCCATCCTTAATCCACTTTCGCAGGAGGGTAGATCTCTTTCTATCGGATAGATAGCAGATAGCCTGAATTTGATCAGGTAGTACCGGCCACCTTAACTTAATGACATTGCGCTGAGGGGGACGTAAATTGTATTTGGACCCCAGCTATTGCGCCACGCTCAACAAACCGCTGCTTGAAGTGGCAATTGTTAACAAGCCGCCATTGGCGGTATTAACGGTAAGGGTATTGCAGTAACCGGTACGGCCGGATATAGTGGGCTGGTTAGTAGTGCTGCCGGGTATTACAACATCGCTTGTGGGCCCCGGTAACGAGCCCTGGTCCCAGTTGCACGGGGTAAACCAGTCTGTATTTGTAGTGCCGGTCCAGGTCCAGGTGCCTGCACCGCCGAGGGTGGTATCGCCGGATAATATAATGGCGCTTACCGGGGTTTTGGCACTTACGCAATATGGCTCGTTAACAACCCAATCGTAAAAATAGGGGTAATAAGTACTATAAGCCGAGCCGTAATTATCAATGTAGTCGCTGCCGGTTATGCTTATCAGGCCATAGCCATCGTTATAAGGGAAAGCGGTATTTCCGATAGTAAAATATATGTTAGTAATGTTGGTAAGGCTCATGTAATAAGGCCCTCCGGCGGGCAGGGTCCAGTTAAGGGTAAGCACATTAATACCCACTACCAGGGTAACAGCCTGCGAAGCCAGCACGGTGCCTCCTGCATTGGCATATTGCACAGCATTACTACCCGCAACACCTGAATAAACAGTTACGGTTTGTAACACTACAGGCATTACAACACTAAATTTTAAAGTAAGAGTGGGGGATGCGTTGGCATATAAAGTGCCATTACCAATATTATCGCTCAGCGCGCCGAGCGATTGAGTGTTTGTTAAAGATGAATTATACACCCAATCATCAACCCAGTAAGTAGTGGTTTTGGTTAATGAGGGCGTGGTGAAAGGATTGCTCATGGATAGCAAATTACTGTTTGAATCGTACCAAAAAACGGGGTTGGTGGTTGAGGCTGAAAGCGAAAAGGTACCGGCAGAACATTGGGTTACATTGGGCGCTGTTGGCCCTGCCGCTTTACCGCTAACCGTTACGTAATTGGTATTGGTTACGGTATTAGTGCCGTACACGTTTGTAGCTTTAAGCGATACCGTATAAGTGCCGTTAGCACCATAAATATGCGTGGGGTTTTGCAAGGTAGAGGTAGTGCCATCGCCAAAATTCCATAACCACGATGTAGGGGCGCCGGTTGATTGGTCGGCGAATTGAAAACTGCCGCTGCATGCAAAAGTAGAAGTTATAGCCATAGCCGCAACCGGCGAGGTTGGCGGCTGTATACCTATCACAGCACTTTCTTCGCCGCTAAAATTGTAACCGGTACTGGCAGGGTCAAGGTTAGGGATTGCAAAGTAGCCATTATCATATCCGCCCCAGCCCCAGTTCATGTGCAAATTATTATTTACGTCATAACCATCACAAACCCAGCAATGGCCACCCTCAGCAGGATTGAGTGTGTCTGTTCCTGAATATAAAACAACCCGGCTTTCATTTAATTCATTTTCGATTAAGGCAGTCCAGTTGGCAAGGGGGTATTGCGACTCTTCAACATTCTGAATGGAAAGCGAATCGTATCCGAAATACCATTTAAAGGCGTTAAATGCGCAGGCATGGGTTCCCGGATACCAGGCATAGCTTGAACTTTCGAGGGCACTGTAATCCATAGCAACAGCCACTCCGCACTGATACATTAATGTATCTACAAAAACATTATAACCTGTAAGATTGAGGGGCATAGAGGCCCAGGGATAGGTGGTGGTGCCAAAATTGGCGCTTAATGTGCCAATGTTATAGGTATCACCATTAGCGATATCATCTGTGTAAGTATAACTGCCTTTGCCCTGGGGCGGATAGGCCCAGTACTTCATAATCTGGGCCATGGCAGTGGCTACGCAGCCGGTAACGCTGGTACCACCATTGGTAGCGTCATAGGGGCAATATTGGTTGTAATAAGGGTCCTGGTTCCAGGTGGTTGTGGTTAAAGGGCCCACACCGGTACCTTTTAATGAGCCCGGATTAGTGCCCACCTGGTAAGCCGACCATAAAGTTGGTGTTCGTGGGTCGGCGGCAATATTATTCAAAACCATTACATGAACCTGGTTAGCGGTATGCTGCATCCAGTTTACCAAACCTATACCCTGTATATTGCTGCTGCTAAACGAAGACTCGGCAGAGTATCCGAGAATTGGCGATACATTGCTTTGCGCTGCAACAATAACAAACGCATGCCCCGGGGTAATATTGAAAACATAAAAATCAACAGTGCCATCAGTTTCGGTTTTAGTGTAGTTTAAAGCGGCAGTTATAGCTGTGTGGCCTGTATTATAGGTGAGCTTGTAAAAGTTAACCGCTACGGTTTGGGCATTGCTTACACTAATGGTACTTGCATTTCCGTAGAAATACAAGGCCAGCAGCATTACCGTAATAAAGTTGTGTTTTACCTTCATACCGTAGTGAATTTATGGGTATCAAAACAAATTGTCGCCACCCTGCAGAAACCGGTTGGCAGGGACGCCGAATCGGGAGCCTTAGTGGTTTGGCGTCCCCGCCAACCACTTGTATGTAGAACGGCAATTTGGCTTGCGCCCAATTTATGTGCAGCAGTTTTAGTTTGAGCAGTTGTTGAAACCGAAATCACTGACATACTTATTTCTGTTTATTGTGCATTAATAAATCAATTTGCTTCTGTTGGCCATCAATTTTCTTTTCCTGCTCCTTCATGGCTTCAATCAGCAGGGCAATAATTTTGGTGTATTCAACCGCTTTATAACCTTTCTCATCGGTATCAACTACCTCAGGCAGCACTTTTTCTACTTCCTGTGCAATTAAACCCATCTGTTTATGCGCCTCGAAATTGTAATCAGGAAAATCAGCCCTTTTCCAGTAAAATTCTGTTCCGCGCAGTTTCAAAACCTTGTCCATGGCGTCGCTTATAGTGGTAATACCCGATTTAAAGCGTTCATCGCTGGTTTCGTTTACACCGGTGCTTTTCATTTTACCATTTACCACCAGTGTATAACTGCTGCTGGTGGTGGTGCCTATTGCTACTGCTCCTGTAGAGTCAATCATCATGCGGGTACCATTGGCATTATCGCGGAATAACAACGCACCGGGGCCTTCTGTATTAGTAGAACCCGTTGCTATAATGTTAAAGCCATGCGCATAGCTGCTGTTAGTAAGCGTTAACCAGGTGCCGTTAGTTGACGAGCCCTCAACTAAAGCTACGCTGAATCCGTTTGAAAATACATCCAGAGTCTGAGAAGGCGTAGTGGTACCTATGCCCACGTTTATTGTACCGTTACCCAATACCATTGTATTACTATTTCTGGCTTGAGCCCCATAGCCAATGGCGATAGCATTGGTTAAACTGGCTCCGCCTACATCGCTCTGGTAGCCAATGCCAATGCAATATGTACCGCCGGTGTTATGGTCCAACGCGTTGTTGCCAATGGCTATATTATAGGCGCCGGTGGTAATAAAACGATTTGCCTGGTAACCTATACCGGTATTATCATGACCGGTGGTATTGTCATAAAGCGCCTGGTAGCCCAACGCCGTATTATCACTGCCGGTGTTAGCATAAAGCGCTCCCTGGCCCATAGCCGCATTATAATTACCAGATGCGTTAGTATAAAGCGCCTGGGTACCGATACCTGTATTTCCTGTACCGCTGCTATTACTATAAAGCGCCTGGGTACCGGTGGCGGTGTTGCTTGAACCGGTGTTTAAATAAAGGGCCTGGTAACCGATGGCCGTATTAACGGTTCCAGTAGCATTAGTATACAAGGCCTTACTGCCCAGCCCTGTATTTTGCGCGCCGGTGGTGTTATTATATAAAGCTGAGTCACCTACAGCAACCAGGTTAGCCCCGGTAAAAGTGCTGTTAAGCGCGAAATCGCCAATGGCCACATTGCTGTAGCCGGTGTTAATATTTTCCCCGGCGTAGTAACCAATGCCCGTGTTATAATAGCCACTGGTAACATGAACCAGGGCAAAGTTGCCATTGGCTACGTTACCAAAACCTGTTGTATTGTGATAAAGTGCGAAATTTCCGGTAGCGGTGTTTTGCGAACCGGATGTGTTGGCAGTAAGCGCGCTGAAACCGAAAGCGGCATTAGAAACTCCTGTAGTATTGGCGGTTAGCGACTGATAACCGAAGGCGGCATTAGAAACACCTGTAGTATTGGTGGTTAACGACTCATAACCGAAGGCAGCATTGTTGCCACTGTTATTTGCAGTTTCATTCAATAAAGCCTGATAGCCGAATGCGGCTGAACTGTTATTATTATATGAGCCATCTTCCAGAAAACCGGCTTCGGTGCCATTTACTTTAAACATTAAGTCCATGTTGTTGGCGGTGCCAATGTAGTTGGTGCCTACGGTGGTGCCGGTGGTGCCGGTTAAACCCCATGCGTTGAGTGAGCCTGCCAGGCCCGTTGCCCCGACTGCGCCGGTTGCACCTTGTAAACCAGTTGGGCCCACGGCACCGGTTGTTCCGATACCCGTTCCTCCAACTGCACCTGTTGGGCCCGCAACACCAGCTCCTGTAGCACCCACTGCACCGGTTACCCCGTTAACTCCTGTAGGTCCGGTAACGCCATTGGCACCAGTCGGTCCGTTGGAACCCGCAACACCAATACCGGTTGCGCCCACTGCGCCTGTTGAGCCTGCATTTCCTTGTACTCCCTGAGTGCCGGTAACACCCTGAATGCCCTGTGCGCCCGTAGTACCAACATTCCCCTGTATCCCCTGAAGGCCTGTTGAACCTGCTGCACCGGTGACCCCTACATTCCCTTGCACACCCTGAGTACCAGTAACACCTTGAACACCCTGTGCACCAACATTACCTTGTATTCCCTGAAGGCCGGTTGAACCTGCTGCGCCGGTGGC
>PMXD01000117.1 GCA_003165895.1 Bacteroidota bacterium | reverse complement strand
TTATCTTCGTGACACACGGCAACAGAAAGATAAGATATCCATGCCTTTTTTTTGCTTAAAATAGCGGCAACGCCAATTAAAAACACTACAACTCCACCAACGTACATAGGTGAATTAGTTAACCAGTAAAAGGTATTCATTTGAAAGTTGTTATAAATGCTCAGTATAAAAACAAAGCAGGCAACGTTGAGCATTAAGTAACTGTCAAATGGAATTTGCTTTAACCGGGCAACATTTTTAAAAAGCGAAAACAGCCCGTAGGTGCCTAACGCAATTACAAAAGCATGGTAAAAAACCAGGTTAATGTTATGGTCGTACAATAATTGCAAAACGGCCTGAATTACGGCATGGGCCGAAAATCTTCCCTGCAGGTTAAAATACCAATATTTTAAGCCGCCAAAAAAACCATCGCGATGCAAAACCACCTCATAAGAGTAATCGTCTGACGCAATGCGCGAATACCAGGCCAAATCAAGCAAATAAGTTAAGCCGAGAATATTGGCAATGTTTAGTAAGCAAATTAAAGCCCTTCGCATGTGTGCATCTATATTATCCGATAAAAGTAGAAAAAATACCAAGGGCTCATAATATGCGCCGGTAACGGGATGTGGGACAAATTGCACTACAAATACAATCCGCATCCTAAGTCTCCCGCAAAAATTCGGGATGAAACACTTCTCCGAGAACGACTTTGAACCCTCTCTGAAGGGTGGTAGCACGAAGTTTCAACCGGGAAAGGCCTGTATTGGGCGAATTTTGAGTTGTCCAACAAGCACTTTAGCAGACGGCAATAAAAAAATACAATACCTCGCCTAAATTAATTACAATGGTCAATTAATGCAATTTGTCATACACCCATTTTTACCGGAGACCAGCGATTTTATGCTAACCTGAACTATAGAAGGAGGCTGTATTATTTTTTTACTTCCTTGCGCACATTGGCTTACAGCCTGTGCCTGCGCATTAGCCTTTTCAGGATTATGTGCTGCCGGTAAACCATTTTTCACAACACTATTAAATTCTCAGGATAATTATTCCTGTAGCTTGAAATAATCTGACGGATATTGAAGTTCTCGCGGTAAAGAGGTAATGCTTCAATGGCTTTGGTATCGGGCTTTTCTTTTTTAAACTCTTTTTTAGGTAAGTAACCCATACGTTTAAATACGCCTTTATCAACTACTACAAGGGCAATTTCGGACGGGCTGCGCCCCTTCTCCACAATCACAAACGAATCATTATTAGCAAAGGCCTTAATGGCTTTCATTGTTTTCTTATTGTGCAGGGCTACTTCGGCTTTCTTTCCGGAAATACATGGGCAGGCCTTCTCCTCGCAGGCTGTTGTATCGGTTGCTATTCCTGCCAGGCGGGGGCATAGTTCAAATTCATCTACAGCCTGCCTTAATAAACTAAAACCATCGGTAAGGTTGCTGAAAGCAATGATAGATTTTGTGTTTTTGCGCACTTTATCCAGCCCCAGCCGCCGAAAGCCGCGCTGGTCGTCATATTCCATAATGCCGTATACCGGTTCAAACCGTTTTTGCGAGCGGTTATGTTCAGGCCATAAATGTTTTATCTGGTGCGACTCCAGGATAAGGGCCATCAACTCATTTCCGCAAACATCATAAGTGATGCCATGTATAGAGCGCATAAAATCCTGTTTCTGTTTATTGGGCGAGTTATTGCTGAAATGGCTGGTAACCCGTTTTTTTATATCTATGGCCTTACCTACATAAACAATTTTGCCCTTTTGATTATGGAAATAATATACCCCCGGTATATTGGGCAACTTTTCAAAATGCTCCCGTGGCAAATTAGGAGGAAGAGCCTGTTCTTTTGAGCCCCGCTTTAAAAATTTACCAATCACATCTTCCGTATCACGCGCCATTAATATTTCAAAAAGCTTTACGGTGGCTTCTGCATCTCCACCTGCCCGGTGGCGGTTTGTGATATTAATGTCCAGGTAAGCGCAAATCTTTCCTAAGCTATAGGAAGGCAGGCCGGGGATAATTTTACGACTTAACCTTACCGTGCAGAGTTTTTTAAGGTTTAGTTCATAACCGCAGGCCTGCAAAGCATGTTTTACAAAAGAGTAGTCGAAATTGACACTATGGGCAACAAAAACGCAACCCTGCAGCGTTTCGTATATCTTTTCGGCTACCTCGCTAAATAATGGCGCATTGGCCACCATGGCATCATCTATACCGGTTAATCCCCGGATGTAATACGGAATTGATTGTTGCGGGTTAATAAGCGTTTCGTACTGCTTTATCACCTGCTTGCCATCGTGTACCAGAATTGAAATTTCTGTAATGCCATTTCCAGAGGCATGGCCACCGGTGGTTTCAATATCTACAATGGCGAAGCGCATAATGAGATGCCTTTGGCTAATTATATTAGTTGTTTGGCCATGCGAATATGCAAAAGAATAACTTAATTGCCAGTTATTTTAGTAAAACAGGTAAATGACCAGGGCAATCGGGTCTGATTTTTTTAGTCCCTCCCAAGCAGCAATGGAAACCGTTGAAACGGTTTTGCCCGGGTTTTACCTTCACATAGCCCACGATTTAAATCGTGGGCTATGT
>PMXD01000171.1 GCA_003165895.1 Bacteroidota bacterium | reverse complement strand
TAACTTGACATGACACTAGTGAGAGATCTTAACTAACCGGTAACGCGACTGTTACCTGTAACGTCCGCGCACTTGCCAATGCATCCTTTGGGTTTTCGCGCTAACCACGCACTAAATTCAGCAATCAAAATTCAGCAATCAAAATTCCCAAAACCCCTGTGTCCTTATTGTCCTTACTGTCCTAAAGTGACTCACTAACGGACAATAAGGACAATAAGGACATGCACTTATTTTTCTAAGTGCAGCGAAAGAAAAACAAAGAGCAAAAACTTTTACAAACACCTGTGTCGGTATTGTCGGTTTTGTCGGTAAGTGACTCACTTACCGACAAAACCGACACGCACCTAAATAAGTTTTTCGTATTAGAAGTGGGCGATGCAGATTCCCCTTTCATCGTAGCCTGTCTTTGAGCGAATGCGTCCCGCTTCGCTCTGTGTCTTTGTAGCCTCTGGCTACGGGCATTTACCCGGATGGTAAACTAATCCAGGTTTAGCGCAAACCACATCACCCCGTCATTGCAAGGCTCTGCGAAGCAATCCCGAAGCGGTGAGGGCAAAACGTTACATTACAACAGGTCCCCATTTCGGCGTAGCATAAAATTAAGCGTGTTTGAGCGAAGCTTCCAGCTTCGCTCTGCTATGTTTCTAGCGTCCCGCTAGAATATTTAATCTGTTGCGAAGGATCAATCTCAATCCCCGTCCGCAATATCTCATCCACAAAAGGGTCTTTGTTCGGTTTAAATTGCTTCGTATTATAGGTTTTGGGCTGAATGGAGCGGAAAGGTTTTTTTATAAGTGTTTTGCCAAAAGGGCAATATCATAAAACCCGGCACCGTTAAAATTATCGGCAACCAATGCCACATCAATGTCACTCCATTTATGCTGTTTGTTTTTTGCATAAGAGCCGAACAGAATTCCCGTTTTCAAAGGTACCCCCGATTCACTTATTTGTTTTGCAAACAAACGCGCGCTTTCTATTGCAGATTTTTGAGTAAGCATTTGCAAACTATCTTAATATCAGTGCCTGATATATAACCCTATAATAGCAGCCATTTGGGCTATCCAAAAGCCGACCATCCATTTAATAAGGTCAACCTTGTCGTCCTTGGTAAGAAAAATATCTTTCTTTTGATTTATTTTCTCTTCCGCCTTCGCCTCAAAATATTGAATAACAGTTTTGGCTTCTTCCTCACTGAAATGCTTTTTAAAAAGTTCGTAAGTTTCAATTTCGATAGACGACATATAGGTTAATTTACTCCAAATATAATACTAACTGCAATAATTATGAAGTGGCAAAGATAACATCTTGAAAAAAGATGTCATCTCCTCCCACTTACTTACTCTTCAACAACTCCGCCCGCTGCTCTGCAACTCTTTCACTCTTGATAAACTCATCAAAATCCATCTCCTTATCAATCATTCCTTTGGGTGTAATTTCAATTACCCGGTTGGCAATTGTTTCAACCAACTCGTGGTCACGTGATGTAAACAAAATGGTGCCTTTAAAATCAGCCATGCCGTTGTTGAGGGCAGTAATAGATTCAAGGTCGAGGTGATTGGTGGGTTCGTCAAATACTAAAACATTGGCGCGCATCAGCATCATCCGCGAAAACATGCAACGCATTTTTTCGCCTCCCGATAGCACACCGCAATTTTTCAAAACCTCCTCACCCGAAAACAACATACGTCCAAAAAAGCCGCGGATAAAAGTTTCGTCTTTTTCCTCGGGAGAGAACTGCCTTAACCCGTTCTTCCAGGTGTGCCTCTCCAATGCCTCATTCGCCTTTCCACCACTTAAATCCGTCTGAAATAATCAATTCGTTCTTCTCTAAATGATGCGTTGTCTTCATAGGAATTGTTCGATAATCCAAATGGTATTTATCGGCCAATCGCCGAATTTCGGTAGTATCATCGTATGTCAACATATACCGGCCTTTGATTTGGGCAGTTAGCTCAAACAATTTTTCGTGATCTATGTCAAAGTGTGTGTAGAGGCGTTTACCAGCAACGGTATAAGGCGGGTCAATAAAGAAATAAGCATCTTTATTATGAAGATTGTTTTCTATCACTTCATAGGCATTGCCTTTTATAAAGCTGATTTTATCTTTTACAAAACCGATTGCAAGTATCCTATCTCTTAAAGTTTTAGGATACCACCGCGACATAATTCCCTTTCCGGCCTCGCCGTTTTTAATCAGGCCAGAACCCTTTGCTATAATGCCACCGTGATAAATTCTATTCTTTAAAATGGTGCAAAATGCAATATCCTCTAATTTCTTGTCAGGGTTTTGCAACTCTGTATTTGCATTATCGTGAGTAAGTGGGAACGAAAATATCTTATCAGCAAGCCATTTATTTTTCCCGTTCAAAATGATTTCCCAAACTGCCGCCACCTCTTCATCTTTTTCCACCATAGTAATATGAGCAGCCAACTTTTCAAAGGCAGCCGTTAAACTTACAATGCCACCACCTGCAAATGGTTCAATAAGTTCTTTGACTATAGCGCGATCTTGCATTAACCACTTGCGAACAACAGGGATTAACCAGGTTTTACCGCCTGGGTATCTGAATGGACTTCGTTGAGGTACAGAGGCGACATTTACAACAGCATTCTTGCTGTAGCTACCTTGGTCAAACATTGTTAACTGCTCTTTCATTATTCTACCACTATATTTTCATCCTCTTTAATATCCGAAACACCAGTGCGTTTGGCATCCAGTTTTTTCTGCAAAAGCTTTGTGAATTCATTTACTGAACCTGCTTCAAATTTAGCTATTTGTTCCAAGGCGCTTTTAAAATTAGTATAAACAACCCGTTGAAGTTTCAAGGAAAGCTTTTGACCATCCTTATCTGGAACAAGGTCGTAAAGAAAGAAAGCAAAGTCTGATTTGCCTTTATCAACCTCTGGCAGTGGAGGAAGCGTCTCATAAAATTTGGTTTGTAAAGCTACAACCTGTTTTTTGTTCCATTGCTTTAAGATAGACCCCTTGGCAATTATTTGTGGCACAAGCCTTTTTCTTGAAGAAGAGAGATAATCAGGTTTGGGATATTTTAAGGCTTTATTCCAGGTAAATTTAGGTGATGGGTTTTCTAAATATGCTGTAAACGGCCCGGTTAGGTTTCCGGAGATATACACTGATTGCACTTCGAGCGAACCAAAATCAATTACTCTTCCTTTATCATCATAAGAAACCAAAACATAGTCAATGTTACCTGCCGATTTCCCCGTCTTATCGTTCAATCTTACTTCACCAACATGTGTCCATGATGCTCCCTTATTGAAAATAAAACCAGCCGCATCACTGATAATAATCCAATCTTCTCTAAATCTAATGGGACAAATAATGACTGGGGCTTGTTTGTGATATATGCTACAAACGCCTAAAGGAAATTCGATACTATTCTTTGTGCAGTTTGAAACGATATTATTGTAAGGGCAAAGCTTGTTTTGTTTATACCTTTTGGCTCTTTCACTTTTGTTTGCTATCGGAAAACCAAATACCTCTGCTAAGGGCTGTGCAATATTTTTTTCAGGATTCATATTCAAACTTATGCAATCGTTTGGCTATGCCAAACAAAAGCTGAAATAAACTTTGTCATATTCTTCCCCGTTGTTCCAAGTGTTCCGCCTCGGATCCTTGGAACTTACAATGAATGTTTTAGTCTCCCGACTAAAACAACTTGCCCTATCGTCAACGTTACAAAAGCACAATCAAACTAAAACATAAGTGTTGGTATCTAAAACGGTAACTGGCAGTAACCCTTCATTTCGTCCCACTTTACTTCATCTTCAACAACTCCGCCCGCTGCTCCGCCACCCTTTCACTTTTAATAAACTCATCAAAATCCATTTCTTTATCAATCATGCCTTTGGGGGTTATTTCAATTACCCGGTTGGCGATGGTTTCAACTAATTCGTGGTCGCGGCTGGTAAATAGAATGGTGCCTTTAAAATCAGCCA
>PMXD01000252.1:9438-48962 GCA_003165895.1 Bacteroidota bacterium | reverse complement strand
AGGAGCCGCCTTTTTTAGACTGTCTTATAAGAATGAAACAGCCCTGCCTCTGGAGGGGGCGCAAGGGGAGGTGAGAATTATGCCTTGCGAAATGCCTGAATTTATGAAAGACCAGTGTTTCAAAAAGCAGTGTTCTATTGCTTCAAAGTAATCTTCATCCTAACCGGGTTATGGTCTGAATATGCAAAGTGCAAATCAATTCCATGAATAGAATCAACCTGTATATTCGGCGAAACATAATAGTAGTCAATAATGGTTTTGTAGGTTTCTCCTTCAGTATAAGACGTTTCGTTTTTCCGGTTGGTAGCAGTGGTGGGGTCATACACATAATGCCAGCCCGGCACAATTACCGAATCGTTATTCATCAGGTACAACTCATCCGTCAGCTTTTTATGCTCCCAGGTATGCACATTAAATCCCGGTGGGGCAATGTTCCAGTCACAACCCAGCACTACGTAATTGCCTTTAGCATATTCCGCTTCCAGTTTTTTTTTGGTAACAGCACGCTGCTCTTTTTTAACCAATCCGCCCGCATCGTAAGCCTCAAAGTGGGCATTAATAATAACCAGGTCTTTTCCGCTGGCCAGTTTATATCGCTGTAACATCAAACATCTTTTTAAATAAACCAGGTAGCGCGGAAAATCGGTAATGTTGGGCAACGCAACCCTTTCCGTCTCAACCGGCGTATGTTTTGAATAAGTCACAATGCCTCCGTATATATCCCCCATCGGATCCAGGAAAGGGAAAGGAACGTATTTTACCACGTAATTAGGTGCAAAGGCATAGTTGTATTCGGGCAAGGCATTTGCAAACTCTGCCACCTGGTCAATCCTCCAGCTGCGTTTGCTGTTGCGGTCTGCCTCCTGCAACATAATAAAATCAGCATCCTGGTTTTGCTTTAACAGTTCAACCATACCGCGGTTGTTTTTCTCCACATGTTCTTTTGGTGATGTTACCATTTTGCCTCCATCGTAAAAGAAATCCACTTCCGCCCCCAGGCCACCATATCCCAGGTTCCAGATTAAGAAAGTAAAGGTTGAGTCACTTATAACATTAGTGCCCTCTATAGGTGTTTTAGCCCCAACAACCGCTATATCTTCTATCGGCTTTGGCCTGTATTCAGTGATTTTCAAAAACAATAACATGCCACCCACATAAAATATGGCTGCTAATACTAAAACCCCAATCACAAGCCCTGTTACCTGCAACATCTTTTTCATGTTTAGTGTGTTTTAAATGCCCGTAAAATGCGCAGGCGCTCCAAAGATATATTTTGAAACTATGAATCGGCAATTTTTTATAGTTTCGGTATACCGAATATCGCCACAAAGACACCAAGGGCACAAAGTTTTTAATGCAAAAACCAATTAAAACTTTTGTATTTTTTATTGTTCTTAGTGCCTTAGAAGCTGTTTTGAAATGAATCGAAAATAATACTATGAAGGTATTTTGCCTTTGGCCCTGGCATCCCCTTTAGGGGACGGGAGGGGCTGAGTACCTGGCTATAAAAGAATTCTTGAACCATTGTAGAACAGCCTCTTAGTGGCTGCATTTTTTTTGACTTAAAAAAACCAATATGGCAAATCACTTTGAATGGAGCTGGACACAGGAGGGACTGAAAATTTTTGCACAGGGCTGGAACGTGCCACAACCCAAAGGCGTCGTTTGCATCGTTCATGGCTTTAATGAGCATAGCGGCCGCTATACCGATGCTGCAGAAAGATTAGCAGCAGCAGGCTACGCGGTATTAACCTACGACCAGTTCGGGCACGGAAAAACAGAGGGCAAAAGGGGACATGCACCCAGCTACGATGCCATGTTAGATTCAATAAAAGTAATTTTAGCGGAAGCGGAAACCCGTTATCCCAACCTGCCAAAATTTCTTTGGGGCCACAGCATGGGTGGTGGCGAAGTATTGAATTATATACTGAAGAACAATCCCAAAATAACCGGTGCTATTGCCACCGGCCCACTTTTAAAATTAGGGTTTGAGCCGCCTGCTATTAAAATACTGCTGGCACGTTTAATGATAAATATCTATCCTGCCTTTACCGAAAAAGCAGAGTTAGATGCCGCCGGTATATCGCGCGACCCTGAAGAGGTTAAAAAGTACAATGCCGACCCATATAACCACGGTAAAATTACTGCCGGTATGTTCTTTGGTTTTTTCAATGCAGGCAAATGGGCTCTGGAACATGCAGCGGAATTGAAAACACCTTTGCTGCTGATGCACGGAACTTCTGACCGGCTTACTTCACCCATAGGCACAAAGGAATTTGCCGACAAAGCCCCTAAAGGTCTGGTTACCCTGAAACTTTGGGATGGCTATTTTCACGAGATGCACAACGAGCCTACAGCAGACCGCAATGCGTTTTTCGCATATCTCATTAACTGGCTAAACACCCGGATACAAGGGGGTGTATAAAGGCAAACGATGCGCAGGTTTTTAATTATTGTTTTCTCTCTGCTATTACTGGCAGCTATAACTTACACTTATCGTGAACCAATATTGCGCTGGTTTGCCACTTCTTTAATGGTTGAAGACCCTTTGCAAAAAGCAGATGCAATGGTTGTGCTTTCAGGTGGCGGCTACGACCGGGGCAATGAGGCTGTAAAAATTCTCCGCGCCGGTTATACCAACAAAGTTATCTGCACCGGTGGCAACCCGGTAATTGAACTCAGGGTATTTGGTATTGATACGCTTGAATCAGACATGACCGTTGCCAACCTGAAACGACAAGGCATCCCCGATTCAATAATTATCGAATTAAAAGACGGCACCAGCACCAAAGAAGAATCAGACATCATTGCCCAATACTGCAAACAGCATCAGCTTAAAAAAATAATGATTGTTTCTTCCAAACTGCACACCTACCGCGTTCAAAGCGTTTTTAAAAACAAACTGAAAAAGCAAGGCGTAGAAGTAATAGTCCACGGCGCACCCAGTTCACGCTTCAACGAACTAAAATGGTGGCAGGATGAAGATGGTTTGATTGCCGTTAATAATGAATGGATAAAGCGCTTTTATTATTGGTGGAAGTATGGGTTTTAAAAAATAAAAAAAGCGTGGCTGTCATTGCGAAGCCTTTTCCCGTAAAAAAATAAAAGAAAAAAGGCTGTGGCAATCTTCCGCTGTGTCTCTACTGTATTTAATTGACGGCCATCGGTACTTCTAATGATTAAACGTATTTTTAGAATATGAAGAACACGCTGAAGTCCTCAAAACTCACAATCAAAGAAAGACCTCTTACCGATGAGGAAAGGGCTCTGCCCGGCCCCAAACCTTCAAAAGCACAACTTGAAGCATGGCTTAGGCCTGACGAGAACGAAGAAGAAAGGCCTTTGAGCGAGGCTATTGCAGATATTAAAAAGAGGCTTTTAGCGAGAGCGGCAAAGCGACGGAAAGCATAGTTAGGGTAGCTTTACGCAAGGTGCAGCCATTAAAGACACAACCGAAGATTGCCACAAGCAATACCTCTTTTATTTTTTACGGGAATTGCTTTCGCAATGACAGCCGCTCTTTTTTATATTTAATACAAATTTGCTCCTCATGGCACGGGTAGATAATATCGGGCTGGCATTCCAAACCTACTTTGTTTACATCATGACCAACAAAGGTAATTCCGTACTTTATACCGGCGTTACCAGCGAACTTGAAAAAAGATGTATCCAGCATCGCACTAAAAACTACCCCGATAGCTTCACAGCCAAATACAACATCAATAAATTAGTTTATTACGAACGCTTTGGCAATATCAACGATGCCATAACCCGCGAAAAACAAATCAAAGCCGGCTCCCGAAAAAAGAAAATAGACCTGATTGAAAAGGACAACTCCAACTGGCTTGACTTATTTGAAACCAAGGTTGGGACCGACTGGCTCTAAATAAAAATAAAAAGAGTGGCTGTCATTGCGAGGATAATTCCCGTAAAAAATAAATATGTATTATCCGTGGCAATCTTCGTTTGTGTGATTTAATGTGCCTTTTCTATTAAAATTAAAATTTATTTACTATCATCATTGAATAATTTATTACAAAGAATCTAAACTCAGTTTATGGAAATTGCAACAATTATTTTAACAGTTCTATCTGTCATTCTTCTGTTCTTATTTATAAATCAATTGCAAAAACTGAAAGTTACAGAATCTGAGTTAAGTGAATCGGAAATACGATATAGGGGTATACAAGAAAAATATAAGGATGTAATTGATGTTGACCGAATTATAACATCAAGAAATGAAGAAATTAGGGTCATGAGTCAAAATATTGAGAGTCTCAAAGTGGACTTCGAAAAGCAAAAGGAAAAACTAAATGTAGATTACATCAACAAGCGAAATATATACGAAACCTTACTGGCAGAAATTTCGGTTGTGGAAGAAAACTTGGAAGATATTTCTTATGGTCTTTATAAGCCGCATTACGACTATAGCAATTCTGAGGAATATAAACAGAAATTGGAAGTATTATGGACTAAAGAAAAAGAAATGATTAAGTCAGAGAAAGCTACTTACTGCCCGACAGAATGGACAGTTAGCGGAAGTAAGGTCGAAGGTAAAAAGATGATAAAACACCAAGCAAAACTAATGCTCCGAGCATTTAATGGAGAATGTGACAGTGCAATTGCTAGAGTGAGTTGGAGCAATATTGGTTCTGTGGAAGCAAGAATTTCAAAAGCCTTTGACGCGATAAACAGCCTTGGATCCACGCAAAACATTTCTATTACAAAAGCATATTCTGATTTAAAATTGCAAGAACTAAGGCTTGAATTTGAGCTCCAAGAAAAACTTCATGAAGAGAAAGAAGAGCAAAAAAAAATAAGAGAGCAAATGAGAGAAGAACAAAAAGTTCAACAAGAAGCAGAAAAAGCTAAGCTGGATGCCGAGAAGGAAGAAAGGGACTATCAAAAAGCATTAGATAAGGCCAAAGCAGAAATTTCCAAAACGACCGGGGCAGAACTTGACTCATTAAACGAAAAGATTAAAGGGCTTGAACAAAGTCTTCAGAAAGCCCAGGAGCTAAAGGCAAGAGCTATTTCGCGCGCCCAAGAAACAAAATCCGGCCATGTTTATATTATTTCAAACATCGGCTCTTTTGGAGAAAATGTTTTCAAATTCGGGATGACGAGAAGGTTGGACCCACAGGATAGAATAGATGAACTTGGTAATGCCTCTGTTCCTTTTGACTTTGATGTTCATGGATTAATTTATACCGACAATGCACCCGAGTTAGAAAACAAGCTACATAAACATTTGAATCATAAGAGAATTAATCTTGTCCATTTACGTAGAGAGTTTTTTAACGTAACAATAGAAGAAGTTGAGCAGGTGGTTAAAGAGCTTAATCTTGATCTCCAGCTAAGTAAAATCGCCGAAGCAAAAGAGTATAGAATGTCACAGTCAATACGAGAAGCCAAGGAAAAGCAAATATCAAATCAACAGGAGTCGGCTGTAAGCAAGGAGTTGGATAAGTTCCCCGCTACGCTCAACTAAATCTTAAACATTCTTCCACCCCAAATCCCCCCACAATCCCTTATATTCGCACATCAATTACCCCGCCGGATAAGCCTTGCGGGGATAGCTGTTTTTAACCTGTTCCAAAATTAAGATGTGATTTATGAATCTGAATGAATTGTTGCAACGATATGTTGAGAGTAATCAAATAAGGCAATTAAAGGAACTACTTACCGGTACCGAAGATTTTGGCGAAGTGCATTTAAAAGGCCTCATCGGCTCGCAGGAAGCTTTTGTAGCTGCTGCTGTTTTCAAGAGCACAGAATACAATCACTTTTTTATTCTGTCCGATAAAGAAGAGTCCGCCTATTTTCAAAACAACCTCAAAAACATTTTAGAGAATAAGGACATCTTCTTCTTCCCCGATTCATTCAAGCGCCCGCAGGATTTTTCAGAGTTAAATAACAACAACGTTTTGCTGCGCACCGAAACGGTGAACCGGTTAAGCAATTCAAACAGCCGTGCTGAAATTGCAGTCAGCTATCCTGAAGCCATGTTGGAAAAAGTAGTGCGTGCCGCAGAGTTGAATGAGCAAACCCTGCGCATGAAGGTGAACGAGAAACTGGATATTGATTTTATGATTGACTTGCTGGTAGAATTTGAATTTGAGCGGGTTGATTTTGTGTACGAGCCTGGGCAATTCTCTATACGCGGCGATATTATTGACATCTTCTCATTCGGTAATGAGTATCCTTACCGGGTTGAGTTGTTTGGCGAAGAAATTGAGTCTATCAGAACGTTTGATCCGCTTACACAGCTATCCGTCAAAAAAATTGCAAGTGTTACTATTGTACCCAACATTCAAACACACTTTGGTAACGAAAAGAAGAGTTCGGTATTAGAGGCCTTTCCAGCGAATACGATTATCTGGATAAAAGATGCCAGTATATTGATGGACATTCTGAACATATCCATGGAGAAAGCCCGCAAGGCACAACCGGATATTAAAAAGAACCGCCTCGAACATCCTAACCATCCTTTGCTTGAAGGCGAACCGGAAGAAGTGTTTCTTTCTTCCGCCGATTTTATCAAAGGCATTGGCAAGTTTAAGGTAATTGAGTTTGGCAAGCAGTCGTTCTTTAAGGCTGAAAAGAAAATTGAGTTTCACAGCCACCCGCAGCCCTCTTTCAATAAGAACTTTGATTTGCTGATAAAAGACCTGGCGCAGAATAACGAGAAGCAATACACCAATCTGGTTTTTGCTGAAAACCTGAAACAGGTAGAGCGCTTCTACGCCATCTTCGAAGACCTGAAAGCTAAAGTTAGCTGGACACCCATTAACATCGGCATCCACCAGGGCTTTATTGATGATGATTTAAAAATTGCCTGTTACACCGACCACCAGATATTTAACCGGTACCACAAATACAACCTTCGCCAGGGCTTTTCTCGCGATAAAGCCTTGCTGATAAAAACCCTGCGTGAATTAAAGCCCGGTGATTATGTAACACACATAGACCACGGTGTAGGCGTTTACTCCGGCCTCGAAAAAATTGAGGTGGGTGGGCAATTGCAGGAGGCCGTGCGTCTGATTTATGCCGGTAACGATATTTTGTATGTAGGCATTCAATCGTTGCACAAAATTTCGAAGTATGTAGGCAAGGAAGGCGAAGGCCCGCGCGTAAATAAACTGGGCAGCGAAACCTGGGGCAACCTGAAAAAGAAAACCAAGAAGAAGATCAAGGAAATCGCCTTTGACCTGATTCAGTTATATGCAAAACGTAAAGCCTCACGTGGTTTCCAATTCTCAAAAGACTCGTACTTACAGGCAGAGCTAGAAGCCTCCTTTATTTATGAAGACACACCCGATCAGGCAAAAGCCACCGAAGACGCCAAGCGCGATATGGAAGCCCTTTCGCCTATGGACCGGTTGGTGTGCGGCGATGTGGGTTTTGGCAAAACCGAAGTAGCCATCCGCGCCGCGTTTAAAGCGGCCTGCGATGGCAAGCAGGTTGCTGTGTTGGTTCCAACTACCATCCTTGCCTTACAGCACTATAAATCGTTTAAAGAAAGGCTCTCAGATTTTCCTATCGAGATAGACTACATCAACCGGTTCAAATCTGCCAAAGAGAAAACAGAAACGCTGAAAAGATTGGCCGAAGGCAAAACAAATATCATCATCGGCACACATGGTTTGGTTGGTAAAAAAGTAAAGTTCAAAGACCTTGGCCTGATGATAATTGATGAGGAACAGAAGTTTGGCGTAGGCGTAAAGGAAACGCTCAAAACACTGCGCGAAAATATTGACTCGCTTACACTTACTGCCACGCCTATTCCACGTACCCTGCAGTTTAGTATGATGGGTGCGCGCGACCTTTCCATCATCAACACCGCGCCACCCAACCGGCAACCCATAAATACCTCTGTGCATCCTCTGGATCCGGAAATTATCAAAGAGGCGATTGAATACGAAGTATATCGCGGCGGACAAGTGTTCTTCGTACACAACCGCGTTAAGGATATTGCTGAAGTAAAAGCCATGCTTCAAAAATTAGTACCTAATGTTGACATAGGCGTGGCTCACGGCCAAATGGAAGGGGAACATTTAGAGGAAGTAATTTTGAAATTTATTAACCGCGAATTTGATGTGCTGCTTTGCACCAACATTATTGAAAGCGGTATTGATATACCCAACGCCAATACCATTATCATCAATAACGCACATAACTTTGGGCTAAGTGACCTGCACCAGTTGCGCGGTCGTGTAGGCCGCAGCAACAAACATGCGTTCTGCTATTTATTTGCACCACCAGCCAGCACACTTACTTCCGAAGCCAAAGCGCGCTTAAAAACCATTGAAGAATTCAGCGACCTCGGCAGCGGCTTTAACATTGCCATGCGCGATATGGATATACGCGGCGCCGGTAACCTGTTAGGCACCGAGCAAAGCGGCTTTATTGCAGAGATAGGATATGATGTTTACCACAAAATATTAGACGAGGCCATCCGCGAATTAAAGCAGACAGATTTCAAAGAACTCTACCACGAAGAAATGGAGCGTGTACAGGATTACGTGCGCGATTGCGCCATTGAAACTGACCTTGAAATGCTGATACCCTCAGATTACGTTTCAAACAGCACCGAGCGGATGATACTCTACCGCGACCTGAATGAATTGAAAGATGAAGCCGCATTAAAGAAGTTTGAAGAAGAACTACATGACCGTTTCGGCCCCGTACCCAAACAGGTATTCGAACTGTTTGATGCCATGCGCTTAAAATGGATTGCCACCAAACTGGGTATGGAACAAATACTTTTAAAAGGGCGCCATCTACGCTGTTATTTTATTCAAAATAAAGAGTCAAGTTTTTATGGCTCGAGCGTATTCAGCAAAATACTGGAGTACGTGCAACGCAACAAGCAAGGCATGTACCTCCGTGAAACCGAAAAGTTTTTAGTGCTCAACTTCGAAGGCATTAAAAGCATGAAAGAAGCCGAAGACAAGCTAAAAGGCCTGGCCGATTTTGTGCATAATAAAGTTGTTGAGGCCACGCAATAAAATTATACCGTCATTGCGGGTAAGCACCCTGGGGACAAGGAAAAAAATGGGAGTGACGCAGGAAAAGACCTTCTCAGCCGGGTCTCCCTTCCGAAGGTTGGGGACTCGGCGTGAGTGCAGACCGCATAAACGCCGAGTCCACCATTCCGCAAAGCTGGAAAGGGGAGACTCGGCGGACAAGGTCTTTATTTTCAATTAATTGCAACGATGTCATTGTAAGGCTCTGCGAAGCAATCCCAAAGCTACTTGCGGCAATCCATAATACCACGAATGGTCTTCATAGCTTCGGGATTGCTTCATGCCCAAAGCGGCATTCGCAATGACGCGACCTATTCAGGCACCACCGGCAACTCAATAAGCGAAGGGCTTGCTGCACTACTGCTAATTTGAAAATGAGCCGGCTTATCCTGCGGTAAATTAAAATGCCCTGCATCAGTGCCGGCAATAGAAACGCGGATGCGATGGTCCTTTTTAAACTGGTAGGCAATGGGCAATAAATCAAATATCAGTTGCACCGTTTCGCCGCTTTTATAGGCAACGGAATCGGCTTTTTTAAAGCTGTGGTTAGGATAAGGGGTTTTATAAGTTTCGGAATCCGGCTTTCGCTGCAACGGCCTGAACATCCCCTCAGTTACATAGGTAACCGAACTATCAGGCCCCACATCTTCCAGGTAACAAAAAACAGTTGCATCATTGGCATCAGCCGAAAAATTCATACTAATCACCGGGCTGCCCGCAATATCAATCCTGCCCGGAAGTTTATCTGTAGTAAAGCTTAAAAGTTTCTCATCTTCTTTTCGGCGGTCAGGATAATTGGTGGGGCCGTGCATATAAGTAGGCACAAGGCTGTTCCAGCCAGAGGTTAGTCCGCTGGTGGAGGTGTAATCAATAGTATAGTTTACGGTTCCGCTTTTTATTTTTGAAGGCACCATTACCGTATTATTGTCAGCAGAGAAATAAAACTTTTGCGGGTACTCATCTTTCGGCGGCCAAACATTACTATTCTTCCAGGCTTCTTCACCTACTGAAAAATAAGTGTACAACTGCTCATCATCTATCCCGTTTTTAATCCCCTTTAAATACCGGTCGAAAAAGCGCAGCATCTCGGCATGTACATCAAAATCAATTTTTTTTGATGATGCATAAGGGCTTACATTATTACGCGGACCGTGGTCCCAGGGGCCAATCAGAACCTTACGCGTGTTGCTTGTATTCAGGCTGGCATCCAGGCAGCCTTTGGCCAGCGCTCCATCATACCAGCCGTCAATCCGGTAAATAGGTGTATGCGAGCCCTCCACCTGCGACATCCGTGTGTGCACACTAAAATCGTTCAGCGAAGCATTCACCACCGGTTGCAGGTCGTCCCTGAATTCGATATTTGCCGCTCCGCTGCTTACATTAAAGTTTTGCTTGTGCTGCGCAATTACCTGTTTATATATCGCCCGGTGCTTATCGCTTTTTACCGGATGCGCGCCTCTCACAAGTTTAGCCCGTTTTCCAAAAATGGCAAAATTATTATCGTCAAGCGCCTTGGTGGTTTGGCCCCAGATTTCAACAAAGGGCCCTTGCCTTACGCCTCCCGGGAAAGCCACATTATTATACAAATCAAAAATGGCTGAGCGCGGTATGCAGGCCTTCACCGCAGGGTGCTGGTTGGCCAGTAACATTTCAGCCGTCGTGCCTAAATACGAAATACCGGTGGTGCCTATATTTTTATCGCTCCAGGCCTGCGCAATTATCCAGTCAACAATATCCCTTCCGTCCAGCACCTCTTCAGGGCTAAACTCCATGCGCCTTTGCCCCTGGCTGGCACCGGTTCCCCGCACGTCTACCACCACAATCGCATAGCCATATGAAGTAAAATACCCAACCTCATGCTCGCCTACCGAAGCAAGCACCGGGTCTACAAACATACTGAACGGCCACTTGGCTTGCAGCGAGCGAACATATCTGTCCAGATAAAGAATGGCCGGTATCTTTTTACCCGGCTCTAAACCTTTTGGCAAATACACATCAACGGCCAGCAAAATGCTATCGCGCATTTGCACATAATAGGAGTGATAAGTAAATCCCTTATACTGCGGCGACGAATACCCCTGGTAAACCCCCGGACGGCTAACAGGAACAACCGGTGTAGTTGTTTTATCTTTTTTGCCCGAGGCATAACCGGATGTAAACAAAATAAGCAAAGCAAAAGACAGCATGGTATTCAGAAACCGGGTGCATTTCATCCTGGATATTGGTTTAGGGTACCACAAATATCTGATAAGCTATTAGTAAAACCGGAAAATCTCGCCGATTTAATTAAAATTTGCGCCGCCTTGTTTTAGTTAAACCGTTAAACACAAATAACACCGCCTTATGTCGCAAACCAACTACGTAAACTTACAGGTGTCTGACGGAACAACTATGCAGGCCTACATTGCCCAACCAACAGGCAGCGGAACTTACCCCGGCCTCATGCTTTTTCAGGAAGCCTTTGGCGTTAACGGCCACATTAAAGACCTGGCCGAACGTTTTGCCAAAGAAGGATACGTGGTTATTGCACCTGAATTTTATCATCGCTCTGCACCAGCAGGTTTCTCAGCCTCATATACCGATTTCCCGTCGGTAGCCCCGCATATGCAGGCTTTAACTGTGCCCGGTATGGAAGCCGATATTCACGCCTGCTGGAACTGGCTGCAGCAAAATAAATTGGTTCAAAAAGATAAAATAGCATGCACCGGTTATTGCATGGGCGGCAGGGCATCCTTTTTAGCCAATACTATTCTGCCCTTTAAAGCTGCTGTAAGCTATTATGGAGTACGAATTGCGCCTGAGCTTGTAACCCGCGCCGCCTCGCTGCACGCGCCTATGCTATTCTGTTGGGGTGGTTTGGATAAGCACATTCCACAAGAGCAGATTGATGCGGTGACCAACGAATTGAAAAAAGAAAACAAACCATACGCGAGCATCGTATTCTCATACGCCGACCACGGCTTTTTCTGCGATGCGAAGGCCGCTTACAACCCGGAAGCAGCTAAAGAGGCATGGGCACTCACGCTGGCATTTTTAAAAACGAAGTTGACAAGCTAATAGCAGTCTGTCATTGCTGCAGGTTTTGCAATGAATTATTAGTAGTGTATTGCTTTTACGCCTTATTCCGAAAACAAAAAATGATTACTTTTAGAAAAAAATAAGCCGATGTTAGTTGATGACTATAAATCATTGAGTGTAGCCGAGAAAATACTTTTGGTAGAAGAGATATGGGATAGTATAGGAGAGGATACTTCTATTAAACTTTCGACGGCTCAAAAAAAACTATTAGATGAAAGAGAAGCGGAATCGCTTGCAGGTAAAAATTCAAAAAAATCATGGGAAGAAATTAAAAGCTCAGTTAAGTCACGGAAAAAATGAGTTTTACTATAGTTTTCTTAACCTCCTTGTATTTCTTTGCGCTCTTAGCGTCTTTGCGGTAAAAAGGGCTGTTTATTTATTCTCAAACCTCTTCTCCAACTCATCATTATTGATGGTAATAAAGGTAAACCGCCCGTTAGGCGCCGTATATGGATTTTGACAGGCGAAGAGCTCGTCTATCAACGTTTTCATTTCCTCTACCGATAAAACTTTACCGGTTTTAATGGCTGAACTATAAGCCAGCGACTTAGCCAGCGTTTCGCGTTTCGAAAGGCGGGTTACAGACGAGTTCATTTTGTATTGCTCAATCAGCTCCTCCACCATTTTCTTCTCATCACCCTGTACTATATCTGCGGGGAACCCATGTATCACAAAACTGTTGCGGCCAAACTCCTGTATATCAAAACCCAGGTTATTTATTTCAGGCAGAATGTCTAACAATATCTGCGCATCCCCTGCATTCAGTTCAAAGCTTTGCGGAAACAATTGCCTTTGACTTTCGTTCCGGTTCTTCTCAATCAACTTCAGGTAGCGCTCAAACATAATACGCTCATGCGCCGCCTGCTGGTCAATTAAAATAAACCCACTCTTTATTTGAGAAACAATAAACCGCCTTTGTATTTGGTGCGGTGGAACCGCCTCTTTAATTAGCTCCGTTTCAGGATGCTCTTCGCTTTCAACTTTAGGTTGGGGCCATTCCGGTGCGTGTTCCTCCAGTTTTCCCGATGCCGGTTGCTTTCCAACCGTATCAAAAGCCCGCTCCCAGTTCTTTAAATTATTTTCCTCCCGACCACTCAGTGGCTGAAAGTTAGATGGCGGGGCAAACTTCTTCGCCTCCTTATGCTGCACCGCATGTTGCGTAATCTCCAGCCAGGTGCGCGGTTGCTGGTCGAAAGCGCCGCCTTGGTTTAAGTGGGCCTCCTGGTTAAAATCCAGCGTGGGCGAAACACTGTATGCGCCTAACGAGTGCTTTACTCCCAAATTTACAAACGTGTAAACCAACCGCTCGTCCTCAAACTTAATTTCATGCTTGGCGGGGTGAACGTTAATATCAATCTTGGTAGGGTCAATATCCAAAAACAACACAAAAAACGGAAACTGGTCTTTCGGCATCATCTGCTCAAAAGCCATTGATACTGCATGGTTCAGGTAAGCCGATTTAATAAACCGGTTATTCACAAAAATAAACTGCTCGCCCCGCGTCTTTTTCGAAAACTCAGGCTTGCCCACAAAACCGTAAACATGCAGGGCATAGCTTTTCTCCTCTACTGGTACAATCTTCTCGGCATAGTTATCGCCGAAAACGGCCACAATGCGTTGCTTTAAATTGCCCGGCTTTAAATGATACATCTCGTAATCATTATTATAAAGCTGGAAACCGATTTTAGGATGCGCCAGTGCAATGCGCTGAAACTCGTCAATAATATTCTTCAGCTCTACCGAATCACTCTTCAAAAAATTGCGGCGGGCAGGCACGTTAAAAAACAGGTTCTTAATAGCAATCGAAGTTCCTTCAGGCGTTTGGCAGGGTTCCTGTTTGGTAACCTTCATGCCTTCAATCTCAATGCAGGTGCCCAACTGTTCGCCTATCTGGCGGGTTTTTAACTCCACCTGCGCAATGGCCGCAATAGAAGCCAGTGCCTCGCCCCTGAAACCCATGGTGCGGATATTAAACAGATCCTCAGCAGTTCTTATTTTACTGGTGGCATGCTTCTCAAAACTCATGCGCGCATCCGTCTCGCTCATTCCGCAGCCATTATCAATCACCTGTATCAGGGTTTTACCGGCCACTTTGCAGATAAGCTTAATATGCGTAGCACCCGAATCAATAGAGTTCTCCATTAACTCCTTTACAGCCGAAGCCGGCCTTTGAATAACCTCACCTGCTGCAATCTGATTCGCTATGTTGTCCGGAAGAAGACGAATAATGTCCATGAAGCCGCAAAGTTAATTAAAAAATACGGCCCTATCCTTCTCTCTCATGAAATAGAATCGGATACAAAAAGGCCCTTCAGAAAATCTGAAGGGCCTTTTTTGTCAAAGTTTTATTGGGTAGTTTATTTAATAACGTTGAATTTGTTTTGAGCAACAGCGATGCTTTCCGCGTCAGTAATTCTGTAAATATAAGTACCATTCGCAAGCTTGCCAACATTAATAAGGTTGTTGTTTCCTTCTAAAACCTGGCTAATTACAAGTCTCCCAACTACATCATAAATGTGAAGATTAAAGCCTGACAGACTTTCGTTAGAGTTAATATTTAACAGTGAGGTTGCCGGATTTGGATAAACCGAAAGATTGGTAAGTGCTATATTATTAATGCCCGAAGTACAATTAGTATCAACCACAACAACCGCTTGTGAAGTGGCAGTAGCGGCAGCGCTGTCAATTACTACAGTATAAGAACCTGCCAGCTTTGCTTCGTAAGAAGAACTTGTTGCGCCCGTAATTGCAGTACCTCCAAGTTGCCACTGGTAAGTATAGCTGGTACCGGTATCAGCCTGAAGCTTAACAGAATCGCCGGTGCAGAAAGTAGTAGGGCCTGCAGGTGTAATCGTGGCCGTAATGCCAGGTGCCGGAGCACCGACATAACCAAATCTTACAGCATCAACATGAAGTGTTGATCCTATTATTGAAGTTTGTGCATTACTGGCTGAAAACTGGATTTGCAAAGTGTCAGGAGTATTGCCATCACTATAAAATGTTGAAAGCGGAATAGCCATATGAACCCAATTGGCCGCGGCAGTTAAGGCAAAACCAACCTTGATCACCTTATCTGTGAATTGTTTGGTCAATGTAAGAAATACTGCTGCAGTATCCGTACCGGGAGATGAATATTTATAGTCAAATACCAGGCTGTCAGGCCTGTAAGCAAATGCAATTCCAGTGAATACAGGACTGCCTGATTGAGAAATTGTGGCAGTTCCAAGCGAAACAAGGCCACCAAGTACGTGGCCCTGTGTTACTCCGGCAACTGAATCTGCTAAAAGTTTAAGAGATGCAAGGCCCTCAGTAAATGTAGTAGTGTCTTTAAAAGTTAATGTGTTTGTAGGTAATCCAACTATAGTTTCAACATCTGCCCAACCATCAGGATTAATGGGGTTGGTCCAGGTTTCAAAGCTACCATTCGGAACTTGCTGGCCAAAGCCTGTAAAAAATGCCATTGCCAACAGGGCTAAGAGTGTAAATTTCTGTTTCATATTTTAATAAGGTTGTTTAAGAATTGTTTGTTTAGGACTCAAATTTATTAATTATTTTTAAATAAGGGGGTTCGATTTGAGATATAGTGCAACTATGGCTCAGAACCCACCATTATTAAAAATGTTGTAATAATACATTTTATAGCCCTATAAAATAACCCCCGGCGTAATTTTAATAAAGGCATTATTAGTGGTTATGTTTGAAAAAATGTACCTTTATTGTCAATAACTTAACCATGAAAAACAGATTTTTACTTCTGGCATTGTTTTTTTTTACTTTTAAATTTTCAGATGCCCAGCATTGGAATTCAACCTATCCTTTTGCAGGACTTGCTGCCAATACGGTTGATATTCTCAAGCCGGGATATATAGTATCAGGGGGGGGGAAGCAGGCTAATGATTCTATGCAAATAATGTTCACTTCAACGGATTACGGAACTACCTGGAATGAGGACGCAAATGATGGGTATGCAAGCTGGAACAAATCCATCGCATTTGCCGATACCTTAAATGGCCTGGGCGCTGGTTACCAGGGCCGGATAATTTCAACTAATGATGGCGGGGTAACCTGGGGCAATGCCGTATTTCCCGTTAACCGTAACTTTAACAAAATAGTAAATGTATCGCCCCTTGTTTATTATACCGTTGGAGGTATAAACGATTCTATTCAGACCATCATTAAAACCGGCGACGGGGGAGCGACCTGGAATATTATCCGGGATACTTCCGGACCGGGATTTAATGCTGTTTTTTTTATCAACCCTTTAACCGGTTTTGTGGTGGGTGACAGCGGAATGATTTTGGGTACCGGCAACGGAGGTAATTCGTGGAACAGAATAACATCTCCGGTGCTTCGAAACTTTGACGGCATTGCATTTATAAATGCAGATACCGGTTATATAGCAGGCGGGTTTAGTGCTGCAACCTCAACCAGGACAATATTGCAAACGGTAAATGGCGGTACAACCTGGATAGTATTGGAAGATCAGCAAGGTTCATGTTTACATGATATTTCATTTGCCGATGCAAGCCACGGTTATATAGTTGGTGATAGCGCTGCCTTTTTACAGACCAATAACGGCGGCCAAAGCTGGGGGCCATCCGCCGTTAGCGGAGCTTCGGGACTTGAATACTTTACGGCTGTTAAATTCTATACCCCCTATTTCGGTGTTGTATCATCTTCTGATGGCTTTGTTTTTGTTTATACAAACTTACCTGCCCCATCCATTCAAAATGAGCAGGTTATTTTCAATCCCGGAAACTCTCTTTCATTAAACGCCGGTGTAAATACATACAATCAGCCTGATACCTGGAACTTTATTTACTCAACCAATCCTCAGCTTAATAATCCGTCTTCTACTATTTACACAGCTGTAAACAGTAGCTCGCCGCAATTAATAAGCGCAGATGTTTCGGCTTTGCTGGATACCCCCGGCACCTATTATTTCACTTGTTTGGTTAGCAACCCTGACAGTACTTATTCCGGCGATACTTTATCTTTTATTGTTCCTGCTATCATTCCTCAGCTAATAACCATTCCAGGCTCCGGTATCACTTCCAATTCAATAACGCTGCGGGGGCAGGTAAGCAATTTATTAAGGCCTTCAGCTTTATATTTTGAATATCAGAACGTTTACGATACCAGTGTTATTACGGTGCCGGCAACACCGGGGCTGGTTAGCGATACTTTGTATCATGTTGTTTTGGCTGGCATTGCCGGCCTTCTTCCATATACTCCTTACAGGTTCAGGTTAAAAGCAATCAGCGGTAATACTGTTATGTATGGTAATTATATTCAGTTCAGCACAACACCGGGTATTACCGTGGTAACTACCCTGCCTGCCACTGATATTTCAGCCACCTCAGCAACTTTAGAAGGGCAGATTGGTTACCTTCCTTTTACCGCCTCGGTTTCTTTCCAGTATTCATTATTCGGAAGCTCCATTACGCAAACCATAACCGCAACACCTTCGTTTATAAGCGACACGGCTTTTTATTTCCCCAGTGCTGATGTCAATGGCCTGTCGCCCAATTCCTATTACTTATACCGGCTTGTGGCGTCAGATTCGGTGCATACCATTTACGGCGATTACAGTTATTTTTATAATGGTGGCACTGAGTTCATCTCGGCCGATTCAGCTTCCGCAGTTACCGAAACCTCTGCAACATTGTATGGCCATGTAAGTAATATTCATTTCCCGGCTAACTTGTCTTTTTATTATGCCCCGGCCAACTCATCAGGCACCACCGTATCTGCAACACCGGCATTTATTTTCGACACACTGGCCCACACCGTTTCAGCGGCAATTAGCGGGCTTCAGCCGTTTACACAATATAATTATGCTTTATCTGCCCAAAACGCGCCATTGCAGCTTCAGTCAGTTAATCCGGTTTCTTTTTATACAGGCCCCGGTTATCATAATACCTTAATTTTAAGCACCTCACCCGCTACAAATGTAACTGAGCTTTCCGCCACATTAAATGGATTTGAGTCTGATTTGCCTGATACCGCAAGTGTGTTTTTCGACTTCTGGCAAAGCGGGTATAATTCTCAATCCATAGCAGCTGCACCGGCAACAATCAATGATACCCTGATGCATCAGTTTACAGCACCCATAAACGGTTTAAATGCCAACACAGTTTATTTGTACCGGATAAAGATAACCGGCGCCTTTGGCACTATTTATGGCGACTCAATCAGTTTTTATAACGGGCCTAATACCATTCCAAATTTTGACTTTGAAACCTGGACCTCAGAAAATGCCGAAAGGCTGCCCGATTGGAATATTTTTGGACCAGGCCAAAGAATTAGCCCGGGAGCCAACGGGAGTAACTATGCGGTAAGATTGCAGAATGCCGCGCCCCGCATGTTAAGCATACTAACAAATGCTGTTCAAAGCGGAAGCGAAAGTGATGTGCTATCGCTTGGGCTTACTTATTTAGACGGCGGATGGGCTTACAATGGCCGCCCCGATACCTTTAGCGGTATGTTTGAATATAACCTTGTTACCGGAGATACAGCTTATGTATTTATTAAATTTAAAAGCGCAGGGCACGTAATAAGCCAGCAATTTTTACCTGTTTCTGGAAACAACAGCACCGGTTTTACGCAATTAAAGTTTCCGATACAGTATAATTCGGCAGCAATACCCGATACCGTAATTATGGCTTTTGTTCCTACTTATGTATATGGAAATTTTCCCGTTTATGGAAGCTGGATGGCCATAGACAGCATTTCTTTCGGAAGCGCTTATCCACCCATTCCCAACGGGAATTTTGAAAACTGGAATTCATTTATCCGCAAAAGCCTCGACGGCTGGATATATGACCAGGTTGATTATGGTAATACTACTTATCCCGATTCGGAATGTGTAGACCAAATTACGCCCGCATGGCACGGAAATTACGCAGCTGAAATCAGTAATATAAGCGTGGGCGGGGTGTTAATAACACGCGAGGGCGATATGTCAACTGCACAGGCACTGGGCCCCAGTCACCCCGATTTCGCTGTAAATCACCGGCCCGTTATGTTAAGCGGCTATTATAAGTTTTTCCCTGTAAACGGCGACACCCTCGAAATTCAATATTCTCTTTTTAAGAATGGGGTTAATGTTGGCGGGGGTGCCTTTTTCACAACGCAACCGGTGTCAAACTATACCTTATTTACTTGCAACGCAGTGTATTCATCAGACTTTTCAGGTGTTCCTGATAGTGCTTATATTGACATAAATACCTGCCCCGATGTATCAAAAGGAAATTCAAGGGCCATTATAGATTACCTCGCTTTTGATGGCTTTACCCCTGCCGATACCCTTGTAAATCTGATAGCAACCATAAAAGAAACCAAACTGAATATTTATCCTAATCCGGCAGGCGATTATTTTACAATTGAATATACCGGCGCGTCGGGCTATAAGGATTATATAAAGCTTTACGATATCTGCGGTAAGGAAATTTATGAAAACGAGATAAACAGTAATCCGGGTGTGACAACAAAAGAAGTTGATGTTTCTAAATTTGAGGCTGGTATATACCTGGTTTCATTACAATCAGGTACTGCTGTAACCACCCAAAAGCTCGTCATTCAACGGTAGCCGGGCTCCGGTAACAGGTAAGGATAATACATAACCGTTATCCCCCAAAAACTGCATTTCCTTCTGTATTCCTTCGGCTGTTTCTTAGCGTTTTTGCGATAAAAATGTATTGGTTGTTAATCATAACCATCATAATAAACCTGCCTTTGCCGGCAGGCAGATCAGCGTGCCATTGTATTTCCTTTGCGCTCTTTGCTTCTTTGTGGCAAAAATTGTATCCCCATTAGTTCATCAACATAAAAACGTAGAGAATTCGTTCTATCACAAATCAATCCCCTCATAAATGTTTCGTTCTTTTGAATGAAACCCGTGCCGCATCCCGCTTTAGTGAATTGACCCGTTATGAAAAACCGCCCTCAACATATATTCCAACTCCTGCTAACCGGCTTTGCTTTGTTAGTGCAGTTGTCCGCCAACGCACAAGCCCCCGACTTCCGAAACTGGAGGCAGGATAAGGCCTGTGTTAGGTGGGTAGATTCTGTTTACAACCAGTTAAGTTTAGAAGAACGCATCGGCCAGTTTTTTATGCTGGCGGCTTACACCGAGGGCAAAACTTACAACATGGACTCGGTAGTGTCTGGTATCGCTCAGGGCAAAGCCGGCGGTGTTATCTTCTTCAAAGGCATGCCCGATAAAGAAGCCGATTGGACCAACCGCATCCAGGATTCCGCCAAAGTGCAAAGCTTTGTGGCCATTGATGGCGAGTGGGGCCTTGCCATGCGGCTGGACTCAACCATCTCCTTCCCCCGCCAAATGACCCTCGGCGCCATCAACAATAACAAACTGATTTACGACATGGGCCGCGAGATTGGCCGCGAGTGCAAACGCGTGGGCATTAACATCGATTTTGCACCGGTGGTAGATGTAAACAATAATCCCAACAACCCGGTTATTAACGAGCGCAGTTTTGGCGAAGACAAATACAAAGTAGCCCTTAAAGGCATTGAATATATGGACGGACTGCAGGACGAAGGCATACTGGCCTGCGCCAAGCATTTCCCCGGCCATGGCGATGTAGATAAAGATTCGCACCTGCAATTGCCTTCGGTAATGAAGAGCGCCGGTAGCATCGATAGCCTCGAACTTTACCCTTTCAAAATCCTGTTCAACAATGGTGTAGGCAGCGTAATGGTAGCGCACCTAAACGTACCCGCCCTCGACCCCGACTCTGCCTCCGTAGCTTCTCTTTCCGAAAAAATTGCCACACAATTATTGCAGGACTCCATGCACTTCAACGGCCTTGTTTTCAGCGATGCCCTGAACATGAAAGGCGTTAGTGCAGCCTATAAACCCGGCACGGTAGACTCCATGGCGTTTATGGCCGGGGATGATATCCTGGTTTTTAGCGAAGACGTAAACGAGGGCATCAGCAAAATAAAATCTGCCGTAGATAGCGGTTGTATTTCTATGGCCGAAATTGAATTGCGCGTTAAGAAGGTGCTGGCCTGCAAATACAAACTGGGCTTGAATAAGCACCAGCATGTAGAATTGGGCAACCTGATGAAGGACCTCAACAACCCCAATGCAAAACTGCTGCGTCAGAAACTTTTTGAGCAGTCCATGACCATCGCCGCCAACCTCGACCACCGCCTGCCCCTGCGCGACTGGAACTACAAAAAAGTAGCCTCGCTCTCCATAGGGCTAACGGGTACTTCTGCATTTCAGAAAAACATCAGCATGTTCGAAGAGATGGATTTCTTCTCTCACCCCAACGAGAACAAAGAACGCGCGTTCGATAACCTGATGGAAACCCTCGCCGGTTACGACCTCGTTATCATCGACCTCCACGGCATGGGCCGCCAGGCTGCGAAAGACTATAACATAACCGAAGATGCCCGCAAATTTATCGAGGCCCTCTCCGGTCGTACCAAAGTGGTGCTGGTAGTTTTCGGCAATGCATATAGCCTGCACGATTTCGATTTTATGCCCTGGGTGCTCGAGGCTTATGAGGATAACGAAACCAGTAACCTAACCGCCGCCAATGCGCTGTTCGGCGCGGAAAAAGTTTCGGGCCGCTTACCGGTTACGGCTTCAAAAACTTTCCCGGCAGAAACCGGCTTTATGTCCGATACCATTTACCGCCTCAAACTTTCATCACCAGAAGAAGTGGGTATTAAATCATCCGACCTGAAGTATATGGATAATATCTGCCAAAAAGGTATTGATGCCAAAGCCTACCCCGGTTGCCAGTTGCTGGTAGCTAAAGACGGCAAAGTAATCTGGAACAAATGCTACGGCACACCCTTCTACGAAACCACCGAAAAAGTAAAACCCACCGACCTCTACGACCTCGCCTCCATCACCAAAGTAGCCGCCACCACCATGGCCGTTATGAAGCTATACGAACAGAAAAAACTGAACCTCGATAAAACCGTGGGCGACTACCTCATCCTGCCCAAAGACGCCACCATTAAAAACCTGAAAATACGCGATGTGCTCACCCACCAGGCCGGGCTCAAATCGTTTATCATGTTCTACAAACCCACTATCGATAGCAACTTTACCAAATACTACCGCCATGTGGCCGAACCCGATTTCAGCGTGCAGGTAGCCGACAGCCTTTTTATCCGCAACGACTACCCCGATACTATGTGGAACATCATTAACCACTCACCGGTTGATGAGCACCCGCACTATGTGTACAGCGACAATGATTTTTACATCATGCAGAAGATAGTTGAAAAGCTAACCGGCCAAAAGCTTGACGACTACGTTTACCAAACGTTCTACCAGCCCATGGGCCTTACGCGCATTGGCTTTAAGCCCCTCAGCCGATTTAAGCACGAGCGCCTGATGCCCACCGAGTACGACACCATCTTCCGCAAACAAATTGTCCAGGGCCACGTGCACGACCCCGGCGCGGCCATGTATGGTGAGGTAGCAGGCCACGCCGGTGTATTCAGCAATGCCTTTGATTTGGCAGCCTTGTTTCAAATGCTCCTCAACTACGGCACCTATAACGGCAAACGCTTTTTAGATACCGCCACCATCAAACTGTTCACCGCCCGCCAATCAAAAATATCGCGCCGCGGTTTTGGCTTCGATAAACCCGAACCCGACATAACCAAAGCCAGCCCCTGCTACGACGGCACTCCGCTGGCCACCTTTGGCCACACCGGCTTCACCGGCACCTGCGTTTGGGCCGACCCCACCAACAACCTCACCTACATCTTCCTCAGCAACCGCGTTTACCCCAACGCTGAAAATGCACTACTGGTTAAAATGGGAATACGAACCGACTTGCAGGAGATAATTTATAAAGCGCTGCCGAAGTAATTTTCAATACAATAGAACGCTGATTTATTATGATTTTTATGATGAGGTTATGATGATGGAGGTAACGGGTTTTAAACCAATTTTCGCTTTGCGAAAATTGCAATGTCCCCCTCCGGAGGGGGCGTAGGGGGAGGTGAGCCCCGTGCCCAATCGCACACCCAAAATATGAAGGCCAGACCCCACAACAAAACAAAAAAATGAAACGCCTCAAAACCCCCATCCTCATTACCCTCGTCCTCCTCGGCGGCTACATCGTTTATCTCAAACAATGCGGCCCCTTCAAACAAAACACTGCCACCCACACCGAAGACCTGCTCAATTGGGTAACCACCCAACAAGGCAGCATACACATACAAACCTTCACCGGCGATAGCCTTACCACACAGCCCCAATTGGTAATAGTAATACACGGCGATGCGCCATTCAGTAACCCCGGCTACCAATACCGCATGGCCGACACCATTGCACAGCATAACAAAAACACCATCGCCATAGGCCTGCTGCGCCCCGGTTATACCGACCCTACCGGTAACACCTCCGCCGGTGCAAAAGGCCTCACCAACGGCGATAACTACACCAGCGAAGTCTTAGCCACCATATCAGAAACCATCCAGAAACTCAAAAACCACTACCACCCCGCTAAAACCATCCTCGTTGGCCACTCCGGCGGCTCCGCTATTTCAGCCGACATAGCGGGTATGTACCCCGGCCTTGTCAATGCGGTAGTGCTGGTATCCTGCCCCTGTAACCTGCAGGCATGGCGCTGGCACATGTTCCGTAAACAAACGTTCAATCCTGTATGGCTGCTACCGGTGGGCAGTATTTCGCCGGCGCAAGTGGCCGGCGACATAACCGACAGCACCCGGGTTATACTAATAACCGGTGTTGACGACGACATTACCCCCATTGCCATCCCATACCAATACTATAAGCAACTAAAAACCCTGCACAAAAATGCCCGCCACATCGCCCTTACAGGAAAGGGGCATGAAATTTTGTTGGAGGATACCGTGGTGAAAACTATTAGCGGGTTGCTGAATCAACAATAGTGCGGCGGCTGTTCCCCTCTCTTTTTTTCAAAGAGAGGGGTGTCCAAAGGACGGGGTGAGTTTGTATTGGNNTTTATTATTTTTACAAAAAAACAAAGTATGACCATACAGGAGGAAAGGAATTTGCTAAAAAAGGAACTGGATTCTATTAACGATTTGCAGGTAATTAAAGCCATTAAGCAAATTCTTCAGTATGCAAAATTCAACAGACAGGAAGAAGCTGTTAAGCCGTTTACCAGGGCCGAACTGGTAAAACGTGCCAAAATATCGGAAGATGACATAAAGAACAAAAGAACCACCGGTATTAAAGCATTAAGAAAAGAAGTTCGCAACTGGTAATGATGCAGGTTGAAATAACCAGATTTGCCAGGTTGCAGCTAAAGCAGATATACGCTTGGTACAAAATAAAGGCGTCTGAAAAGATAGCACTAAAAATAATTGATAAAATACTGGATTCAATTGAAGAGTTGGGGAACCTGCCGGGCATTGGTTCCATTGAACCCCATCTTGCGCATATACCCCGACAGTATAAATACATTGGCTGCGGTAACTGCAAGATTATTTTCCGGATTGCAAATAATATAGTTTTTGTAACAGACATTTTTGATTGCAGGCAAAACCCACGTAAAATAATTAAGCGCAGTACATAATTTGATATAAACCTTGCCACCTGCAGGGGCACTGGCTGTTTCCCTCTCTTTTTTTNNCTGTATTTTGCATTTTCCCTCTCTTTTTTTCAAAGAGAGGGATGTCCGAAGGACAGGGTGAGTTGGCTGTTACGAGGATGGTAACCGTAACGGACGGTATACACTTTTTTTACCTTATTTGCCTCATTATCAACGACTTTACCCCTTTCCATACGGTGACAGTGCATACCGTCTGTTTTCAATTTTAAGTGGCTAAAAAGGCGCTTTCTGCTTAAGCAGATTAATACACCGTTTAAATACAAATAATGCTGTAGCTGGAAGCTACAAACATAGCAGAGCGAAGATAGAATCTTCGCTCAAAACACACGCTAAGGCCAATGGGGGGGGGGAATTAAATTGAAACGTGCAGTGGGTGTCAATAAGTTTTGCAAGCGCAAATCCGGTAGGCGTATAACTAAAACAACGGATTCAAAAACTGGTAAGCACAATGCCTTTTTGCTGATCCTGAAAAATCAATTTAATGCTGTCGTTAAGAATCTTGTATTGAGGTGGAAGCCAAAAATATTTTTCATTATCATCTAACCTGATTCCCGTTGTATATCTTTCATTATGGTTAATATCAAATATGAACTTTGTTAGCGATACCGAATCGGCAGGCTTTTGAAGAAAACTGACACTGTTGGAGTTGAGAACATGGATGTCATAGCATATCAGCAAATCATTAAGGGGTATCAGAGTATCGGCCTGCCACAAATATATGTTGAGACTTTTAATTTTATTATCAATTCCTCCGTAACCTGGTTCTATCGAATTGAATAACAAGGTGCGTGCATGTGCACTGCTGTAATAATGTTTTTTACAGGTTAAACCAATACCAAAAGCAGCTACATGCAAGCTGTCGGCAATATCAGATGAAACAATTTTATAGCCATTGTCTGCCAGTACCAGTGCTACTTTAGTAATTTTAACCGATTCGATTTCATATACGTCCTTAACCTTGGTGCATCCGCCCCAAATTAAGGTCGCAAAAAGAACGAGGCCATATAATTTACTCTTTTCCATACGACATAAAAATGAAGGTAGAGCGATTTAAATGTGATACTGTCATGGTTAGCGATTTCTGCTGCCCACCCCACGACCACCAGTCAACCGTAACTCTGTCATCGCCATAAGCCGTAATGCCGGTTACCTGGATATAATGGTTAGGCCCAAGATGAACGGGATTAATGTCGATATCAAGGCCTGATGTTTTGTCCAGTGCGCTCTCAAATACATCGTCATTAATACATAATACCACGGCATGTCCTGCTTTTAATGCCTCTTGTATATCCTTAACTAACCCAGTGTTGTTCTGGGGGGTGTTTTGGGTGTCCTTCTTGGATGTTTCCTTCATTTTCATACCCGACATCAATAAGTGCGTAATGTCCTTCGGCCAACCAAAGCCTGAAAGCCTATTGTCATGTTCCGGCGAATAACTATTAAGACTACCGAGATAATTTTCCGAATTCCTCATTGCACCGCCAACTATATACAATGCTGAATTCATCCCTGGGCTGGCACCATTATCCCATTTTATAGTGGTCGGGTCGGTATTATAAGTTGCGTTGTTGCATTGAATATTATATCCAAAGTTATTTGCCGCTGCGCCTGTTTCATATAACATAATGGTCATATTTACAAAATCTTCCGGGTTGGCTTCCAGTGCTATTTTAATTGCCACCGACGGCCCGCATAAATTTGTTCCTTTTTGGTCAACTATTTCCGGCTTTTGAACAAAAGCCCGTAAATCCGCTGCAAAGTGTTGTTTACTTATTTTGGTAAACACGGTTGTGGTGCCATTATTTTTTTCGAAATCCGCAATGGTTTTTAGCGCTGTATCCCTTGATTTAGGATCTGAAAGCGACTTTCCTATAATATGCTCAGGTGCAGGTTTCGAGCCAATAACCTTCTCCATATCAAAGGGGAGTTTAACGGAGGCAACGTCAATAGCAGGGGGAGGTATATGGTAATCGTCCGCATACTTTTGCATATTGTCACTATACCCGGTAACCGGAGTTACACCGGTCTTATCACCGGAATGGGCATCCTTATGTTCGCGTGCATCTTTTTTGGCTTCCGGTGCATGTACGGGCTTCGTTTCTGGCATATGTGAAGCCCTTTTAACATACAACCGGCTTTCTGCAAATATTTTAAAGTCCTTGGTATCTATTTTGCCGGGGTTTAAGGTTACAATGTCCTGTATAGATGTTTTAAACCGTTTGGCTATACTATACAACGTATCATCCTTCTCCACATGGTAAACACCCGTAGCTTCGTCATATTTACCTTTGGCGTGTTCCGGATTGTCTTTATCTCCGGCCTGGTCTTGGATCCCATCAGGTTTGATACGGATGTTATTCTTCTTGATTGGGGGCCAGCTACCCTTGCTTTGCTGCTGGGGCGGTAATCTATCGAACATAACAGTATATTTTAACTTATTCTAATTCTAATATCCCGGTCTTGCGGGCGTAATTAAAGGTATAGCGTTTTTTAATAGATTAAAAGCCAAAAACGCTGGTACCCTTAAAATTCCGTACTTATACGCAACGCAATACCGTATTTATACGTATTTGGCGCGCAGTTTAACCAGTTATTTCCTCTATTGACCGTAGCACGCGCCTGTTGTTCCAGGCGTGTCGCAGACCAACCTGAAACTTTGCAGAAGGGTTTCAGTCCCCCGGATTCAAAAGCCTTTGTTTTCACAAGCCTAAGCCCAACGCTATGCGTAATGCTTTTAAACAACCCCTTTCGCCGTAGCGTGTGCTTTGAGCGTAGCTTCCAGCTACGCTCCACTATGTTTGTAGCGTCCCGCTACCGTATTTCTCTCTCAAAAAAGCGGAATAATAACCACCTCATCATCCGCAACCAATACAGGCCAAACAACCTTGCACATATCGGCATCGAGCTTAAACTCATTTTCGTCCAAATCAAAAAATAAGTTCTTTATAGGTTGTGTCCTGTCCAGCTTAAACTTTCTTTCAACAGGCTCAAAAAGCCCTTCCGAATGGTAGAACTGTAAAGTACATTCCTCAATTTCTCTTCTGTCATCTGTAGTTATGTGTATGCTAAATGTCACCCGTTTAAGGAGGAACTGCCTGGGCATTGATACAGGCAAATTACCCTGAAGAATTATATGCATGGTAAAGATTCTTATCGCGCCACAAAAAGGACTGCCCTCTCTATTCAGGCTTTATTCTACAATAATAGTAACATTTTCACAAAATCAACGAATCCGTTGATTAATTTTCTATGATATATGGGTACTATTGATAAATGGCAATCAATAGGATACAGAAGGAGAAATTGAAAGTATTGGGTAAAAAGGTCAAGGCTTTGAGGAATGAAAAAGGACTAACCCTTAAACAGTTATCTCACTCCATTAACAAAGACCCTCAATCTGTTCATCGTTTAGAAATGGGCCAGGTCAATCCCTCTTACCTGTATTTATTGGACATTTGCAGCGGCCTGGAAATCGAAATTTCAGCCCTCTTGCAGGGTTCATAATCCCCGTTGTTCGAAGTAAATTGCAGGCCAACTTCGAACTTTACTGACCGTTTGAATCCTCTTTTATGACAAAAGCAACCTTACTTAAAAAAATTGGAGAACAGATTGCTGCATTGCGTCAGGAACAAGGTTTAAGCCAATCTGATTTGGCCCGGTTAGCGGGTAAAGACCGGCAAAGCATTCATAAAGTTGAAAAAGGCCAAATGAATGCTTCTGTTTTTTACCTGTCAGAAATTGCAACCGCATTAAAAACCACTATCGCTGATATTGTTAACATCGAATAGCCCACCCGCCCATTCTGGGTGCCAGTCAGCTCACCCCTTTTGAGGGTAGCGTGTTCCAAACTAGTCCCCATTTCGGCGTAGCGTGTGTATTTGAGCGAATGCGTCTCGCTTCGCTCTGCTATGTTTCTAGCGTCCCGCTATAGTATTCCACCCCGACTCAAACATCTTCTCCTTTCGGTGTAGCTTAGACCTTGAGCGCAGCTTCCAGCTACGCTCCACTATGTTTGTAGCGTCACGCTACCGTATTTCCCCATTTCAGCATAGCGGACGTATTTGAGCGAATGCGTCTCGCTTCGCTCGACTATGTTTGTAGCGTCCCGCTACTGTATTCTTTCCCCCGCTGGCCCTCCTTTTTATATTTCAGTTTTTGTTATAAATTGCACCAGGCTTAATACTCCCGGCTCATCCGACCATGCTTATGCATACCAGCATAATGTGTGTGGAACACTGATGGCTCCCGATTTTTAAGTGGTTCAATAGCATTTTTTAACCATCAGGCCCTGAAAATACGCCTGTTTAATAATCACATTATGAGACAATTTCTTCTCGCATCAGCGCTGTTGTGCGGTTTGCTTTCGTCAATGGCCCAGTCGCCACAGTTAATGAACTACCAGGCAGTAGTACGTAATACCCAGGGCCAACCGGTGCAAAACAAAACGGTTAACTTGCAGTTCCAGATTCATGATGGTACAATTGGCGGTAATGTGGTATTTACAGAAACCGACACCGCTACAACCAATCAGTTTGGACTTGCAACAGTGCAAATAGGCAACAGCACCAGTTTGGGAAACGTAACCTGGGGCAATGGTACTAAGTATTTACAGGTTGGTGTTGATGTTACCGGTGGCAATACTTTTGCCGATATGGGCACTACACAATTATTGAGTGTTCCTTATGCGCTACATGCCAATAACAGCGATACCGCATCTTACTCTGCACACAACATTACTCCATCACTTACTATAGATGCGCTTTTTGGCGGTTTAAATAGCAATACTGCAACGGCTACTACCACTGGCGCGGTACTGGGTGCAGCGGTTATGACCTTTACAAAACTATCCGCTTCTTCAACAATTGAGCTGCTTTTAAATACAATCGTGTCGGCTGGAACCTTTACCGGTGGGGCAACTGTCCTGGGAATTTCGCTGAAAATTGATGGGGTAGTTGCAAACTACACTTCACAGCAATGGATATTACAGTCGGGGGCAAGCCAATATGTAAATATAGATGCAATATTCAGCAGCTTAGCGGCAGGTACACATACTGTTACCGTTATTGGAACTACCGATGTCGGTACCTCTGCCAATGTTACTTTAGATACCGGCGGCTACGGTGGAACAGTTATGGTTAAGGAGATCAACTAACCGGATTAAAATATTTTATTTTAGTATTGTGAACTGCACTGCTGCATGCTGTCCTGAGTCTTACTGCCAAGCCTTTGCCAGGCTGACTCAGGACCTGCTCGTCCTCGCCTCCGGTTTCCACAACCAAACACACTTATTAAAAACTGAATTGCGCATTTTCTGTTCCATCCTTCGTCTTGTAGTTTAACGCGGCAGTTGTTCCGCAAATAACGTCAGCGGTTACGCCGGTTATAGCCCCCCTTTCGGCGTAGCCCCCTTTCGGCGTAGCCTGTCTTTGAGCGTAGCTTACAGCTACGCTCTACTATGTTTGTAGCGTCCCGCTACTGTATTTCTCTCCTGGCTGGTTTCTCTCGTAGTCGCCAATTGTTCACTATTGTCGCGTTCTTTCCTGATTATTAATTTGGAAATAATCCGTCGCCTATGTGCAGCAAGTTTTTTACCGTAAGGTCTTCCATGTTTAGCCCATTCTCCGTTCAGCCACGAATTGATTTTGTTTCCTATCTGTGCCATAGTGCAAAAGTAATAGAGTTAAGAACATACGTTGCCTGTCAGGCACACATTTTTTGTAGGTCTTTTTTTACATCTGCTCAAACTGGTCCTCATTTACTTCAACAAAGATTACCCGGCTTCCGCATTTATAACGCCTGTATTTGCTCAATTCCCTACGCAACGAACCGAAAAGCCACCCAGCCTTCTATAAGTATGGCGGCCAAGGTTAGAACCACCATAATACAAAATGCGGCAGTACGGAATCAGTTGTGGGTTTAAGCTGGATGTCCAAAAGTCCGCGCCATCGGCCCCACTGCGGTCAAAACTTGCATTTGCATAGCGGATGCCCGCAGGCAAAGCAGTAAAACCGGAAGCGTTATCGGCATAATTTTCGTCCTGTTGGCCCCATAATTTGATAGCCTTCATGTGCGTACCTGCTATATCATCGCCGCCCAGGTAATCTGATAAAGTTTGAAAATCTTTATCGGAAGGCACATGCCAGCCTGCGGGGCAAACGTTGCGCGGGTCGGCTGCCGCATACCAATTATATAACTTGCCGTAGGGATCGTTGTTCTGCGGGTTTCTTTCGTAATAACACCGGGCGGGGCCGCCCGCGTATGGCCAATCAGTATTATATTCCATTTCCGGGATAACGGAACTATCGCTGAAGTGACTGGTTTTAAGGTTTTCCTGCAACCAATATTGTTTCCCAATTTTTACTACGTGATAAACATTGCCGTCTATATCCGTTACTGAATCTCCGGCTGCAATGGGTTTTTTATTGTAATCAGAAGCAGATAATCTCTTTATTCCATTTGGCTCAATTCCTTCAATAGATTGTATTTTGTCTACCCACGCCCCGCGCTTGGAGGGCGAATCAGCGCTATATCTGCCATTGCCAAAAAAGAGTTGGCTATTGGTAAGCTTAACATACAGATTTCTGCTGATGTCATACAGTAAAGTGAAAGAGGGCTTTTCTTCAATAAGCACATAATGAAAAGTGATTTTGCCCTTCCAGTTAATCTCAGTCCATTGGTTATTGCCTGTTTGCATAAAATAACTGAGTCCGTCATCATATTGCCACCGCTGGTGAAAATCGGATGGCAGGTCATCAGAAGTTGATGAAGAATCTTTTGGCCCCATTATATTTTTTGGGCTTTGGGTAAAAGCAGTCAAAAAAAGCAGGCTTAACAAAAAACACATCATGTATTTTTTTACCATAGCTGGAGTTTGATTTACGTTAAACATGTTAATTGATAGTAAAATTAAGAAGTTAATATTTGAAATGAAAACTGTTTAAATGCGGCTCCCCTTTCAGCGTAGCGTGTACCTTGAGCGCAGCTTCCAGCTATGCTCGCCTATGCCTGTAGCCTCCCGTTACAGTAACTAATCATTCATAAAGCTCTTCCAGTTCCAGCTTCTTAATACGCGATAAAATCGCCCCTTTAGTCCGTCCAAAATGCGTAGCCATGTCTTTTACTTTTACGTCTTCACAATACATTAAAGTCAACTCATTATCAAGTTCATCTGTCCATGGCCTGTAGGCATCTTTATGCTTTTCTCTCATAGCATCAACTGAATATGCCGGTTCTTTCTTTTCCTTTTTTTCAATGGCCACAACTGGTTTTACCGGCACTATTGGCTTTTCTTTTTCTACTTCATCCGTCAAAACTTTCATAACGTGAATTTGAGGAGAGTGCGGGAAGTCAACCGGCATCAGTGTTTCAGGAATATATATAGTGTGCCGGGTGCGCGTTATGGCAACATACAAAAGATTAATTTCTTCGTTCAGTTTGGCAATGTTTAAGTTTTTCTCACTATCCTCTTTTAATTTTTCCAGCTTTTCTTCTGTAATAAAATCATTTACAAGTTCTATGGCATCATACTCCATTCCTTTACAGCGGTGGACCGTTGAAAAAATTATTTCTGCCTTTTCTTTTTCATCACCATCAATATGTTTGTCTTTAATTGCTTTAATAATACCGGGAATTTCATTGCCATATTCTTTTACAATGTCAACCATCATCCCCAATTGAACATCCTCTGTTTTTTCAATTTAATCTTCCAGTTCTTTTAGGTCTTTCATTCCTTTTATAAGCTTATCCCTTATTAGCCGTCGTTGGCCATTATAAAGGCTTAGCACATCATAAAGCGATGCCCCTTCATCGGCATAAGTGTACGAGTTGATGTTGCCCTCAAAATAAATATGCTTAACCTTTTTCTTTTCGGTTACATATTGAATTGCTTTAAGTAAAAGCCCAAGGTTAGTGCGGCCAAGCACAGCCTTTGATTTTAATTCATTACCTGTTCCTTTCCCCGTAATCGGAATGGCCTGTGCCAGGCCAATGTGCTCCTTAAACTTCAAAACTCCCATAGCAAGATCAGCTATATGTTGGCCGAACCGGAAACTTGTAGAAAGATTGTAAGTTTTAAAGTCTGCCTTTTCAAGCGAGTTTACTGCATGGCGCCAGGCATAAACCTGCTGGTGGGTATCACCAACAATCACTTTCGTTGCTTTCTGTTTCAAAAAAACATCAAGCATGGCCGGCGATGCATCCTGCCCCTCATCAAAAAGAATGTAATCGTAATTAAGCTTCGGGCTTGAAAGCTGAAATTTTTTCAGATAGAAATCGTGAGTAACTTCTACTTCGCCTTTGTCCATTTTGCTTAAAAGTAAACGGGTTTGGGTTTCAATATATTGGTAAAAGGTTTTTACAAATGTTTTCGCCCTGGCATCTGCAACTGTATCAAGATAGTTCAGGTCTTGTACCCTTAGCTTATCGCTGTTACAGAAATAAGCAATAAATTTATTGATATGGTTGGCAACAATATATTCAGCATGTTTTTCTCCGTTGCCCTGCAGGTTAAGCAGTTCAGCAATTTCATGGGTCTTATAGCCCTGGTGCCTTACTTTGTAGTTGCTGCCCCAAACAATACCACTGTAAGCAAGCGAATGTGCCGTCTCTGCTTTTACATGGCCCAGCCCTTTATCGCTAAATTTTTTTGCAGCCTCTAACCTTACAGATTTATTAAAAGCAAGATACAGTATCTTACTCTTCGCAGGCCTTGCCCTGGCATATTCAATTATTGTAGTTGTTTTGCCTGAACCTGCAACAGCATTGATCTTAATGTTGCCAGTTGAATTAACTATTTCATATTGTTCAGGTGTAAGTTCCATGCGTTATAACGAAGGGTTAGGCAGTCGAAATTTACGGTTAATTATTTTGTTCTGTATTTATCCTGGTGTATATCAATTGTCGTTTTAATTTTTTTGAAGTTCTTTATTGCCGTCTGCTTNNGGCCCTTTTGGCTAAAGCCGACAAAGATTTTGATTATACTCCGTTGGCTGAAGCCAACGGCAATAAGGGAAAAAGAAGTAGCGACAATTCTATATGCACTCTTGCCCCTTTCAACGTAGTGTTATGTTAAGTATGAATTGCCGGTGATTTGATTTTCTCTTTTGCCGCTCCGCTCACCCTCTTACTCCCGAAACGGGAGCACCGCTCCCCAACAAAAAAGAAAATCAAATGACAAAACTTACTTAACATAACAGTAGCCTTCCTTGAGCGTAGCCTCCCGCTACAATATTTACCCGTTATCCTCAAAGCTACTTCCCACCCAACAATTGCCCCAGCAACTTCAAACCGTTCTCAACAATAGCGGCATTTTTAACCGGTATTTGCAAAAAGGTTTCGCCGGTTGCAGCATCCGTTTTTACAAGGGCGGCAAGCAGTTTATCGGTTTTAGGTTTATCGTTCAGGGTTTCCAGCAGCTTGCTGAAAAAGCCTGCGCCGCTTTGTATTAAATCACTTGCTTCGTTATGCGCAGGGGTATTTTCAACAGGGGTAACTTTGGCTACATCATCATCAAAAAACGCCGGTTGCACCGGGGTTATTTCAGGTGCATGGGCTTGTTCGGTAATTGCGGCTGGTGTTGGTGTTTCCACCTCATCAGTTGCCGCTTGCGGCACCGGTGCAGTTGCGGTAAGTTCCTGTACCTGTTTCATCATCTGGTTAAACTTGCTTTCGCCCAGGAACACCGTGCTATCGCCATTATCCAGTATGCCCGATGCCATTAATGATTTAAACTTCAGTTTATCCAGCATCTGGTGCTCAATAGTATTCTGAGAAATCAGGTTAATGATTTGCACATTCTTTTTCTGCCCCATGCGGTGTATACGGGCTATGCGCTGCTCAAGCACTGCAGGGTTCCAGGGCAGGTCGAGGTTAATAAGCAAAGAGGCTGCCTGTAAATTTAAACCCACTCCGCCCGCATCGGTAGAGAGAAACACTTTGCTCTCCGGGTCGGTATTAAAATTTTTAAACAGGGCCTCGCGTTCTTTACCTGGCACGCCACCGTTCAGGTTTTCATATTTAATTTTACGGGCATCTAACTCGGAAGCCACTATCCTTGTCATGCGTTCCCACTGGCTGAATACCACCACTTTCTCATGCTCACCGCTTTCAAAAGCTTCTTCTAATATGCTCATCAGTTCGCCTATCTTGGTATCATAGCGGGTTTCCTGATCAAGAATAAAAGTGCTGTCGCAGGCCATTCGCATCCGGTTCAGGTTAATCAGCAGGTTCTGGCGCTCTTTTTCGCTCAAAAATTTATACTTTATCCACTTGTTAACCAGTTTTGTAACTATATCATAAGCATCGTCGTAATATTCCAGTTGTTTACTGGTCATGGCCACAAAAAGGTTCTTATCCATGCGGCTGGGCAGTTGTTTCAGCACATCGCGCTTATGGCGCCGCAGCATAACGGGTTTTAGCAGTTCGCCTATCTGGTTCAGGTCTTTATAGCCTATTACCTTACCGGTTTCTTCCTGTATTATCTGGTGCTGGTTTACAAAGCGGAACAATGCGCCAAGTTTATATGGGTCTACTACCTGCATTAACGAGTATAGTTCATCCAGCTTATTTTCCAGCGGGGTGCCGGTTAATACCATAGCATATTTTGATTTAACCCGTTTTACGTTTTTTGCAAGTGCGGTTTGCCAGTTTTTAATGCGTTGGGCTTCATCCAGTATCACCAAATCAAACCCGGCTTTATTAATAGTTTCAATATCGCGGCCAACTACATTGTAGGTGCATATTTTATAAAACTCATTACCTGTATATTGTTTTTCGCGCTCAAACAAAGGGCCTTCAATCACTTTTAAATCGCTGCCGGTAAATTTTTCTATTTCCGATTTCCACTGGTATTTAAGCGAGGTAGGGCAAACAATCAGCACTTTCGAAATGCCAAAAAGCTGTTTCATACCTTCGGCAGCGCCTATTGCCTGAATGGTTTTACCCAGGCCCATATCATCGGCCAGCATGCAACGGCCTGTGCGCAACGCAAAATCAACACCCTGTTTCTGGTATTCAAAAAGATTGGCTTTTATTATCTGTGCATAAAACTTATCGCCTTTGCCCACGGCCTGCGCTACTTTCGCACCGCGCTTATCAGCTTCGCGTTTCTCCAGTATAAAATCCAGCGCATCTGTATAACACCGAAAATCAGGATGCAGGGCATGGGCCTTCTCCAGAAATTTTTCAATTTGCGCATAACCGGTTTCTTTCAAAATACCTGCCGCATCAAAATAGCCTTTGGCTAACTGGCCAAACTCACTTGCCTTTTCGGTGCCAATCCGCAAACGCACTTTTCTTTCCTGGCCATACTGCACATAAACCGATGTATAATGCGGCTGGTAACCCGCCTGCAGCAGCTTTGCCTTTTGCCTGTTCTTGTTTATTTTATGTAATACATATTCAATATGCTTGCAGGTGCCCAGGCCGTTGGTTTTAAAATCCATGCATGAACAAAAATTGAGGCCGGGTTCACTGCTGCGGATAGCTACTTTATAAGTGTTTTTTGTAGCGGGGTTGTATATTGAATAATCCGAAAAAACCTCCTGCATCCCAAGGTTCTTTATTTTAAAATCGGCCATTTCGGCAAACTGTCTGCGCAGGGCAAGTTGCCATTGGTCCATGGTTAAATCATCAGGTTTCCGGTGGTAAGAAACTTTAGGCTTTGCTTTATCACTTTCGCGGGGGCCACCTTTGCGGCGGCTTTGGTTCTTAACAGATGTTGCAGGCATATTAACAGGTTGTTTAAAACAAATTTAAGCAACCTGTTAAAGTATATAATTTAGATACTAACCCAGTGTGGAAAGTTGGTAAAATAAGTCTGCATCCTAAATCTTCCACCTAAGGGCGGGGAAACACTTCTCCCTTTTGAGCGTAGCATGTTCTTTGAGCGAAGCTTCCAGCCACTTCTGTTCTAAACATGGTAAACGAAGGTATAATCCAATTTTCGCAAAGCGAAAATTGCAACTGTCCCCCTCTGGACGGGGCGTAGGGGGAGGTGAGACTTGTGCCCATATCGGCAAATCACGCCCCTTTCGTCTCAGGTGCTTTTGGATGTAGTCTCCCGTTATTATTTATATGTAGGGTAGATTAAAAAAGCGAAATAATAACCACCTCATCATCCTCAATCAATATAGGCCAAACAACCTTGCACATATCGGCATAGAGCTTAAACTCCGTTTGGTCCAAATCAAAAAATAAGTTCTTTATAGGTTGTGTCCTATCCAGTTTAAACTTTCTTTCAACAGGCTCNNTCCTCAATTTCTCTTCTGTCATCTGTAGTTATGTGTACGCTAAATGTCACCCGTTTAAGGTGGAACTGCCTGGGCATTAATACAGGCAAATTGCCCTGAAGAATTATGTGCATGGTAAGTATTATTGAGTCCTGATAACAAATGCTTTTGCAAATTAAATTATTTATTTCGCATTATGGCTCAAGTGCTATAATTTAATTTTCAGTATTTCCCCTCCTTCACGGGGTGAAAAAGAGGCAGCCTAAAAAGCGCAAACTTATTTTTGATCAGGCCGGTCTTACTGCTTTTGCAGGGCACTTAAAAAATCTGAGGGCCAAACAGCAGATAACGCAGGAACAACTTGCTTATAAATCGGGCCTCACACTCAGTACTATTGCCCGCATTGAAACCGTTAAAATAAATCCTACGCTTTCCACAATTTTCGTACTTGCCCGCGGCTTGGATATAGATTTAAAAGAGCTTTTTGATTTTACTGTTTAAATCCTCCCAACTCGTCTGCAGCCCAGCCATTTTGCATAACCCGGCATGGATGCAACCGCCAAAAGCATTTGCAACCCGTTTTCCTAACAAATATCAACCCACCGGCGCGCTTACCCGGCAAAACTAAACTACTGGTTTTGTATCTTTGCCAATCTTTTTCCTCCACCCTCAATGCCTGATTGTTACATACTATGGAAACCAACCGCCTCTTCGACTTCCTTGTTAAACAAAATACCGAAAACCCCGAGCAGCCTTTTCTGTCTGCAAAAATTACAACACCCAACGGTAAAATCTGGAAAGATTATAGTTTTAAAGATACTCAACAATACGCCGACCGCATGAGCCAGTTGCTCATCAACCTGGGCCTGCAACGGGATGATAAAATAGCCATCATAGCCCATAACTGCCCCGAGTGGAATTTTGTCGACCTTGGTTGCCTGCAGATAGGCGCAGTTAATGTGCCCATGTATCCCAACATATCTGAAAAAGATTACGAATTTATTTTTAACGACGCCGGTATCAGATACGCCTTTGTGGGCGATGAAGTGATTTATAAAAAAGTGCTGCCCCTGTTGGGCAGGGTAAATTCGCTGGCCGGTATTTACACCTTTGATAAAATAGCCGGTGTAAAAAACTTTGAAGAGTCGCTGCCGCACGAACCAGCTGCTGCGGAAATAGCCAAAAGAAAGGCCGCTGTTACCGAAGATGACCTGGCCACTATCATTTATACCTCCGGCACCTCGGGCAACCCCAAAGGGGTTATGCTCAGCCATAAAAATATTTCCAGCAACATTCACAGCATTGAGCAGCTAATGCCCAAGGTAAAAGGCGAAAAGGCGCTCAGTTTTTTGCCCCTGTGCCACAGTTTCGAACGCATGTCGTTTTACGCCTACCTTTACGCCGGCCTGCACATTTACTATGCCGAAAACCTGGACACCATTGCCCGCGATCTGAAAGAAGTACAGCCCTTTTGCTTCACCACCGTTCCGCGCCTGTTCGAAAAGGTTTACGAACGAATTATGGAAAATGGCAATGCGTTAAAGGGTTATAAACGCCGGCTTTTTTTCTGGAGCCTTAACCTGGGCCTGCAATATCAGTTGGGCAAAAACCAGGGGCCCTGGTATAATTTCAGGTTATGGATTGCGCGCAAACTGGTATTCAGCAAATGGCGGGAGGCCCTGGGCGGGCATGTAAAATATGTGGCCACCGGCGCAGCGCCTATGCAACCGCGGCTGATAAAAATATTCAGCGCAGCAGGTGTAGTGGTGCTTGAAGGATATGGACTAACCGAAACCTCGCCGGTGCTTTGCGTAAACAGGATTGAGGAAGAGAACAGGGCTATCAGCACCGTGGGCCTGCCGCTGCCGGGTGTAACCATCAAACTTGCAGATGACGGCGAAATACTTGCCAAAGGCGACAACGTAATGAAGGGCTACTACAACCGGCCCGACCTTACCACCGAAGCTATTGACAGCGGGGGCTGGTTCCACACCGGTGATATCGGCGAATGGGTGGATGGCAGATTTTTGAAAATAACAGATAGAAAAAAGGAACTATTCAAAACATCGGGCGGCAAATACGTGGCGCCGCAGGTAATTGAAAATAAAATGAAGGAAAGCCATTTTATTGAGCAGATTATGGTGGTGGGCGAATCAAGAAAATTTGTTTCGGCCCTCATTGTGCCTTCTTATATAAACCTGCGCCATTGGGCAAAAGTAAACGCCATCGAAGTGCCGGTTGATAACAATAAACTTGTTGAAAATCCGAAAATCAGGGATTTGATAAACGCCGAAGNNACGCCGAAGTTGAGCGGCTGAACAAGGATTTTGGCAAGTGGGAGCAGATTAGAAAATTTGCTTTAATGGGCGAAGAATGGACCATTGAGCGCAGCGAACTTACACCCACCCTTAAAGTAAAGCGCAAAACAATACTGGAGCATAATAAATTACAGATTGCAGCATTATACGAAACCGAACAGTAGGCCGTGGCTTAATTCAATTCACCCTTTCGGCGTAGCAGGTACCTTGAGCGAAGCTTCCAGCCATTAGTGTTCAAAATATGGTGAACGAAGGTATAATCCAATTTTC
>PMXD01000252.1:0-9416 GCA_003165895.1 Bacteroidota bacterium | reverse complement strand
GGGGTGGTTAGGCTGTTGGCACAATTAAACCAAAAATATACTTTAACGTTGAAAGGCCTGCTGCTATTTAGTTTCAGCCTATTTTGACCATGCTTAACTTAACGCATATGCCCTCTGGAGGGAACGTAGGGGGAGGTGAGACTTGCGCCTGATCGAATGCCTTAATTATGAAAGACCGCATGTTTCGAACACTAATGGCTTCCAGCTACGCTCCACTATGCACGTAGCGTCATGCTGCGGTATTTCCCCGTTCGTTACAACACTACTCCCTCACTATCTTCTTTGTAATTACATTATCGCCGGTAGTAGCGCGCAACAGGTAAACTCCGCTTTCAAGCATATCAAGGTTAAGCCTGAATTCACCATTGCCGGTTGCCGCTGGCGCGGCGGGGCCCCAAACAGTACGGCCGTCTAAGTCACTTAAAATAAATACCGGGCTTTCGCCTGTGGCCGATGGAATGCTTACTGTAATATAATCATGCGCCGGTACCGGATAAACCGATAGCGCCAGGTTGCTTACAGGCGTTAAAATGCCGGTGGCCGCTTTGGTATTTATCCAGGTTAATGCACCGCTCAATGGCGCCGAGCCTGAAACACCGTCAAAATTATTCATCACCGTACAGTTAAGGGCAACCGGGTCAAACTTGAAAACCACACCACTGCCATAAGCGCCGCCGGCGCTGGTTGTGCCATAAAGGTTACCATCGGTAGATTGCATCAGGTCACCCATAGGCGCAGCGCCATGCGTATTGTCGAAATCAAACAATTTGGTATAAATACTGGTGGTTATATCAAAACTGAATATCACTCCCAGGTTATTAGTGCCACCGGCCGATGTAGTGCCATACAATTTTCCATCGTTTGCATAAAACAAACTACCATAAGGCGCCCCGCCACTCACCGAATCAAAATTATACAGGCTGGTGTAAGTTTGTGTAGCAGGGTTATAACTAAACAGGTTTCCCTGGTTTACGGCCGCATAAGGGTTCAGTATAAAATTAAAAGCCTCCTCCATTATTTCCGGTGCATATTGCGGCTTGCCTGAAGTCATTCCATAAAAAATCCCGCTCCGTTCTATCAGGCTTCCGAAACCAAAACCATCTGTTACGCCGGCAAAATTATGCAGGTTGGTATAAATACCGGCATTGATATCATAGCTGTAAATACTGCCAAAGCCCATCATGGAATCATAGTAAAAATCAAAGCCGCTGGTCAGGCCATATAGCTTGCCGTCCGAAGCCAGCAAAGGGCTTCCGCAAGGGGCATACCCCACACTATCGTTTAACGCATATAATTCAGTATAGGTATTAGTTGCAGGATCAAAACTGTATATAACCCCTGCACCACCCTGGCTGCCAGCCGTTGAATCCAGGCCTCCGGCCGAACCTGCTCCGTAAAGTATACCATTAGGCCCCTGTATCATACCACTCATCGGAAAATCCCCGTGTATAATATCAAAGTTCCACAAATCAGTATACGTATTGGTGGCCGGGTCAAAGCAGTATATTACGCAACTACTATCTGCACCTCCGTTTACACAAGTGCCATACACCTTTCCGTTGGCAGCCTGTATCACGCTACCCATCGGGCTGCTTCCGTTACTCTCATTAAAATCATAAACCCTGGTAAAGCCGCTGCCATCGGTATTCACCTGCATCAGCGTTCCGGCATTGGTAGCACCGCCACTAAACGTAGGGGCCCAAAGGCTTTGCGCCTTCAAATCCACACCATTAAAAACAAACAGAAAAATTAATGCAAAAACAGGCAGAAGGGTACTTTTAGCGTTCATAAAAGATGTTTTAAAAGTGATAAAATTCAGATGCCGCGATTCACTGTACTAAAACTATCTATTTTTTTTCACATTTCAATAAAATATTTTTTTTCGATAATTATGACCATTCAATGACAAAAGAAGCATAGTCCTGCCCCAGGCTAAGCGTGCTCCTATATATGCAGCTTCCATCCAGGCCCCCATACTGTCCTGAGGTCTTCCTGCCATGCCTTTGCCAGGCTGACTCAGGATCTGCCTTAGCTACCCCCCACCCGTCCCGCAATATAGCCTACCTGCATAGCCCAACAAGGATGAAACCGGCAAAAGCATTTACAATACGCCTTTACCTCCCCTCCGGCACATTTAAACAAAAATTTACTTGGAATACATGCGAAAAATCAATACCTTACAATCAGGGAAAATTATACCTTGCTTTCTGAAAGCTTCTATGCATTAAGTGGCCCCATGTCATTTTTCCCCGGTTACGTGTTTTTTTGATTCCGGCTTGTAATGTTATCCTTTGTTGGTTTGCCACGCACCGTTAATTGCCGTTGAACATCTTTTTTAAATTATAAATAAAATGTTATGAAAAAACTTCACCTGTTCATACCGGTATTATGCCTGCTGGCTGTAATACCTGCGGAGGCCCAGTATTCGGTGCTCCACAATTTCAACGACACGGCCGGTGGCTTTCCCATCAGCTCTTTAACCTACGCCAATGGCGTGTTTTACGGCATAACAGGCACCGGGGGCGACAGCGCCTGCAACTGCGGCACCGTCTTCGCCGTTAACGCCGATGGCGGCGGGTACCGGGTTATGCATAACTTTGCCGGCATATCCAGCTTCGATGGCAATACCCCGGTTGGTAATTTAGTGCTTGTGGGCAACCGCCTTTACGGCATGTGCGGCAATGGCATGGCAGACTCCGGTGGATGCACCACTTGCGGCATGATTTTCTATATTGACACCAACGGAAATAACTATACCAAGCTGTACAACTTCGGTGATGACCCTGTTGCCGCCTGCACCATCGGTTGCCAGCCCTCCGGTTCACTCACTTATACAAACGGCGTTTTTTACGGCATGGCCGGTGGTGGCCCTGTTAACGACGGCGTTATTTTTACCATTGATACCAGCGGCGCAGGTTACGATACCCTCATTACCTTTACCGGCGCCAACGGTGCTATGCCCACCGGTAACTTAACCCTGGCCGGAAATACCTTATATGGTATGACATCGCAGGGCGGGGCCGATAACCTGGGATGTATCTTCACCATTAGCACTAATGGTACCGGCTTTGATACCCTGATGAGTTTTAACAACAACAACGGTTCAAAACCCCTTGGTTCATTAACCCTGAACGGAAATGTTTTGTATGGCATGACAGAATTCGGCGATACGCTGGCCTATGGAAATATTTTCTCCATCAACACCAACGGCACCGGTTATTCTGATATGTGGAACTTTACCAACTCTGAGACCCCCCGGGGCGATTTAACGATAGCAGGAAGCACCCTTTACGGTATGACCTTTGGCGGAGGGGCTAACGGTTATGGTAGTGTATTTTCTATCAGTACCGGCGGCAGTAATTTTAATACACTTTTCAGTTTCTGCCATGCCAGTTGCAGCGATACCATTGGCAACAGTCCCTACGGAGATGTGATATTGGTTGGCAATGCATTATACGGCATGGCCTACGCCGATGGCGCCGATGGCGATGGTGTGATTTTTAAACTTGATACCGCCCAACCACTTGGTATAAGCGAAATAACCGAAACCGCAGAAACAATAAGCCTATACCCCAATCCTAACAATGGCAAACTAACCATTGCCCTGTCGCAACCCTCACTAATCATGGATTTACAGCCACGCCTGCAGATTTATAACATGCTAGGCGACATGGTTTATCAATCCATACTTACTGCTCCTTACACAGATATTAACCTTTCTGCACATGCAGCCGGTATGTATCTTTACCGCGTTATCACCAACCAGGGTAAACCCGCTGGCGAAGGCAAATTTGTGGTACAGTAAATGCGGAAGTTTGGTTTCTGTTCAGAAATATCTGAAGGGGAATTGGCAATACTGTTGCCGGTTCCCCTTTTCAATGAAGCACCTCTGAAGTTCTAAACCTTAATAATCGCCGGTAATTACCTGACCCCGGCCTGGAGAGGCTTGTATTTTGTAATTTATGTTTACGCCACTTCCTGATTTCCTGGCTTATTGTAGTTTAGCGCAAAACATGTTTTATGCGACAAGCGGGTTTTGTATTGGTGATGGTATTGTTTGTTATTGCCTCATGTAGCAAAAAATCAACTCCGACTAAAAATGTAGTTATTGATGGCGGTGCTATATTTGCAGAAAATTGTACCCGTTGCCATGGCGAAACCGGTACCGGTGACAAGGGGCCGGACCTCAGACAAATTGATTATGGGAAAGACGAGGTTATGGATGCCATTTTTAACGGCGGTGGCCACATGCCCTCTTTTGGAGATAAGCTTACACCCAAAGAAATTTCAGCGGTGGCAGATTTTGTTTTACGTTTAAAAAAGTAGATGGAAACTTATAAAGCAATAGGATTGATGAGCGGAAGTTCGCTGGATGGGTTGGATATCGCATACTGCGAATTCGGTGTTGAAAACGGGCAGTGGAGTTTTAATATTGTTCAAACAGATGTGGTAGTATACCCCGATGAGTGGATGCAGGAAATAAAAAGTTTGCCGGTATCATCGGCCCTGTCGCTTTGGCAAAGCCACACTGCACTGGGCCATTATTTTGCTGAACAGGTAAATGCATTTATTGCCAGGCATAACCTGCAGGGCAAGGTTGACCTGGTGGCTTCGCACGGCCATACAATTTTTCATTTTCCCGAAAAAAAAATGACCACGCAAATTGGCGATGGTTCAGCTATTGCAGCGGTAACCAACCTGCCGGTAATCTGCGATTTCCGTTCGGGCGATATTGCTGATGGCGGACAGGGAACGCCCATAGTGCCTATAGGCGACCGGTCGCTGTTTGCCGGTTACCGGTTTTGTTTAAATATAGGTGGCATTGCAAATGTGAGCTGTAAAACTGATGAACCCATAAGCATAGTGGCTTTTGATATTTGCGCTGCCAACCAGGTGCTGAACTCGCTGGCCAACCGGTTAAGTAAAGAGTATGACGAAGGTGGAGAACTGGCCCGGCAGGGCAAAGTACACCAACCGCTTTTAGAAAGATTAAACGCCCTTGATTTTTACCGCCTGGATTACCCCAAATCGTTAGACAATGGTTACAGCCGCGAACTTATTTTGCCGCTGGTAGAGGGGTTTGATATTTCTGCGCATGATAAGCTTTGTACTTATACCGAACACATTGGCGCACAGGTGGCCGGGCACATTAAAGCCATTGCCGCCAAAGAAAAACTGAAATTCGGTTCAGAAGAAAAAATGCTGGCTACCGGTGGTGGGGCGTTTAATACTTTTTTAATAGAGCGTATTAAACAACTGGCAAATATTGATGTGGTAGTACCTGCCGAAGAACTGGTAAAATTTAAAGAAGCCCTGGTAATAGCCTTTATGGGCGTATTGCGTGTGCGTAACGAGGTAAATGTATTGCGGAGCGTTACCGGTGCTAAGAAAGATTCAGTGGCAGGGGCGGTTTACATGCCCTAATTTCAGTCTTTCCTATTTATTAGCGAACTTGCATTGATGAAAAAAATGCTGTTGTTGGTATTATTTGCTGCCCCCATCTGGATAATGGCCCAGGAGATTAACCATGGCACTATCTCTTATGACTTTAATAAGAAGAAAAAACAGAGCGATTCAACCGGTTGGCAGGAGCCGGTGGATGAATCGGTAGACTCAACGGTTGTAAAAAAACCTAAAGTAAAAAAGCAAACCGAAAAATTACCTGAGCTAAAGCCGCTGGGCAGCGACAGGCCTTACGACTATAAAAAGGACGGGGTGTTTTCGGGCCTTTTTCATGCCGGGATTAACTTTGCACAGATTGACGGCGATGACCAATACGGTTATAAATATTTTGGATTTGAAGGAGGGATAGGAGCGCTGGCCCGGTTTCATAAAATATTTTCGGTAAGCCTGGAGCTTAACTACAGCATGCTGGGCGCCCGCGACCATGATGCGCCTAATGCTACTAACTTAGAGGGATACCAGGTGCAACTGGATTATGTGGAGGCAGCGGTAGCGCTTAATGCACACTATAAAGAACTTTTAATAGCCAGTATAGGCGTAACACCGGGCTATTTAACACGCTATAAAGAATTTGATGAGGACGGTATAAATATTACCAGCCAACCCAACCAATTGGGCGAGCCGCGCAAATTTGGCATGGCGGGTTTTGGCAGTATGTATATTGTAATTAAAAAGCATTATGCTATTGGCGGAAAGTTTTCGTACTCCATGGTAAAAATACGTGCCGCCGAACCCGACACCCGGGTAAACGGTGAGTACAACAATTACCTGACCCTGGATTTTAAGTATATTTTAAACAGGGTGAAAAAGAAGAAATAGTAAAAAACTATCTTGCGCAAAAATTAAAGGATGCTGATTATAGGTATTACAGGTGGCTCGGGCTCAGGGAAGACTACGGTGGTGAAGAAGATACTGGAGAAATTTCCTGCGCAGGAAGTGGCCATTGTGCACATGGATAGCTACTACAAAGACAACAGCCATTTAAGCAATGAAGAAAAGGAAAAGATAAATTTCGACCACCCCGATTCGCTGGAGTTTGACCGGTTGTATAACGACCTGCTGACCCTTAAAAGTGGCAAAGCCATTGAGCAGCCTGTTTATGATTTTGTTACCTGCGCACGCAAAGCAGAAACCATACATACCGAACCCAAGCATGTAATTATGGTTGAAGGTATTTTACTTTTTACCGACCCCCGTCTGCGCGACCTCTGCAACATTAAAATATTTGTTGATGCCGAAGCAGATGAACGGGTGATGCGTATAGTTCAACGTGATACCCAGGAAAGGGGCCGCAATGTAAAAGATGTTTTAGACCGGTACGGGCTCGTAAAGCAAATGCACATTCAGTTTATTGAGCCTACCAAACGATATGCAGATATTATCATTCCGCAGGGGGGCGAAAACCAGGTGGCTATTGATATGATAGTGGCTACCATAAGGCTTAAATTACAGCAGGAGGGGATAAAATAAAACCAATGTCATTGCGAAGCCTTTTCAATAAAAATCAATTAGAGAAAAGGCTGCGGCAATCTTCCGTTGTGTCTTTACTAGTGTTCTAACAATTTAATNNATTAAATTGTTAGAACACTAGTACTGCGCCATTAAGACAAAGCGGAAGATTGCCACAAGCAATACCTCTTTTATTTTTTTGCCCACTTCCTCGCAGAGTCTCCCTTCCGAAGGTTGGGGACTCTGCGTTAAGATAGGCTGCCCCATACGCAGAGTCCCCCATTCCGCAAAGCCGGAAAGGGGAGACTCTGCGGAGAAGGTCTTTATCTTCGCAATGACACATTTAAATATTAAATCATAAACTCCAAATCATTATAATACCGGATTACTTTTTGATAGTAGGCTTCGTATTGGGGTAGGATGTTTTCTATATTAAAAAGTTGGGCCTGGGCGTAGGCGTTCTTTTTAAACTGTTTCAGGCGGCCTTCGTCTTCTAAAATATAGATGGCGTTTTTGGCCATGTCCTCGTAATCGCCTACGTTGCTCATAAAACCGGTTTTGCCATGGATGTTTATTTCGGGTATACCACCGGCGTTGCTGGATATAACCGGAACCTCAACTGCCATGGCTTCCAGCGCTGCCAAACCGAAGCTTTCGGCTTCTGAGGGTAGTATAAAGAGGTCTGCAATGGCCAGCAGGTCTTCAACTGCATCCTGCTTGCCTAAAAAGCGCACCTGGTCCCAATTGCCAAGTTTGCGGCAAAGCATTTCCATGCTCATGCGCTCGGGGCCATCGCCTACTAAAAATAGTTTGGAGGGTATTTTTTTTGATACAATATCAAACATCTGAAGCACATCTTCAACGCGCTTTACCTTACGGAAGTTGGAAACATGTATTAATATTTTTTCGCCGTTGGGTGCAATGGCGGTTTTAAAATGGTCTTTGTTGGTTTTTTTAAAACGCGAGAAATCAATAAAGTTGGGTATAACTTCAATTTCGCGCGTAATGCCAAAGTTGTTGTAGGTATCTTCTTTCAGGCTTTGCGAAACCGAGGTAATGCCATCGGAGTGGTTGATGGAATATTCTACCACGGGTTTATAGCCGGGGTCTTTACCCACCAGGGTAATATCGGTTCCGTGCAGGGTAGTAACAAAAGGCAGGTTATAGCCGCGTTCTTTTAAAATAGAACGGGCAATTAATGCAGATGAAGCGTGAGGGATGGCATAGTGCACATGCAGGATATCGAGTTTTTCGTACCGGGCTACGTCTACAATTTTGCTTGCCAGGGCGCTTTCATAAGGCTGGTATTGAAACAGGGGGTAATCAAGGGCTGAGACTTCGTGGTAAAAAATATTTTCATGAAAAGAATCGAGGCGCACCGGTTCCTGGTAGGTAATAAAATGCACTTTGTGGCCTTTGCGCGCCAGGGCCTTGCCCAGCTCGGTTGCAATTACACCGCTACCGCCATAAGTAGGGTAACAGACTATGCCTATATTCATTGGTGTTGTATTTGAATGCTCTAATGTAAACAGTTTGTATTAAGTGAGTAATAACAGCCGGGGAAGGGAATTTGTTGGGTTATCTGTTCAGGTATGTAAACTGCAACCAAATAAGCACCTTTGCATTATTATCTAAACGCTGTTATAAAGCCAAGTGACAGAATCTGAACTATTAGATAAAATAAAGGCCGACCCCGCGCAGTTTGCCGGGGTGTTTAAGCTGTATTACGTACCCATTTTTGGTTACATACTGCGGAGGACCGGCGATTTTGATGCCACAGCGGATATTGCCGCTGACACTTTTTTAAAGGCTTTTTTACATATCGGTAATTTTAATTACACAGGTATACCGGTAAAAGTGTGGCTATACCGGATTGCGACCAATGAGGTGAATATGTTTTTCAGGAACAGGCGAAGGCATAATTCCATTTTTGAAAAATTTGATGTTGCAGACAAAGAAAAGAGGAGTTCAAAAGTTATATGGAACAGGACAGAGAGGCGATGGAATCGGAACTTCAGCAACACGAGCAGTTTGTTAAAGTGCTCGGCGCGTTAAAGACATTACCCGAAAAACACCAGGAGGTAATTGCACTGCGTTATTTTGAAGGAAAAAATAACAGGGAAATTGCAGAGATTTTAAACCTGAATGAAGGGACTTTAAAATCGCTGCTATCGCGGGGGCTGGAAAAACTAAGGGAAAAATGCAACCAATTTTAACCACCAGCATTATTGATTATGGAAACAGAAAAATTTGAAGAGCAATTAATCCGGATGAGCAAACCCGGAGTTACCCATTTAAAGCATCAGGATATGTTAGCTGAAGCTATTGTAAAGGCAAAAGACAAATCGGTATTAAGCGGTTGGTGGTTAAGCATACCTCTATACATTATTGCCGCATTGCTGATGAAGAGTTTTTTTATGCGCAGCACAACGCTTGTTACAAATATGCATGAGTTTAAGGGGCATGATGTTTATGCTTCATCCTTAAAATCGCAGACTGACCAA
>PMXD01000221.1 GCA_003165895.1 Bacteroidota bacterium | reverse complement strand
GACGAAACCTTTATCGGCGGCAAACTCAAGAACATGCACAAGGACCGAAAGCCCATACTCGCCAGCAAACACGGCGGCGCTGCCGATAAAACCATCGTGGTTGGGATGCTAGAGCGCAATGGCCGTGTCAAGGCGCAAGTAGTAGAGAGCCGCACTCAGGCCGTTCTGCACGCTCTGGTGAGCAAGCATGTCGCTCCTGGCTCACAGCTTATGACTGACGAATGGGGCGGCTATAACAAACTACGCGCCAAATTCGACCACATGGTTATTAATCACAAATTAGGCGAATACGTGAACGGAGATATACATACCAACACAATCGAAAATTACTGGTCATTATTCAAACGTGGCATCATTGGAATTTACCACCATATTTCAGAAAAACATCTTGACCGTTATTGCGATGAATTTGCCTATCGTTTCAATACCCGCGACCTAAATGACCGCGAAAGATTTGAAAACACGCTTACCAAATGCAGCCGAAGGTTAAGTTGGAACGACCTCGTTTACGGCGAAGTCAAAACTATTGACGTTGAAGCCACAGAAATCCCCACCCCTACCAAATTTTCTTCGATGGGGGAATACAATAAATTCAAAAATTAAGCAACTTATAATAGCGTTGCTAATAAATTTCCAGTCCCAATGCTACTCCCATGCACGTCTCTTGTAGTATTGGTTTTGGGGTCATAGGAACCTTTTGCCGTACCGTGCGCATCCCTGATTACGAGTTTACCATTTTCTTCTTTAATGGAGCCGAGTTTAGTTCCATGCGAATCTCTTAAAATTTGCTCTCCCATAGGTTTAGATTTTAGCCAAAAGTAAAATTAAATGGACATTACGGGAAACTTTTTTTGTATCTTTGTTGCATGAAAATGGTATTGTCAAAAAAATCAGTTAAGAAGAAAAAGCCAAGTAAGTACGATGAAGTTTTCAAAATAGACGCAACCTTTGATGAAGTGCTGCAAACCGCGTTCAAGACCAACGTGCGCGACCTAAAAAGTTACAAGGAGATTCAAAAAATGAAAACCGCCAAAGGATAGCGGTATTTTGAATTAATTTGTCAGGAAATTTCAATAGATAATTATTTAAAATTATATTTTGGCAATCGTGTCCCAACAGAGCAGTCATTGCCTAAATTTATTGTATTGAAAGAGGTAATTGAAACTTTAGGCCACGACATAAGAGGCCGTGAAGCAGCTATTGAAAGATCGGCTGAAAAGAGTCCCGGCCATACCAATGAGCATAGCGTTAGCACCAACAATGGGCTGTTAAGCCGCATGAAAAACCTGGCATTGGATGTAGCCGACAGCCGTTTTGAGTTGAACAAATTTCTATCGAAAACATTATAGGATTAACCTGCGCAAATACTCAAAGGCCGTTTAGGTGTTTCGTAAACATTTAGCGGCTTTTGTGTTTTATGCCGCTTTGGAAACCAGGTTTACCTGTATAGTAAGCCCCGGAAGTTTAGGCATTGCATGGCCTACCATGTGTTTGGGTAGTGTAAAATAAAAGGTAGTTCCGGTGCCTTTCCCGCTTTCGTACCAGATTTCACCTTTATAGAAAGTAACTATCTTTTTACATAAAGCTAATCCAATACCAGTGCCTTCAAACTGGTCCTGGGTGTGTAAACGTTTAAACATCTGAAACAACTTTCCCTCAAAACCCTTCGGTATGCCAATACCGTTGTCATTTACACTGAAACAAACCCGGTCTGCCTCTTCTTTGTAATCAATTACCACTACCGGGTTGGGGTTGTTGTTAAACTTAATGCCATTGGCCACTAAATTCTGCATCACCTGGTATATCATACTTGAATGCGCGTCTTTTAATAATGGCAGACCTTTTTCAACTATTATCTCAGCGTTGGCCTCGTTCAATTTGGCACTCAACTCCATTGAGATAGTCCTTACAACCTCGTTCAAATCAATGTCAGCTGCGGGTGGCAGGTTTCTGTTTACCCTGCAGTACGACAGCATATCATCTATCTGCTGGCCAAGCCTGTCGGAACAAATCTGGGCCATATGGATAAATTCTTTCCCATCCGGAGGCAACGTAGTACTAAAGCGGTTTGAAAGCAATTTCATAAAGCTGCTTATATTCCTTACGGGTGCTTTTAAATCGTGCGAAATGATGTAAGCAAACTGGTCAAGTTCCTGGTTCAGACGCTTTATCTCTACAGCCAGCTCTTCGTTTTCTTTATTGGCTGCAAACAACGCAGCCTCGGTAACCCGTGCATTGGCCAGGCGTAGGCAAAATTCCTTTCCATAATTCACAATTCCCAAAGTAAACTTCCTCATAATCAACTATCATTTACAAAATTTTGCCCGGTCAGGGGGTCTCTTGGCAAACTAATTCGCGTTGTTATATACGGCTGACTGAATCATTCTGTTCGGCAGTTTTGAATAATCAGCACAATTCAGAGCTTGTATCGGTGTGTTTTTGATACGTTTTAATTCAATGTATTAACAGTTGGCTGATTAAAAAACATAAGTTGGGAGTTTAACCCCGAAAACTTACTTTTTTATGAGGGAATACAAAACGGGGTTATCGGGAACCACTTCAACCTTAAAGTTTTTGAATTTAGTGCAGGTTTCTGGTTTGCCATATAGATCAGCGGATATAAACGCAACCTTTTTAACTGAAGGTGCGTGGTATAATCTGGCAGTTAAGTATACCGTATGCCATCCTGTATCGTTACCCGCAAAGCTCTGAATCAGGCTTTCCCTTTCTTCCAAAACCCGCCCTTCCCGGTCACTAAACTTTAAAGTGAAACAACCTTCAGGTTTTGTTGAATCCACATAAACATCTGCCGATATATTTACCCTGAGCTTTTCACCAAAACCCAGTTGCCTGGCGGTTGTAAAAAATAAACCTGCAGCGCCGGGGGGATCACAACTTACATAAATTCCCTTAGCCTCATTTACTGAAGGTTTCACTTTATATTTAACACGAACACCCGTTGAGTCATTAAGCGTGTAACTAAATAAAGGCACCTGATCGGGTTTACATCCATCTGCTCCTTTTTTCAGCACATAAATATCTGTTGTAAAGCCCTGGTAAATACTATCAACACAATTATAATACTCGCGGGCTATTGCCAGGTATTGACTTCCCCATTCAATTGGCGGATTACAGAGTATCAGATATTTTGCATCACTTTTTTCCAGCCATCTTCTCCATGCAGGATTGTCCCCAATAGATTCAAAGGTTTGATAGCTCCATCCGCTGTTATATTTCTTCTTATACGTATCAAGATACTCTGGATTTGTATTAACCACCGCTATAACCCGGCCATTACCGTATGCCTTTTCATACCCTGCTATATGCCGGGCAAACATTTCAGTTTCGGCATGGTAAAATAACTTGTAATAACTCCGCTCCCAGCCTAAACTAACTATCAGTATCAACAACAACACGCCAATTTCAATATCCCTGAAGTATGAAGTGGGAAGGGTTACAAACGAACAGATAAATAATAACAGAAACGGAAACCCAAATATCAGCACCGAAGTTTCAAGCACCGGTGCCCGGTAAACCGAGTAGAAATAACCTATAGCAGCCGGTATGGCAAACCAAAGTAAGGCAATAAGCCTGAATTTGAGTTTAACCGGAGGCTTCGATTTTGTATAAAAGTATATTCCTTGCGCCAACAGCAACGTGACCGCTACCAAAATGTAATCAGAGAAATTGAAAATGTAATAGAGATAATTTTTAAAGAAACCTGGAGTTGGCGCCGGCACCCACTCCAACCCTTTAAGCTGAAGTTGCTGTAAAAAAACATGACTATGTGGCAGGCATAAAGCCACCGAAAACAGAATGGCCAGCATGTATTTCAGAAGATACTTTCGGTCAATAACAAACAAACCGGTAGCCACTATACCGGCAGCCGTAAGCAAACTGAAATAATGGTTGTATGCGCATAATGCCAGCACAACAGCAAAAGCAAATAAATTGCGGACAGTAGCTTTGGCCATTACCGAGTTCCAGATAACGGCCAGTAACAAAATAAGGAACAGGCCTGATATATACGGCCGCGCAATCTGGCTATACATTACGGGGTATTGCAGCCCCGCCATTAAACAAGCGGCAATAATACCTTCACTCTTGCCAAACCACTTTCTCCCTATCTGGTAAATCAACGGAATGCATAGTATGCCCATTAAAATAAAAGGCAATTTCACCGCCCATTCCTGGTAGCCAAATATTTTAACCCAGTAGTAAAGAAATACCTGCACCCCCGCCGGGTGTCCATCACCTGCAACCCCTTTTTGTATTAAATCGTGGAACGAGTTAAAATGGGTACGGCTCAGTGCGCTCAACTCATCATACGTAAAAGGTATTTCGTTTAAACGAAACATCCTTAGGGCAGCGCCAACGGCCGTAATAAATATAAGCCAGGTTAAAAAGGGTTTCCGTTCAGAGTCCATTTCTCAATTGAAAATAAATTTTGCCACAAAGGCACTAAGGACACAAAGAAACACTAAGAATAAGAAATTTTTGTCTTTAGCTAATCTCATTTCAACCCTGCGCAATTGTTTAAGCCCATAACCCCTCTTCCGAAAAACATGGCAGATTTAAATTCGCTTATTAAAACTTAGTGTTCTTAGTGCCTCCGTGGCAAGCCATTCCCTATCACCGGTTTATAATAACATAATTATTATAGGTTTTACCGCTGGGCAAGGTCAGCACGTAAAAATAGGTACCATCAGGCAGCGGGTGGTGGCTATCAAGGTCAGTGCCATCCCAATCGTTCAAATAGTCGGTGCTTTGATAAACAGAGGTGCCGTAACGGTTGAAAATATTGATAGTTGCCGGTGAAAAATACTCCAGCCCGCGGAACACCAGCAGGTCGTTTTTGCCATCCCCGTTGGGCGAAAAGCCCTGCGGAAAAAAGATACTATCCGGGCAGGCAATGTTAATGGTTATAGTTCCGGTGTCACACCTGCTCAAATTACACACCACGTAATCAAAAACCGTACTGCCACAGGTATAAACCGCATGCGAAAATATTACATTGTGCGTAGCCGAATCTAAACTTAACGAGCCCATATTGCTATCAACATTCAGCACGGCGGCAACGTATAAGGTGTCGTTCCCGGGATCGCTGTCGTTGGCCAGTACATCTAAAACTGCCGAAGTAACCGTATCTGCAAAAGTATAACTATCAGTTCCAATAACCGGTGGAAGGTTTGTGCCTTCAACCGTTACATAAATTTCGGCAGTGGCACAGGCTTGTGTAGTATCGCAAACCTGGTATTTGAACGAATCAACACCAAAAAAACCCTGCTGAGGTTTATACAATACCGCATTACCATTTACAGTTGCAGCGCCATCCATTGGCGGTGGGGCAATAGTTATAGTAAGTGCACCCTGCGCACCTGAAACAAGAAAATTAATTTCAATAGTTATTTCAGCGTTTTCATGTACCGTAACACTGTCGTTATGTGCCGCAATGCCTGAAGCATACAAAATATGCGTGGCGAAGAGTGATATCAAAATTAAAAAAAAGTGCCTCATTGTTTAACCATTGCATGCAGAAAACCCATCGCCGTTTGAACCATATTTTTCGAGCCTATAAATATAGCAGAACGTTCGTGATATCCTGTGGGTTGTAATTCCAGTATTCTTTGGTTGCCATCGGTAGCCTCTCCTCCCGCTTGTTCTGTAATATACGACATGGGGATACATTCATACAACAAGCGCAGTTTACCTTTGGTTTCACCCTTGTTAGCCGGATATATAAAAATGCCGCCCTTTAGCAGGTTACGGTGTATATCGCCAATCATTGAACCGATATAGCGCAACGAATAAGGCCTGGAGGTTTCCTTATCAATAGTTGCGCAGTGGGTTAAAAAGTTCTTCAAACCATCATCAAATTTCTCTACGTTACCCTGGTTAATGGAATAGGTTTTCCCTTTGGCTGGTATGGTTATATTCAGGTGCGACAAATAAAATTCATTATCTGCCGTATTCAGCGTAAACCCAATAACCCCATACCCTATGGACATTACCAAAATGGTTGAACTGCCATAAATAAAATATCCTGCCGCTTTGGTAACTGTACCTTTCTGCAAAAAATCCCGGTCCTCAACCTCTACCCCTTTAGGGCTAAGTCTTTCGTTAACCGCAAAAATGGTACCTATGGGCGCAGCAACTTCAATGTTTGATGACCCATCCAAAGGATCGGCAGCTACAGTAAAGATGCCGTTTGCATTTAAAGTTACCTGGTGCTCGTTCTCTTCTGACACATAGCCTGCACAGGTTTCGCTGGCTTTCAGGTAATCCATTAAAATTTTGTTGGTCAGGTCGTCCAGTTTCTGCACTTCTTCACCCTGTACATTAGTAGTATCGTTGGCCCCAAGTACATCCAGCAATCCCGCATTATTAACCATGTGCGAAATAACCTTACAACCCTCTGCCAGCGAAAGCAGCAACTTGCCCAGCTCAACCTCGGCATTTTCGGTAACAAATTCTTCAAACTTCATTCCTTTCCTCATACTGCTAAATGGTTTCTCCTTCCGGGCAAACCTAAGTGATTCAGCCCTTAATCGCAAGCCCGATATAAAACTATGCGCTGCACCTGTGCTAAAAGAAGCACACTTTAAAGCCAATAAATATCGCGTTGCCGCTTAAAACACTTTTAAAATAAGCGCCGCTGCGTATCTTTGCGCCTCAAAAAAACGAAGGCAAATGAGTTTTATTATCAGGCCCGGCGACGAAAAGGACATACCAGGTATGTTCAAGCTGGTTAAAGAACTGGCTGAATTTGAGCGTGCACCTGAGGCGGTAGTTAATACCGAGCAGATGCTGCGCGAGGATGGATTTGGCAAACACTCCATCTACAAAGTTTTTATTGCCGAAGAGGTAGCCACAGGAGATGTAATAGGCATGGCGTTATATTATACCGCTTACTCTACCTGGAAAGGAAAGATTCTTTACCTGGACGATCTTATTGTAACCGGGCAATTCAGAAAATTCGGTATTGGCAAAAGATTACTGAACGAAGTGATTAAAGAAGCCGAACTGAGAGGGGTAAACCAAATGAGATGGCAGGTACTTGAATGGAATGAGCCTGCCATAAAAATGTATGAAAAACTTGGAGTGACCTTTGATGCCGAATGGATAGATTGTAAAATGAGCAAAGAGCAGATAGTAAATTATGTAACCTCTTTGCACCAGACTTTTTGAGGGAGTCCTCATCCTATCCCGATAGCTATCGGGACTCCGAAGGAGAAGGACTTTGAACCCTTTCCTTCGGAGAGGGCAGGGTGAGGATTGCATTTGGATTTTTAAAAATCACAATTTGAAATATGCAGGTTTATAAATTCGGAGGGGCATCGGTTAAAGATGCTGCGGCAGTTAAAAATGTAACAACTATCCTTAAAGAAAATAACACCAACGATAAGGTAGTGGTAATATCTGCCATGGGCAAAACCACCAATGAGTTAGAGAACGTGGTAAACCTTTACTACGCCGGTAACGCGGGTTGGGAGAAAGCCCTGGATACCCTGTTTGATAAGCACCTGGCCATTATGAAGGACCTGTATACCAATGGTAATTTCGACCATGCAGTGGCAGATGTAAAAAAACTAATTGAAAACGCGCGCGATTTCCTTAAACACAACAATTCAAGAAACTACAATTACATATACGACCAGGTGGTTTCTATTGGCGAATACCTCTCAACCACGGTGGTAAGCGACTATGCCAATTCGCTGGGCTTAAAAAATACCTTGCTGGACGTAAAAGAGGTTTTGTTTACCGATAACGCCTATACCGAAGGTAAAGTGGATTTTAAAAAGACAGAAACGGCTATAGAACAAAAGGTGGCTGAGCTGGTAAAAACCGGCTTTGTTATTACCCAGGGTTTTGTGGGCAGCACTCCGGAAGGCTTTGCCTGCACTTTGGGCAGAGAGGGTTCTGACTATACCGCCTCCATTTTTGCCTACTCACTTAACGCCGAACGCATGACGGTTTGGAAGGATGTGGAAGGTATTATGAACACCGACCCTAAAGAATATCCTGATGCACAGTTTTTAAGCGAAATAACCTACCACGAGGCTATTGAAATGACCTACTACGGTGCCAGCGTAATTCACCCAAAAACTATTAAGCCGATACAGAATAAGAACATTCCGTTAGAGGTGCGCAGCTTTGTTAATTATAATAAACGTGGCTCGGTTATTTCAGCCAATGCCAACACCAGCTTTTTGCCGCCCATTATTATCTGGAAAAGGGGCCAGGTACTCCTCTCCTTTTCAGCCAAAGACTTTTCGTTTATTGCCGAAGACCACCTGAGTAAAGTCTTCAGCACCTTTGCCGAAAACCGTTTGCGCATTAACATGATGCAAAATGCGGCTATCAGCTTTTCAATAGCTGTTGATTTTAAGAAAGAGAAAATTGACAATATCATTGAGCAGTTGCAACAGGATTTTTCAATTACCCGCAACGATAACCTTTCGCTGCTTACCATCAGGCACTACAACCAGGGTATAATTGATAAGCTTACGCTCAATAAAGATGTGCTGTTACGCCAAATATCGCGCACTACTATACAGTTGTTGGTAAGGGAATAATGTTTGACAAAAGCTCAGCTACGGTTTAAGCCTTCCATTTCGGAAAATTAAACAGCATTGACGAAGCCAAAGGCAACAGAAATATACTCACCGTAAGTATAGAGAAATAAAAATCTGCTGTTTCCCCCTGCAGAATATTGCAAATAACGCCGTTCAGTTGTATCGAGCAGGCAAACTCCAGGCACAGGCGAACGCCCAGTATACCAATAATTACAAATGCAACCGTGTCTAAAAATGGAAACCTGCGCATTAGCTGTACAAAATACCCGGCCACAATACGCATGGTAACAATACCAATAAAAACCCCCGTATACACCAGGTAAATGTTATGCGTATAGGCAACAGCAGCAAATACGTTATCAATGGAAAATGTCATGTCCATTAACTCCACCATCAAAACCGTGCTCCAGAAATAGTTGAGCCCGGGGATAGTGCTGTGGCGCCGCTTTTTGCCGGATTTAGCTTCATGTTTCTTAAATATCTTCTCATAAAAAAAAGTAAAGAACAGGTAAAGCAGGTAAGCGCCACCTGCCAGTTTAAGCCAGGTGATTTTAATCAGCCAACTGGCAAAAAACAAAGCCAGCCCCCTGAAAATGTATGCAAACACTATACCTATGCGGAGCGCCCTTTTCCGTTGCCTTTGGGGAAGGTCAATAACTATGGTAGCCAGTACGGCAGCATTATCTATCGAAAGTAAACTCTCTATCAAAATCAGGTTGAGAATTACCAGCAAGGCAGTTTTTACGTCGGGCTCTGTAAAATGTGAAAAGAATTTTAAGATTAGGTCCAACGGAGATTGTTTATTCGCAACAAATTTACCGCATTTTTAACTTACTATTTTACATCTGCAGTTATGTTGAAAGATTTTGAAGCCGTTATTTTTGATATGGATGGCGTATTAATTGACTCTGAACCCTTTTGGCGGCAGGTTGAAATCAAAGTATTTGGCACAGTAGGTCTGCATCTTACCGAAAAAGACTGCATGGAAACCACCGGTTACCGGTTTGATGAGGTAGTAAACCACTGGTGGCACAAACACCCCTGGACCGGTAAAACCAAAGAAGAAATACATGATGAAGTAATTGACGGAATGGTAGAAGCCATAACACACCACGCCCAGGCCATGAAGGGCGTGCATGAAGCACTTGATTTTTTTAAAGGCAAAGGAATGCGTATTGCCCTTGCCTCCTCATCAGCCATGAAGCTTATTAAAGCAACTATAGTAAGACTGAATATTGAAGATTATTTTGAACTCCTGGTATCAGCTGAGCATGAATTGTTTGGCAAACCACATCCCGCCGTGTTTATCCGCACTGCCGAAACCCTCGGCATCCGGGCCGAAAAATGTTTGGTTATAGAGGATTCGTTCTTCGGTTTACTTGCTGCCAAATCGGCCAAAATGAAATGTGTGGTAATACCAGATCCGGGGCATTTTCATAATCCCAAATTTGTAATTGCTGATTGGAAGCTGAATAGTTTGACGGATATTCCATCCGTATTTTAAACCTGGTTTTCTAAACGGTAGTACGCAATCAAATCCTGGCTCTCAAACGACGTAAAACCTAGTTCGCGCAGCATCGTTAATATCTGACCGCGGTGAAAAGTTCCATGATTTACCACATGAAACAATATTACATCAACCGGATTACTAAAATCTGTGCCCTTCATGTTTTTGTAACTTACCTTGCCTTCTAAATAATCCTTGTCTTTTGATGCAATGAAATTCACAAAAGCATGCGAGCTTTCAATAAATGCGCTGAAAAGCTCTTTGGTGTCACCGGTAAATTCCTGGCTTGGCCATCCGGAAATGGATTCACCCCGCAAGCGCAGGAACCATATTTGCTGTGCATCCCAAACATGCATAATGGTTTTTCTGATACTTGGAAAACTGCTTTTTATTTCGGTGTCCAGAACCATATCATCTACATTAGCTAAAAATCCAACTATCTTTTCGTTGGCCCATGCATTATATTGCAAATGCTTTTGGATGTTGTACATGTTTTCGGGGTCTAAAGTTATATAAATCTACCTGCGAAAGATAAATCTATTCCCTTCCCGCCCAAAATCAATAAAGGAAGGCGTAAAATTAAAACAGCCTGAAATAGCTGCTCAAATCCATATTTTCAAAAGAGGTATAACCCAGTTCGCGCATCATGGTTATAAACTGTCCCCTGTGAAAAGTTCCGTGGTTTACAACATGAAATAGTATCTCTTCAACACCATTGGTGTATTCAATCAGCTTCATGTTTTTATAGGTCAGTTTGCTATCTAAAAACGCCTGGTCGCAGGTAGCAATGTAATCAGCCAGGTCCTGGGCGCTTTGAACCAGGCCTTTCAATAATTCTTCTTTACCACCGGTAAATTCCGCACTAGGCCAAATCGGAGTTTTTCCCCCTTTCATACGGGTAAGCCATAATAATTGTGCATCCCAAATATGCAATAAGGTTTTCTTTATGGTAGGGAAACTGCTTATCACCTCCTTTTCAAAAACCGCTTCATCAACATCGGCCAGCATATCAACTACTTTCTGGTTGGCCCAAACATTAAACTGCAGGTGACGGTGAATGGTGTACATATTTTTACGTTGTTTTAAATTGCTTAATTCTATTTTCGGAACACGAAATTATTTTTTCTCAACTAAAAGTCATGAAAAACACTAAAAACAAATCTCCAAAGGGATTTAACTCAATTACTGCGCACGATACCTTTAACAAAGAGCTGAAAGTGTTACCCCACACCTTACCTATATATACCACGTCAACCTTCATTTATGAATCGCCGGAAATAGCACAACAGATTTTTGGGCGTAAAGTTGAGGGCTTTGCATATAGCCGCTTCTCCCACCCAAACGCACAATTGGTTGAAGAGAAGTTAGAGAAGATGGAAACCTTCGGGCTGGATATAAAAGCCAAAGCCCTACTCTTCTCATCAGGAATGACTGCAATATCCAATCTCTTTCAAAGCCTTCTTCGGCCAGGCGATTGCATTATTGCACAGGGAAATATTTACGGCACTTCGGTAGACTTCTTCACTCACTTTACTGAAGTTTATAAAATGGAAGTGGTGTATATTGACTTCAAGAACACCGATGAAATAGAAGCGCTGCTAAAAAGTAAAAAGAACGTAAAGCTGCTTTACTGCGAAACTCCCAGCAACCCCACCATTAGCTGCTACGACCTGAATGTGCTGGGCAAACTGGCCGCTAAATACAAAGTAAAACTAGCGGTTGATAGCACCTTTGCCTCGCCTTACCTGCAACAACCGCTTAAATACGGAGCTGATTTTGTAATACACTCTGCCACCAAATATTTAAACGGGCATGGCACAGCGCTGGGTGGTATTTTAATTGGCCGCGACTACGAGTTTATGAATAATAAAGTGTGGAAAAACAGAAAAATAACCGGCGGTATTTGCAGCGCCTTTGATTCGTGGCAGTTAAATAATGGCATGAAAACCCTCAGCCTGCGCATGGATAAACACAGTTCTAACTCGCTAACGGTGGCCAAATACCTGCAAACCCATCCCGCTGTAAAGGCGGTGCACTACCTGGGCCTGAAAGATCATCCCGACCACACCCTCGCCAAAAAGCAAATGAAAAACTTTGGTGGCGTATTAGCCTTCGATTTAAAAGATGGTTACAAAGCCGGCAACAAACTGATGAAGAAGATTAAGTTCTGCCTCCTGACAGCCTCGCTGGGCACCATTGATACGTTGCTGCAACATCCGGCATCTATGAGCCACTCGTTTGTTTCAAAGGAACAACGCGAAAAATTTGGCATAACCGATGGGCTGGTGCGCATGAGCGTGGGTATTGAAGATGCAGAAGATATTATCCAGGATATGGAGCAGGCGCTGAAATAGTTATTCAACCACCTGTGCTGCCGGTTCTTCAAATTGTAGTTGCAGGTATTTAATAATTCCCTGTGCCATAAATGCATGGCCTGCTTCGCTTACATGTTTCCCATCAGGTGCCGAAAGAGGATTGCCCTCCTTATCATAGCCCATAGACATATCTACGTGCACAATATTATTGTCCCTGGCAAACCCGGCTATCTGTCTGTTTAATTCAATACAACAATTATTAATCCGCATATTGGAGGGATAAGGCGGCGGCCCTAAAAGTATTAATTCAGTGCGCTTTTCGCTGGCGGTTGCATGCACTTCACCTAGCATCTCCATAACTTCTTTTCTCGACCACTCTTGTAAGCCAAGCATATCTCCCGCTAAATCATTAAGCCGCTGAAACGCTTTATGCAAAAACCCGTTGCTCTCCTTATTCCCCGTCACTACTTTATACTCTTTCACCATGTCATCATAATACTTCCTGTTTGAAAACCGGGGATTAAGGGCAAGCTTTGTTTGCATCGTTTTATCAGTGTACCTGATAAGAGGTTTGGTCAGGGGCATCAGCGTAAAAGGCCGCAGAAATATAACCAGGTAATCATAATGGGCATCTCCATTCAACAACGCCAGCGTATCGCGTTGCATTTCGTGAAAAGAGGAATAAAATCGAAGCCAGGTTTTGGGGGCAACACCGGTTTGCAAACCTATGGCCCGGCGCACTAAGGCGTGGTAGTGTTTATCAGGTGCAATGTTATACTGGCGGTTAATACAGCCTCCCCAAAATGCAATCTTCATTGTCTGTTTATGTGTAAAGGAAAATAATACGTATTTAGTGTACTTAAAAATAAAATCAACTAAATTTGAACACGAGCAATAAAAAATGAAAAAAAATAATCCATCGGAGGCGTTTATAAGGCAAGACGGGAATGAATTGATTTTTGACAACTTAAAAAGCCCTAAGGTTGTTTCGGAATTCGTAGAAATCATAAACAGTTCACTTAATTCATATAATAAGCACCTGATTCTTAACTTCAAAGGTGTTACAGCCGCATTCCCCAATGTTTGTGTGCCTATTACCGGAATAATAGAAAACGTTAGTTCCAGAGGAATTAACTTTGAGTTTTACTATTTATCCGAATACCTAAAAAAACTTTCTATTAAGCAGCCGCTGCAAGTACAGGATAATAGAGACCTTGCAAAAAATGCCAGCCTTGACAAGGTTTGGAGATTTGACAGCGCAGACGACATTTACATGCTAATAAATTCATTTGTAGATGAACTTTCGCGAATCATTGTTTGTGAAAAGGGCGTATTAGAAGGATTTGAGTGGTCTATAAATGAGGTTCTTGATAACGTACTTCAACATTCCGGAAAGAATTTCGGATATGTAATGGGGCAGGTTCATCCAACTACTAAGCACTTTGTTTTTTGCGTTTATGATACGGGACAGGGTATATACAATTCTTTATTAAGCTCAATACATAAGCCTCAAAACCCCGCAGAGGCATTAAAACTTGCAGTTAAAGAGGGTGTAACAAGAGACAAAAAAATTGGGCAAGGAAACGGACTGTGGGGCTTGCATCAAATTGTAAGTGAGAATACCGGCAAATTGAGCATCATTTCAGGTTCAGCATGCTATAACCTGATAAATCATAAATCCACTGTATTCGGCAATATTCCACAACTAGCCTATGACAATGGATGCATTGTAGATTTCCAAATTGATTACAGTAAGGAAATATCTATCTCTAAAGCTTTGGGTGGTTATGAGCCAGTTAACTTTAAAATAGAATCATTAGAAGACAATTATGGTAACATTACAATTGAATTACATTCAAAAGAATCCGGGGTAGGCACCAGAAAATCAGGTGAAAAAATCAGAAATGAATTAATAAATGTATACAAACAATCAAACAAAATTATAACTCTGGACTTCGAAAATATAAATATTATTTCCTCATCGTTTGCAGATGAGCTGATTGGAAAACTAGTAACTGAATTCGGATTTTATGGATTCAACAATATTTTTAAGCTGAGAAATATGAATGCTAATGTGCAATCTATTGTTCAGCGCTCAGTGGCACAGCGGATGATGGAAAGTTTCAACGGAGGAGATTCTAAGAAGGATGTGCCCGGAGATAAATAATACAGCAAAACGCATTACAACAACCCCTCCCCTGCCGCAGCACCTGATTCAAATGCCACATCAACAAGTAAGCCGCTGCCATCCGCAGCTGTGGTGGCCAGCACATCGCAACGCTCGTTATATGGGTGTTCATTATGCCCTTTTATCCAGATAAATTTAACGTGGTGTTTGGGATAAACCTTTAGAAATCGTTTCCAAAGGTCAGGGTTCTTTTTTCCTTTAAAGTTCTTTTTCACCCAGCCAAATACCCATTTCTGGTTTACGGCCTCAACAACGTATTTCGAGTCGGAATATACGTCCACATCCAAACCTTCACGGGTAAGCGATTCAAGGGCCACTATAACGGCCAGCAGCTCCATCCGGTTGTTGGTGGTGCGCCGGTAACCCTGCGATAGTTCTTTTTCGTGTTTGCCGTATTTTAAAATGGCCCCATACCCCCCCGGCCCCGGGTTACCCCGTGCCGAACCATCCGTATATATTTCAACTGTAGCCATATTGCGCACTAAGTAATAAATAAAACAGCAATAGAACGCTGATTTTTTATGGTTTTTATGATGAAAGATGATAATACAAATAACCATATTTTAATAAACCAATGCATGGATTATTAAAAACCCAAACAGCCTTTTCCTGCATTTCTGTTCCGAATCATTATTAATCATAATGATCATAAAAAATCAGCGTTCCATTCAGCCTTTTAGCATTTAAGTAAAAGAATACTTTTGCCTTATGCTTAAAGGCTATCAATCTAAATCTGACGTTACCAAGGCTTATGTGCAGATGCACCTGTCTATATTGCTGTGGGGTGCTACGGCGGTATTGGGCAAAAGCATAAACATGAGTGAAGGCTTGTTGGTATGGTACCGCATGATTATTACCACTCTTTCGCTGTTTACCTTCATCGTTATTACCCGCAAAAGCTTCAGGGTTTCAACTAAAAACCTGGTAGCCCTGTTTGGCATCGGCGTGTTGCTGATGATACACTGGTTGTTTTTTTACGGCGCTATCAAATACTCTAACGTAAGTATAACCCTTAGCCTGTTTTCATCTACTACCCTGTTTACCGCCTTAATAGAACCGGTTATAACCAAAAAGAAATTTAACCGGATGGAGTTGCTTTATAGTATTATGGCCATCGCCGGCATCTGCATCATCTTTTATGCCGACACTAATTCATACTCCATTGGAATCTTCCTCGCCATCATGGCTGCCTTTGTTGGCGCATTTTTCAATATCCTGAATAAGCGCGTGGTACATGAGGTAAGCAGCGATGTGGTATCATTCTATGAATTGCTATCCGGCCTGGTGGCGCTTACTATTTTTCTGCCATTATACATCCACATCTTTCACCCGGTTGCCCTCGTCCCTTCAAATCAAGACTGGGTGCTGCTTTTTGTGCTGGCAGTGTTTTGCACACATTTTCCATTGGTGCTTTCGCTCAATGCGCTCAAACATCTTTCAGCCTTTACCTTAAATCTCTCTATTAACCTCGAGCCCGTTTACGGCATTACATTGGCGTTTATAATATTTGGCGAGAATAAACAAATGGGGCCGGGCTTCTTTGTGGGTACCTTGCTGATTATGCTATCGGTAGTGCTGCACAGTTATTTTTCAAGCAAAGCAAAAGAAGTGGTATTGCCTGAACCCTAGTCGTTCAAATTAAATTAAGGTCAGTTGTTTAGTGTAGCCGCTCAACCCCTTCCGTCCCCGAAACGGGGAGACCAGGGCAGAAACAGCCATGCCACATGTCGTTATAATAACTGAAGTTTTAGTTAATTGCAGAATCAGGACTAACCGGCGCATTTGGCTCTGGTTTCCCCGTTTCGGGGACGGAAGGGGTCGGCACACTAACTAGGCCAATCACTTGTCACTACTCGAGACCAGAATCAAAAAATGGGGCCTCTACAAATTAGTAGCAAACAACAAATCCAGGTTACTGCTCTTAATGCCGAAAAGGTCGGCCAGGTGAACGTTGGTAAGGTTGCCTTTGTAAAGATAAATGCCACTTCGTATACCGGCATCCTGGTAAATCAGGTTCTTCATGCCACTCATTTCACCGCAATGCAAAAGAATAGGCGTTAGAATGTTCGAAAACGCATGCGATGCCGTACGCGACACCCGCGAGGGAATGTTAGGCACGCAATAGTGTATTACATCAAACTTTTTAAAAGTAGGCTCGGCATGAGAGGTGATTTCAGAAGTTTCAAAACAGCCGCCCTGGTCAATACTTACGTCAATAACCACGCTGCCGGGTTTCATTTTGCACACCATTTCTTCGGTAACTATAACCGGTGTGCGGCCTTTCTTGCTATGTATAGCGCCTATGGCAACATCAGCAGCCTGTAACTCCTGCTCCAAAATGGCAGGCGCTATAGTTGAGGTAAATACGCGTGTGCCAATCCTCTCCTGCAGTCGCATTAGCTTATACACGTTATTATCAAATATCGAAACCGTGGCCCCCAAACCTATGGCAGCACGAGCAGCATAAGTACCAATTACCCCGGCGCCCAGTATTACTACTTTGGCCGGCGGTACGCCCGATATTCCCCCCAATAATATTCCTTTACCCTCATTAGCGTTACTTAAAAACTCCGCAGCTAAAAGTATAACACTGCTGCCGGCAATTTCGCTCATGGCCCGCACAAACGGAAACATGCCAGCATCGTCTTTGGTATATTCAAAAGCAAGGGCGGTTACCTTTTTCCGCATCAGCCGCTGTATATATTCTTTTTTAAGTGTAGGAAGATGGATAGGCGATATCAATGTTTGATTTACCTGCATCATCTCTATCTCCTCCAGCGTAGGCGGTGCAATTTTTATAATTACATCGGCTGTAAATATCTCTTCAATGCTGTTGGTAAGCTCAGCGCCTGCCTCAGAGTAATCGTTATCTGAAAAATGGGAAGCTTTACCGGCATGGCGCTCAATTAAAATACGATGGCCATTGGCAACCAGAGTTTTTACCGATTCGGGGGTTAGCCCTATACGGTGCTCCTGAAAACTGGTTTCCTTGGGTATACCTATAAACAGTTTGGCTTTTTTCTGGGCTACCATGGCTGGAGATTCCATAGGTTGTAGCCCCAATTTACTGGTTATTCCTTCAAAACCTTTTTTTCTGTCCGCCATAGACTGGTAAAATTACCCCATAAAGATAGATATTTTGCGCATATCACCTTCATGGGTTATGGACACATTTAGCACATTTTGGGGCAACAGCCCCTCAATTAATTCCGGCCATTCAATAAAGCAATAGTTATCGCCGGTTATATAATCCTCAACACCAATGGCCAGCGCTTCGTCAATATCTTTTAAACGATACAAATCAATATGGTATATCTTTTCACCGTTGCCCTCAACCAAATATTCATTCACAATACTATAACTGGGGCTCGAAAAGTTATCATGTGAGCCTAACAAGCCGCATAGTTGCTTGATAATAGTAGTCTTTCCTGAGCCCATTTCGCCGTGAAAGGCAAATACTTTTCTGCCTTCAGAGAATTGCAGGATGGCGTTGCTTAGTTCAGGGAGTTCGGTTAAGGAGGAAATGGTTTGCTCGAAGGTTTTCACGATGCAAAGATGGAAAGAAAAAACTACCGGGTTTTAACCCTGCACTTAATATTTGGTGCGGTTGTTTTGGCTGGAGGCTCAGCCCCTTCCGTCCCCTAAAGGGGAAACCGGAGCCCAATACAACCAATTTGCTACTTTTTGGCCATTTAATAAATTTACACTATGAAACATAAGCTACCTATGTATTATGGTGCATCCATGAAGTTATTCAAGTTTGCTGAAAAAATGCGGCTTGCCCCAACCAAAGGAGAAAGAGCAATGTGGTGCCTGCTTAAAGCCGAAACGCTAATTGGCATTAAATTCAGAAGACAACATCCGATAGCAACATTTATTGCAGACTTCTATTGCCATGAATTGAGATTTGTAATTGAAATAGATGGAGGTTATCAACTCTCCGATTTTCAAAAAGAATATGACGATTTTAGAGATGAGGATATGATGGCAATGGGAATAACCGTTATCCGGTTTACCAACAATGAGGTAATTAAAGAAAGTAAATTTGATTTGCAGAAATTATCAGATAAAATCAGGCTTTTACAAAACATAAATACTTCGACCAATTTAGTTTGAAGGGTTGCCCATTACACGGTGGCTGCTCTGGTTTCCCCTTTAGGGGACGGAAGGGGCTGACACTCTCCCCTAAAAACAGAAAGTCCCCACCATTGCTGACGGAGAACTTTCCAGGAACCGAGATGAAGGAACTCTTTGTTAGTGGTGAATAATCTTTATTGAATGAAAGCCTGCAACAAATGAGGGCTGGTGCTTTCTTTCAGCTGCCTGATGCATTTCTCTTTTATCTGGCGCACTCTTTCGCGGGTAAGGTCAAAACGCTCGCCTATTTCTTCCAGCGTCATAGGTATTTTACCATTAAGGCCGAAGTATGAAGTAATGATTTCTGATTCTCTGTCAGTAAGTCCCGAAAGAGCAGTGTTTAGCTGCGATTCAACTGTTTTCTGCATCAGTTGGTCTTCGGCCGATACTGCCGTTTTATCACTCATCATATCGCTCAACGATTCGTCTACACCGGTTATCTTAAAATCCATTGATAAAGTGGAAGTATTTACCCGGAAATACTCATCAATTTCGTCTTTGGTCATGCCCAGCATTTCCATCAACTCTTCTACATCCGGTTCACGCTGGTATTCCTGTTCAAATGAGTGGAAAGCTTTGGTAATTTTAGTATAAGCGCCTACTTTGCTAACTGGTAGCCTGATGATACGCGATTGCTCTACAATTGCCTGCATAATAGCCTGGCGAATCCACCACACCGCATACGAAATAAATTTAAATCCTCTTGTTTCGTCAAACTTATATGCCGAGCGGATTAAACCTAAATTTCCTTCGTTGATTAAGTCGCTTAGCGGCAGGCCCTGGTTTTGGTATTGTTTGGCAACACTAACCACAAAACGCAAATTTGCCTTAACCATGGTTTCAAGCGCATCGCTGTCGCCTAACCTTATTTTGCGGGCTAACATAGCTTCGTCTTCTGATGTGAGAAGTTCGTTTTTCGAAATCTCACTCATGTATTTATCTACCTGACTATCTCGCTGCGAAATGTTATGGGTAATTCTTAGAGGCCTCATAAGTGTAGTTTAAATGGAATCATCTAACAACATTTACGCACTTACATCTATAATTGTTACACTTACGCCACATAAATAAAAATGACCGCCTTGTAGAGGCAGTCATTTTATATGTATAAGCCATTACTGCTCAAACTATTCAGTCAATTCAAGCAATGCTTTGCGTGACAATTTGAATTTACCTGTTTTGTTGTCAATGCCAAGTTGCTTTTCTTTAATTACTTCGTTTTATTATTTCAGGTATGCTGAACTAAGCCAGATTTATAGTAAGATATTTATGCGGCTTTACCACGTTTCTTTTTACCGGCTTTGCGTATCCGCTCTATTTCAGCACTGCTTATTTGCTTTGCTTTAGTAATATCAAAGTTGTAGTTATCGGGCGTTTCCCTTACAAAAAAAATTTCCTTTTTCTTAGTTGCCATAATATATACATTTCAATATTTACAAGTATTAACCCGCTTTCCGGTTCACGCCTAAACTTGTAGGTCATTTTACTATGCGGTTGAAAATACCTGTAATTTTTCTAACTGGCTTAAATGAACCGGTATATATCAAAGTAATTTTATCAAAGTTCAGGGTTTTGTCCCTTCCTATATAACAAACCTCTTTTTTATCCTTGCTGTGATATATAGGGATTCCCTCCAGCACATCAATTTTGCTGTCATCCATAATTGGATTTCCGAGCAAAACCCATTCGTCAGGGTAAAGGATTTTAATAACCGATATGGTTAATGACTCTGCCATTCAAACACAAAATTACGAATTGTTCTTCAAGTTCGAGAGATTGCGGAAAACACAGATGCGTGTCAAATTGCCGATTTAATTTTTTTGAAAGTTCTTTATTGCCGTCTGCTNNCTTTTGGCTAAAGCCGACAGAGATTTTGATTATACTCCGTTGGCTGAAGCCAACGGCAATAAGGGAAAAAATTAGCGACATTTTGATATGCTCCTAAAAACACAAAGGCGAACCGAAGTCCGCCTTTATATTATTTAATACGTAATAGTAAATTATTCAGCCGATTCAAGCAACGCTTTGCGCGATAATTTGAATTTACCTGTTTTATTATCTATACCAAGTAGTTTTACCTTAATTACTTCGTTCTCTTTCAAAACGCCTTCCATGCTCTCTAAACGTTTGTTGCTTACTTCTGAAATATGCAACAAGCCTTGCTTGCCAGGCATAAATTCAACAAAAGCGCCATAAGGCATAATTGATTTAACAGTAGCCTCATAAACATCGCCAATTTCAGGTACTGCTACAATGCCTTTTATTCTTCTAACTGCAGCATCAATACCTTCTTTGTTTGGCGAGAAGATTTCAATTTTACCCTGGTTACCAACTTCTTCAATAATGATGGTAGTGCCGGTTTCTTTCTGCATTTCCTGTATAACCTTGCCGCCGGGCCCGATGATAGCGCCAATGTATTCTTTCTCAATCATTATCTGCTCAACACGTGGTGCCTGTGGTTTGTAATCGGCACGTGGTTCTGAAAGGGTTTTATTCATTTCGCCCAAAATGTGCAAACGGCCACGTTTAGCTTGTTCCAAAGCTGCTGCCAGTAATTCGCGGCTAAGGCCTTTAATCTTTATGTCCATTTGGCAGGCGGTAATACCATCGGCAGTTCCGCAAACTTTAAAGTCCATATCGCCTAAGTGATCTTCGTCTCCCAGGATATCTGAAAGGATAACATATTTACCTGTGGTCTCGTTTGTAACCAGGCCCATCGCAATACCCGAAACTGCTTTCTTAATCTTAACACCTGCATCCATTAAAGCCAGTGTGCCTGCGCAAACTGTAGCCATAGATGATGAACCATTAGATTCAAGGATATCAGAAACTATACGGATTACATAAGGGGTATCCTGTGGCATCATTTTTTCCAAAGCACGGTGTGCTAAGTTACCATGGCCTACTTCCCTCCTGCTGGTTCCGCGTGGTGTGCGCGCTTCGCCGGTGCTGAATGGCGGGAAGTTATAGTGTAACAGGAATTTTTTGTCGTAATTAAAGATAGCCCCATCAATTAACTGGGCATCCAGCTTGGTACCTAAAGTAACCGTGGTTAAAGATTGAGTCTCTCCACGGGTAAACAGAGCTGAACCGTGTGGGCCGGGCAGGTAACCTGCTTCGCTCCATATAGCACGAACTTCATCCATCTTACGGCCATCCAGACGTTTGTTTTCTGTCAGCATCACCTCGCGCACCGCGTTTTTCTCAACATCGTGCCAGTAAAGGCCTAATTGGAAGGCGTAAGTCTTCTTTTCTTCATCGGTCAGAGTAGCTAAAAACTCATTTTTTATTGCATCGAAAAGGTCACCACGCAGGTGTTTGTCGGCTAATTGTTTTGCTGCTACTTCTTTGCATTTGTCAAAGCAGAAAGCATTTAGGCGTGCGCGAAGGTCTTCGTTATGTATTTCGTGCTGGTAAGTTCTTTTTACCGTTTTTCCGGCTTCAACTTCAAGTTCCTTTAATACAGCAACTTGTTTCTTTATCATTTCATCAGCAAATATGATGGCTTCAACCATGTCAGCTTCGCTAACTTCAGCCATTTCGCCTTCAACCATGATGATTGACTCAGCCGATGCAGCTACTATCAAATCAATCGTAGCGCCGCTGTTAACTTCGCTTATAGATGGGTTAATAATCAGTTTGCCCCCAATTTTGGCAACACGAACCTCAGATATAGGCCCGTTAAAAGGGATATCAGATACAGCTAATGCAGCCGAAGCGCCTAAACAAGCCAGGGCGTCAGGCATTTCATTCAAATCGCCCGATATAAGGGTTACCTGAACTACCACATTTGCATGGTAATCATCCGGAAAAAGCGCACGTAAAGCGCGGTCAATTAAACGGGCAACCAATATTTCATCATCGGTGCTACGTCCTTCTCTTTTAAAGAAACTACCCGGAATACGGCCTACTGAAGCCATATTTTCGCGGTATTCAATCGTTAATGGCATAAAGTCAACGCCTTCTTTGGCTTGCTTATCTGCACACACGGTTGCCAGTAACATAGTGTTACCATACTTAATAACGGCAGCGCCATCAGCCTGTTTGGCTAATCTTCCCGTTTCAATCTCAACAATCCTGCCTCCTCCGAGGTCAATGGTTTTTTTAATAATGTTCATCGTTTATAGTTAAAAGTTAATTTACAGTATTTAATTGCCTAGAAATCAATGTTCTAAAGAATACCTTTGGTGGGAAGATTTAACTCATCCCGAAACGGGATAGTTATCAATTTCAGTTGAGCCCATCCCAGAACCTACTCAACTGTTGTCATCAATTTCAGAGTTGTCAGGCAACTCTTTTACTCCTGATAGGAGAACCGCTTTATTTTGAGCGGTTTGCCCCTTCAGATTTAGTATCCCCTTTGGGGACGGAAGGGGCCAAAAACAAAGGGACGGCCTTAGCCATCCCTTTACTTTATCGTTTACTTTCTGATACCTAACTTCTCAATTAAAAGACGGTAACCAGTCAAGTCTTGCTTCATCATATAATTCAGCAACCTTCTCCTTCTGCCTACTAAACGTATCAGCGAGCGGGTGTTGCTAAAGTCTTTCTTGTTGGTTTCAAGGTGGCCACTCATGTGGTTGATTCTCTCGGTATACAATGCTATTTGTGCAGATGTAGAACCAGTGTTTTTTTCAGAACCACCGTAGGTTTTAAATATTGTCTTCTTAACTTCAGATGTAACTTGCATTTCGCGACTTTTTTATTTGAGCGTGCAAAGATAGCAGGAGTTTTTAAAAATGCAAATGGGAGTTTAAATACAATTTTTGAATGCTGAATTTGTGATTTATGATTAGTAAGCCAATTGGGGCATNNCGGGGGTGCAGGGGGTGGAGAGACTTTAAACTATATTTTCTATGTTAGCTATATGGACCCGGGTAAATTCAGTAATAACTACTACAATAAGCGGCTGCAGCCATATGCAAATTCGTTGCGCAAGCAAATGACAAAAGCTGAAACCTGTTTGTGGAAATACGTTTTAAGAGCAGGTTTAATGAAGGGTTATTCATTTCGGCGACAAAGACCGGTGCTTAACTTCATTGCAGATTTTATGTGTAAAGAATTAATGCTGATTATTGAAGTGGATGGTATTACACATACCTGGGAAGAAACGGTTAAAAAAGATGAACATAAAGAGGCGGAACTTAGAAAAGCAGGTTTTACTGTTTTAAGGTTTCCCGATCATGATGTGCTGAATGA
>PMXD01000205.1 GCA_003165895.1 Bacteroidota bacterium | reverse complement strand
AGGGAAATTTGTCGTACACCCCTTCAAGGGGTATATTTTAAGTTTAGATTTGGTTTGAATTATCGGGATATTGAAGAACTTCTAAATTACGCCAGGAATGGTATAAAACATGTAAGCATAAACAATACCGGCTTTTGATTTGTTTACGATGGTGTAAAATATTACACAAACATGAAGCCCCATTCCCCGAAGCAGCCCCGCCCATTGTTCCACTATACCGTGAACCAATCTAATGGCATATACTTTGATTGTTGTACCACATTATTCACCAATAAACCCCACAATATGGAAAACTATTTCAGCAGAATTGCACGCGTTAAGGGCATATTTCTTTTTATTGCCTCACTATCTCTTATTCTTTCTTCCTGCAATCAACAACAAAATGAACAGCGGCAGAAAAAAATTGATGACCTGAAAGCTTATGTTCAGCAGTACAGAGATTCTTTGGATTACTATGCTAATGCAAACTGGGATTCATTAAATAATGATTTTGAAATGAAGAAAGCTGAATTGGAAAAGGATACTGCAAAGTTTGACGACAACATGCGCCAGGAATATTATAATACTGTTAATGATTGGGATTCATTTAAAAACCAGTACTCAGTAAAAAAAGAAGAGAACGGCAGGCTGGCCCAAATGGATGCTTTAAGAAAATCGCTGACCATTGATGGGGTAAGGACAGATTATGCCGATTTGACAGCGGCTAATATAGTTGACGAATACCAGCATTTTGTTAATACAGTATCAGCCAATAAGGATACCTATACTAAAGAGCAGTGGACAATTGTAAACGTTACCTGGAAAGGGTTAAAAGGCCGCAACCGCGAAATACAAAAAGATATTTCGAGCGGCGATGGTGCAAAAATTTTGAAACTGCAATTGCAATACACAGGCATTAAAGCATTGAACAGGCCAGAAGCTGACAATTCATAGTAAGAAAAGAGCCAGGGCCATATTTTAGTGAATTAGGAAAGCACAAAATTAATCGGTGTAAAAATTATGGCCCGCGCTTTTTTTGGTGATTATGTTGGGTGATATTATAAACATGGTTAATATTAACAATGCCAAAAAACAGAAGTCCGAAACATTGATTGGCTTTTCAGGCGGCGTTACATTCTTTCTCCATAAATTCCATTACTATTTTCTCCTCAGCATTCATGATAGGGTCGTCTTCGTTATCACTATATTTTGCTTTGTTTAATTTTAAAAGGTACTTGTCCAGCTTCCCGTCCCCGTAAGCATTTAAAAGAACAGGATGCACGTAATATTTTTTGCAAACGTTACGCGTGTTTCCCAACTTTTTGGCAACTGCATCTAATGTGGCCAAAATATCATGTTGTGGGGCACTATCTGTATGGGCTGCTTTAATTTCAGCCAAAAATGACAAGGCAGTTACTGTTCCCCACCAGGTGCGAAAATCCTTGGCTGTAAAATCTTTGCCGGTGCATAATTCAAGATATTCATTAATGCCGCTTGAATCTATTGTTTTCTTATTTCCATCAGTATCGTAAAACTGGAAAAGCTCGTGGCCTGGAATATCCTTTAATTTTTTAAGCATACCTGAAAGCCTGCTATGCGTAAGCGTAACTTCGCGAAAAACGCCCTTTTTGCCTCTAAATGCAATAACCAGTTTATTTCCCGATATTTTAATATGCCTGTTGCGTAAACTGGTAAGGCCGAACGAACCATACATTTTAGTATAAGCTGAGTTACCAACCCTTATAAATGTTTTATCCATTACGCTTATAGCAAGGGCCAATACTTTGTTCTTCGAAAAGTCTTTTTCCTGTAAATCATCTTCCAGTTTTTTTCTGATAACCGGCAGCGAACGGGCAAACTCCAGCATCTGGCTATGCTTGTGTTCGTTTCTGTGCAAACTCCATTCTGCGTGGTATTTATATTGCTTTCTCCCTTTCATATCTCTTCCGGTGGCCTGTAAATGCCCGTTTGCCTTGGGACATATCCAAACCTGTGTCCACGCCGGGGGAAGGGCTAACGATTTTATCCTTTTTATTTCCTCTTCGTCAGTAATTCTTTCGCCGGTAGTATCCAGAAATATAAAATCTTTACCTGCATTCTCCCTGGTATATCCCTGCGTACCATCGGTAGTATAAAGCAATTTCATTGCCCTGGCTTCCGTCTTCAAACTGGCTATGTCTTCATTTTTCACGGGTCGTTATTTATTTAAATTGCTGTAATGAATAAAATACCCAAAGCAGGATTAATGTGGGGTTTTGAACACTACCTTGCGCCTACCATTCTTTTTAATGTTTCGGCATTTTTTAATCCGTTTAGCCAGTCGTTATTAAAGAACACCCAAATGTCATGTCCTTCTTTTTGCCAGCTCAAAAATTTACCGGCATATTCTTTCAGCATTTCATCCGTATAACTGGATGCATACAACTTTCCGGGCCCATGAAAACGGACATAAACATTTTTGTTGTTTATCACTTCTGCATAAGGAAAACCAACACCCGATTGAGAAATAACCAGTATGATATTATACCGGTGCATCAGCGCAAGGCTATCTGTGCCAAGCCAGGTATCATGGCGCACTTCCATAGCAAAGCTGTAGCCCTTATATTTTGCCTGTAACAGTTTATAAAAGTGTTCTGCCAGGTCGTAATCAAATTTTAATGAAGAAGGTAATTGTACCAATACAGGCCCCATTTGTTTTTTCATTTGTTCAAACACCTCAAAGAATCTTTCCAGTGGTTCTTCAGGCTCCTTTAACCGTTTTATGTGGGTTAGGTATTTACTTATTTTGGCGCAGAATTTAAAATCCACCGGCACCTTATCTATCCATCCTTGTACGCTTGTTGCGCGGGGCATGTGGTAAAAACTTGTGTTTATCTCGGTAGTAACAAAATGCTTTGCATAGAAGGAAAGGTACTCAGCCGCTTTCGTTCCGGTTGGATAGAAAATATGGTTGCTGTCCCGGTAGTTCCAGCCCGAAGTGCCTATAAATATGTTTCCTTTCATAAAATGCTGTTACACTAATTTCACGCCGTTACTCAGACTTTAATTTTCTGTTTTTTTTCTTTATACACCTGGCATTGATTGCAGAAAAATGTTCGGCGCTTATGTTTGCCAAGGTGTTGAAGGGTAATTTTTGTTCCGCAGTTGGGGCAGTTTTTTTGTTTATACACCTGCCAGTGTTTCCTTAACTCAAACTTCTTTTTCCAGTTATAAAAATCAAAAGAATAATTCCTGGTTTCAACTGCTAATTGTTTCATTTGGGCAGGCGATAACGCTTCCACTAATGTTTCGGGATGAAGCCGGAGGCGGAAAAGAACTTCATTCTTGATAATATTTCCTGACCCTGCAAAAACCTGTTGGTCAAGCAGCACATCACAAACCGGGGTGTTTTTCAGGGCCTTCAATTTCTGCACGGCTTTTTGAAGGTTCCAGGAATCTGACATAACATCTGCTTCCCAATCATAAACAGTATCAAGGTCTTCTTCTATAAACTTAACTGAGCAGGTATAAAAATTCAATTCCCCGTTTTTAAATTGCAAAGACAATCTTGGTACAGTATCTTTTCTTTCATTGATGCGATAACTACCAAACATCAGCAAGTGAATCCTGACGGTAAAATCTTTGAAACAGATAAGAAATTGTTTACCCCAACTTTTAAAATCAATCACCTTTTGCCCTTGCAGCCTTTCAATACCAATTTTAGAATTCCCCTCAACTTTTATCACCTTCTTTCCTTTAAAGGGCTGAACTTCTTCTTTTAATATAACAATAGAGGGGCCTTCAGGCATAATTTAATTTTATAGCTATTTATAACCTGTTCAACATCCTTGCCACATTACATCGCGGGTTAGTATATAGCGTAACCATTTGGCTGAAAATTTGTTGTGTTAGTGTAAACCTTTAACATGAAACCACTTTGGACAGGCGCTATAAGTTTTGGATTAATCAATATACCGGTTGAGCTTTTTTCGGCGGCAAGTGATAGTTCGCCGGATTTGGATATGGTTAATGGGGTGGCTGCCAATCTTTTTTAAAGTTTCACACCTTACGATGGAAAAGCCGGTCTCAAAAATCTTCTAAGGCCAGAGCCTGGAGTTCATAAGTGATAATAGGAAAGATTGAGCAACATTCTGACTCAACTCAATAAGTCTCCTGCTGGGTCATGTGCGTTAAGTTAATTACAGCAAACATTGCCTGTAACTCTTCTTATTGTTACGTTTCAGGCGCATGTTATAATCTGTCGGATATACTTAAAATGCCTAGGCGGCTCCTAACGGAGCGCGACGTTATTTGGTATTTTTCCTACAAACAGCCGGTTGCTCTGCAACGGAGTTCGCCGAAACGCTCCGGAGGAGCCGTCTGTTTGTAGNNAAATATATTCTCCTGAAACCCTTATCAATAAAGGGTTTCAGCCTGTTTGACCGATTCTTAACTTAACGCACATGCCCCGTTTCGGGGACGAAAGGGGTTGAGTATCCTGCAAAATACACGATACTACTGAATGCATATCTGTTTTCAAAAGATGTGTGCATAGACAAGCCCCGGTAGGGAAAGTAGTTTTCAGATAGTATTAACCGGCAGGGACATAATAAGGGATACTTCAGGCCGGATGGAATATTGCGCACACCCGGATACGAAGATTAAATTATCTCCGTAACGGAATTAGGCCTGCCTGGGTGTTGCTCAATTTTCAGGCAGCAATCTGCGGAACGCGCTTGCCTGAATATACCTGATCCAACTGTTCAAAAAGTTGCCATTGTTTATTGCGCACCTGCTTTAGTTCATCCTTCAATGCTGCAAGGGTACCGGAATGAGCATTGGCGGATACCTGTTGCAAATAGGTGGCGAATATTTTTTCACACTCTGCATTCAGGGCATCCAGGTTTTGTTGAATCTGATTATCCTTAGCTGTAGTTTCCATAATAGATTATTAAATGGTTTAGCATAATGAGATAGTTCTTTTTCGATAATGAAGGTACCGTTAAATAACCGGATAAGGAATGATTTTTGTCAGGTGGCGGCTGGAAAAAAACCGGAGAGGAAGAGAATAACAAGAAGCGCGGGGAGTTGCATGTGATTAAGCCGTTTGGGGATAGGGCGGCGTAAAGGACTTTACCCGTAGCAGGAAGCTACGCTCAAGCGGGTGGCTTTTTTGTTATTTATTGTGCTGTAAAATCATAATATAATTCAGGGTATAACCCTGGTGCTATTAGCCTTATTTTTGTATATTCGTAGTAAAGACTTTACAGATGAAAGCTTTAGAAACAACGGGAAGGATTGAAAAGTCAGGCGTTTTGAAACTAGATAAGCCATTGGCGATATCGAGCAGGCAGAAAGTGAAAGTGATTATTCTTTATGCCGAGGACGAGGAAATTGACGAAAATGACTGGATTGGTTCTATAAACAACAACCCCTCATTTGCTTTTCTGAACGACAAGAAGGAGGATATTTATTCAATTGCGGATGGCAAACCTTTTAAGCTATGAAACATAGCGTGGTGCTTGTTCCATTTC
>PMXD01000261.1 GCA_003165895.1 Bacteroidota bacterium | reverse complement strand
CGCGCCTATCTTCAGTTATCACCTGATTCGATTTTTCCTCAATCCGCACATTTTTTTCAAGTTCATCTTTCAGTTTATCAAGCTTTTCGCGGGCTTTTTGATGCTCGTTCTTTACGGCCAAAAAGTATTCGGCAGCGCCAAAGTCATGCACAAATCTGGATGCAGCGGTGGCATCCGCCTTTCCTGATTTTGTAGTAAAAAAAGCAGTGTCATTATAAGTGAACCAAACGGTAAGTTTAACTCCGTTTTCGGTAGAAGATATGATGCTATAGAGGTTAAAGAGCTTCTGCGTTATTTCTTTGTCCTCCCATCCGTGCATGGCAATCTCGCCATTGGTTTCAGTAAGCCTTGCTTTACTACCGGCTGTTAGGCGGCGTTTCCAGTCGTGCGCTACGTCCTTAGCGTTGCTTAGCGGAATTTCTACTTCAAAGCCATTGTTGGCGCCTTTGCTCATGGCCAGCATTACTTCCCTCACCTTAACTGATGATTGTGCAAAGCCAATTACGGGCAAAATTAAAAGCAGGAATATTGCCGGGATATTTTTCATGATCAGGGTTTTCGTATTTATTCAATTAACCGTTAGCTAATCTTTGGCAAATATCCAGCGCCCCATTTCTTTGAGGGTTACCTTTTTGCCATACATTAAAATGCCTACGCGGTAAATGCGCGCAGCCAGCCAGGTAGTTAAAACAAAGCCCGCAGCCAGGGAAGCAAGAGACAAACCTATTTGCCACCAAACAGGCCTGAAAGGAATTAATGCGCACATAACCACCGGTGAGGTAAATGGAATAATGGAACCCCAGAAACCTAAATTACTGTCGGGATTGTTTAACACGTTAATGGCTATAATAATGGAGATAATGATTGGGGCGGTAACCGGTATCATTAAGGATTGCTGGTCGCTATCCTCACCCATAGCAGCGCCGATGGCGGCAAACATGGAACCGTATAATAAAAAGCCGCCAAGGAAATAAAGCGGACAAAGACACATCATTTCAAAAACCGGCAGGGAGGCCAGGTTTTGCCTGATAACCATAATTGAATCCTGGTCGACGGCATTATTGACGCCGTGTAAACTGCCACTGTTTACCATATGGCTGCCGAATAAAGGGATAGCAATCATGTTAACCGCACCGGTTAATAGTATCCATAAAATAAACTGGGTTAAGCCCACTGCGCCAATGCCAATTATTTTGCCCATCAGCAATTGAAATGGCTTTACCGATGAGGTAAGTACTTCAACTATCCGGTTAGTTTTTTCTTCCATTACACCCTTCATAATCATAGTGCCGTAAAAAAACAGGGAGATATAAATGGCAAAACCCATGACAAGGCCGGCAATGGTGGCGGCATCTGTGTAGCCTTTGCTCTCTTTTGAATTATCGAGCGATTCGAAGTTTAGCTCTACATCCTGCTTTATGCGGTCCATATCTTCATTGCTGACATTCGCCTTTTTCATGCGTAGTTGCTGAATGGCTGTACTGAACCGCCGGTTAATGAAATCGTGTTTGGAGGTGCCGGGGCGCTGCATGTAACGGTAGGCTATCTGAACTTCCTTTGGATTGTCAATATTAAATCCCTTAGGTATATAAACAATAGCCTGAAATTTGGCATCGGCATCTTTTTCTTTAGGCAATAGTTTAAGTGCCTGCTCGTAGGGCTGGTCTATTTTATGAAAATAAACGGTATGGTCTTCAGCATCGGGAATCGGGATGTCTTTAAATAAACCGGTTTCATCCACAATGGCAACATCGGTGCGGCTTTGCGAATAGCTGTTGATCAGGAAAGATGAGGCCAGCAGTAAAAAGAAACCCAACGGGGCAAGGAGCGTTGTGATAATAAAGGTACGCCTTTTTACCCTGGTAATATACTCCCGCTGTATAATGATCCAAATCTTGTTCATGATGCTTTTCCTCTTTTTGTCATGTTGAACGATAGTGAAACATCTTAATTTTGATTTGGCGTTGCATGGCCATTTAAGAGTCCTCCTATCGTCGGAATGACAATCGCTGTTTTTAATTGTTCTCTACCTGCCTGATGAAAATTTCGTTGATGCTGGGGAGTTCTTCGTTAAAGCTGGTCACTTCCACACCCTGTTCAACAAACAATTTCAATAGTTCATTTCCGCGATGCTCCTGTTGAAATTTTACGGTCAGCTCGCCTTGTTTTTTCTCTACTACATTTAAATTATTCAATAAGTCAGCACGTATTTCATCATTAAACGAAACCCTGAATTTGTTTTCCTTAAAGCGCTGCTTTAGTTCTTTAACGCTACCTTCCAGTATTTTTTTGCCTTTGTTTACCAGCACAATTTCATCGCATATTTCTTCAACCTGCTCCATCCGGTGGGTGGAGAAGATAATGGTTTTGCCCTGTGCACTCATGGTATGTATCTCCTCTTCAATCAGTTTTGAGTTGATGGGGTCGAGGCCGGAGAAGGGTTCATCCAGTATCAGTAATTGCGGGTCGTGCAGTACGGTGGCAATAAACTGAATTTTCTGGCTCATGCCCTTTGAAAGCTCTTCAATAAATTTGTTATGCCAGCTTTCTATCTGAAATTTTTGCAGCCAGAACTGCACATGCTCGCGCGATTTTTGCAGCGATAAACCTTTTAGCCTGCCCAGGTAAACCAGGTGTTCGCCCACTTTCATTTTTTTGTACAGGCCGCGTTCTTCGGGCATGTAGCCTATCAGTTCGGTGTGCTTATCGGATAAAACTTCGCCGTTAAAAAGGATAGTGCCGCTGTCGGGGTAAAGGATGCGGGTTATCATACGAATGAGCGTGGTTTTACCGGCGCCGTTAGGGCCCAGCAATCCAAATATTTTACCCTGCGGAATTTCGAAACTTACATCATCAGATGCGCGGTAATTACCGTATTGTTTAACGATATGTTGCAGGCTAAGCAATGACATAGGGCGAAAGATAAGTTAAAGGTTGAAATTAAAAAATTTCAATTTACGGGTAAGATAGGCTTACCATTTTACCTTCACCTGGTACGGCCCTTAGTTACTCTCCGTTATCAGCGAGCATTTTTCACCCGTTGCTTTGCAGGTGTGCTCAGCATGCAGAAAAGTTCCACCGTTGATGGCGGTATTGGTAGTATTATCATTACTGTCAGTGCATTGGCAAATCCAATCGCGTTTACAGGATGAAAGGCTTATTATTCCAAGCACGGTTAGTATGCTAAATAATTTTTTCATGAGAGTCAGTTTTTGTTTGATGAGTCAATTGCAATATAGTGCCGAAATTGCGAAATTTTTGGGAATAAACTGAGGGTGAGTTTTAGCCAATCAGAATCTTCTTTCTAGGCAGCGTTAAAAATCCAGCCCTTCCATATCAATTTTATATAAAGTCCAGTAATCGCTATCCTTGTAATAGAAGGTTGCCTTTTGATGAAGCTCCTTCGTTTCGCCTTTTTCAAATTTCAGCAATATATCCAGTTCTGTTTCAACGCTTGCCCGTTGTTCTTCTAAATTGAATTGAAGATTAGTGATATTGAAATTTTTCAACTCAATATCTTGATGCAATTGTTGGAAGCTAAGAACCTTCGCCGAAAATTCTTCTTTCGGAAACTCATGACCGTTAAAAATGATTGTTTCATTAACGGTAAACACGCTGTGTTCTATATTCCAGCGTTTGCTGAAAATTTTGTCGGCATATTCCTGTGCAGACCCTTCCAAATCATATTTATGGTTCGGGTGAAATTCCTCATAGATAAAACAATGCATCATGCCTTCCACATGCATGTCGTCAATTTCAGCGTTAAACAACTCCTCTGTTACGAATTTATAAATTACACTTGCCGGATATTCAGCAAGCATATCAAGCCGCATGTCTTTGCCTGTCATGATATCAAATAAGCGGTCTAACTCCGCCTCCACCTGCTCTTCTTTTAATTCTCCTATTTCTTTAAATGGCGGGCTATCAAGGAATTTGTATACCGTAGTTTGTTTAGCGTTCTCCCATTGCTGCTCGAAATTATAGACGTGGTTGAGCCATTGGTTCTCTATCTCAGGCGGCAAGCTTGACTCCTGGTGTTTCATGCCGTGCTCCATTTCCAGTTTGAGCTTTAGCAACTCGTTTTCGGCTTTTAATTCGTCTTCGGGGGTTATGTTTTCGTCGTTATTCATGGTGTAGTTTTTGGGGTATTTTTACTTAAAACCTATTTTCTTGCGTTCCTTATGTTCTGCATCTTCCTTATCCTTTTCCATCAGGTAATTTATCGCTTCATATACATCACTGAATTGCTTATCGTATTTGGTTTCAATTTCTTTCAACTTTGTTGTAAGGTCTTTATGGGTAAGGGCATATTGCCTCATAAATACAAAGGCCCTCATAATGGCTATGTTAACCTGCAATGCTTTTTTACTTTTTAATACGCTTGAAAGCATAGCTACCCCTTGCTCGGTAAAGGCAAATGGTAAATATTTGCTGTGTTGGCCCTTGCCTTTCTCTAAGGTCACAATTTGTGATCTTAGAGAATTGTATTCGCTACGGGTAAGTTCAAATATAAAATCATGAGGAAAGCGGTCAATATTTCTTTTTACAGCTTGTTTTAGTATCCTGGTTTCAACCTCATAAAGTTCTGCAAGGTTAAAATCCAACATTACTTTTTGTCCTCTTATTTCGTAAATCTTCGTCTGAATGGTTTGCAGTTTCATGGTTGCTTATTGCCAGGTTTTAATGCGGGAAATTAAAGTAATGTTTTATGAATAGCAACACCAGTTTTCGCTATGTCATATAAAGGACAGCAGGGTACATATTGAAAAATAAATACTGTAGCTGGAAGCTACAAACATAGCGGGGAGAAGATAGAATCTTCGCCCAAGACAGGGCTATTTTAACGCATGTATCAAAATACCCATCACAGCAACAATAACCCCGCAAAATAATAACACAGTTGTACCACAACCCCGCGTTGTGCGGTTGTAAACCCTGTTATAAAGGGCCCGGTGCGGGTTGGTAAGCCACCCGTAACCCCTCGGCGCTTTAAAACCCATAGATTGCCTTACAAATCTTTTTACAGAAGTCCGTGCAGCAATGCGTTTAGTTAAGGATGGTACCCGAAAACCAAATTTCATTTTAACGAACAGGGCTTTAACTACATGAATGTATGTTACTCTTTCTACCTGTGTACTGTACAAACAGATTACAAAGTCGCCGGTAATTAAGACTTAATACTTTACCATTGCTTGCGTAAAGCCATATCCTACACCACCTTGCAAGACCCATCCTTCAGAGAGTTTTTGATTTACCTCTGTTTGAAGGGACATAACTTCGTTTCCATTTTGCCCTACTACAACAATATATTGGCTTGGTTGCGCTGCTGATGGCCGGGAATATCCCATTAAAAGAGTTAACGCAACAATAGCAATAATTACGATTGAAAGTTGTGGTACTAGATTTTTCATGATTATATATTTTGTTACTGTAAAACTAAAAATTATAATTAATAATAGATAAATCCCCCTTTTATTTGGTTATGGCATGGTTAACGAAAAGGTTAACAAAATTTAAAATACCTCCGCAGTTTAAATTAAGCGTTGCTTCGCATTATTTGCGGCGGTAAAAACCGGGCTTTACAGAACCTACTGTAAATCTGTGTCCATATTGTTTTCCAAAATTGCCATAAGCGCGGGGGCGGTTTGTAGTTGGTTAGTAGTTCTTCTGTATACTGGTGCTACTTCCCAATGCATAATATCTAAAGCTGTGTATTCATGCGGGTTTCAGCGTTTCGAGTAACAAATGAGCAACAAAAAAAGCAAACGGCTAAATGATATTCCAAGAAATATTTTCTTGCTCCTTGTTTAAGGATTATTTCATATTTGAAATTCAGATTTCCGCTTTATGTACAAGGAAATAATTTCCCCCCGGCTTTATTCTTGTTGCTTTTGTTTCCTACCACCTAATACAAGCATAAGGAATAAACAGGCAATTAATAATAAAGCTAACACAATACCGAAAATGCCGGTTTTAGCTCCGGCCATAGCTAATGGAAATGCAACTTGTTCAATCATGGTTTTGAGGTTTTAAATGAATTAATTAATACTGTGTAAATGTCTTGTAAACTGTTTATAGTGATTTTCAACGGTTCACCTTTTGCGTTTTTAAAATCAAATACTTTGCCCTTGTTTGCGGTAAAAAAATCTTTCAAAATATCATTTTCATAAAACTCAATTTTCGCTTTTAGTTCGGGTACTAAATTGTTTGCACCGGGTTCATAATTCGATACAATGCTTTCTACATAATCACTCAGGGTAATGTTTAACTTTTGCGCTTCCTGAGCTAAACGCAGTTTTAATTTCGGGCAACATCTAAAACCTAATGTGGATTTATTTTTTTCTGTGCTTAGTTTTTCAATGTTTAACGCCATTGGATTTATTTTTTCCATTGTAAATGTTTTTACAAAATTAGTCTACACCAAAGATTCATTTCTTAGTTAACCCGCGTTAACGTGCGCAAACAGTAGGTTAACCTTAGTTAATCATGGTTAGCCTGAATGATTAAATACTTTTTTCTGCCTGTATTAACCGCCGTTAACGTGCGCAAACAATGGGTTAGCTTTCGTTAATCATTGGTTAGCCTAAATGATTGAATACTCTTTTCTACCTGCATTAACCGCCGTTAACGTGCGCAAACAATAGGTTAGCTTTTGTTAATCGTGGTTAGCCTGAATGGTTAAATACTTTTTTCTACCTGCATTAACCGCCGTTAACATGCGTAAACAACGGGTTAGCTTTCGTTAATCGGGTTCGCCTAAATGTTTAAATATTTTTTCAACCTGCTTTGGGGTTAAAATTCTTTGAGCGGGTTTTAAATCCAAGTCTGGCACGTTTTTAAGCCACTTTTTAAACGTATCATAATGCACGTTATACATACGGGATAACTCTGTTTTGGAATACACTTTTATTTTCATAATGTAGATATTATGTGGAACAGTTTGGAACATGTGGAACACTTGTTCCGGTTGTTCCATCTGTTCCATTATCCTTTTAAACCATTTTTTTTCAAAAGCCTTAAAACTCTGGTATGATTAGTGCCTAATTGTTTGGCAATGTCCCTTGCTGAAAGCGAAGTATTTTCTTTATACAGTTCAATTATTTGGCTGTCCGTTTCGGCTTGCTCCGTGTCCGAAACTTCTTTTAAATGCGTCCTTTCATTATCAAAGGCAATGAAATTAAACCCCAAAAAATTGCCCGGCTTGTCAATTTCACAAACAATTACATTATCGCTGTCGTATATTTTTTCAGTCGCCCTTGCTTTTATTTGTTTGATATACCGCATTTGTGCGCCCCTATTGCTTAACCCTATCGCAAAAATGCTATCAGCAAAGTTTGACAATTGCTTACTACCTGCTAAATGATTGACCGTTATAGGTAAGCTTTGATTTATTTTAGGTGTGTGTGCTAGTACTAATATGGATAGACCGTATTTTTTCTTTAGTCCATTTAGCATGTTCATTAAGGGTAGAGCTTCTTTTGCAGTGTCGGTACTTTGCCCCTTGAGATAGGTAATGTTATCCACTATCAAAATTTTCGCTTCCTGTTCAATTACTGCCTTCGCTATTTCACTATATAAAGTGCCCTCAAAATCAATTACAGCCGTACAATCTGGATTTATTTCTATGCGAAATAAATTGCTATCCCACACATAATGATTTTTATAGTTTTCAGAGTATCGCTTTTCAAACTGTTTTGGGCTTAATTCAAAATCAAAGTACAACACCTTTTGCTTTACCGCCTCTACCTTAAAAACATTATCGCTTTGTCCTTTGCTTATTAAATTGGCTATCTGTACGGCCAAAATGGACTTACCTAAATTAGTATCTGCAAAGAGAATACAAAGTTCCCCCTCATGCCAAAACTCACCACAAAGCATTTTAGGGATAGGCTTACTTTTCGCCTCATTTATACAATCGTTAGCTGGTTGTATTTTGAGCAAAGCCGTTTTATCCTTTATATTTTCATTGTTCAAAATTCTATCTGCTAAACTTTCATCCATGCTTTCCGGCTTTATTAATCAATAAATCACACAGAAAAATTTCGCTTTCAATACTATCCATATAATAGCTATGCAATAGCCCGTAATTAAAACGCAATTGATAAAGCTCTGTTTCTAATGAAAATATTTTGTCGTGGTATGTATCATAAATTTTCTCTAAACTACTTTCATAAGCTGTTTTCATTTCATCGGTAAAAAGTTTAAACCCATACAAAACATTTAGTTCATCGGTTAAATAGTTTTTCCGCGCTTGTAATTTCATAGCATCGGTTTCGGATAACAAAAACAAGTCTTTACCCTCTAAAGCCTTTAATTGTTTCGCTTTCTGAATAATCAAAGCGTGAAAGGGGTTTTTCTCCAATTCATATACATATTGCCAAAAGCCCACATCATAACAGGTTTTTCTTGTTTCCATTATTTCCCTTTTTTATTGATGTAGTCTTTAGCGTCCTTTTGAATTTCAGTTATCATTTTTTGTTTACCCTGGGTAAGCCATTGCTCTAATTCTGATTTTCGGAAATAGAGCTTTTTACCTTTTTTGAAAAAAGGAATTTCATTTTTCGAGGTAAACCCGTAAAGCGTTTGTTTTGCTAAATTCAGAAACGCCCCGGCCTGCTCTATGCTCAAGATGTCGTTAGCTGTTTCGTTTGTGCTTGGTGTGTGTTCGCTCAAGGCTTGGCGAACACAGTTTTGAATTAGGTTTTCTAATTCGCTTTTGGTCGTTACTATTATCTCTGCCATAACTTTTTATGTTTTGTTATGATGCAAAGAAAGTTGTGGTTGCCTTGTTTTCAGTCCTACTTGGATTGGACTTGGATTAGTTTTTCTTCTTTTTATTTATCAACTTATCTCTATAAGCAATAAAATATTTTTTCAAGTCCTTAAATATTTTGGGTTCATATCCCAATTTTCGGTTATTAATGCTGTGGGAAAAATTTGACTGCCAATTACGACCTAAACGCACATTAAAAGCATCTGCCATTTGCCAAACAAGGCTTGTAATTTGCCTTTCTTCATTATACAAATAACCCGCTTCATGTAGCGCGTAAATCAATTGAATAAATTCAGTTTCATTTGTTCCCTTCCAATTTATAGGGCTTTGATATTCCTTATTGTTTTCAATTGATTTATTACCGGCATGTAAATTATTTTGTTTGTCGCTCTCATCGCTCAAAAATCTACTCATTGCAGTTAACCCCGCTTGCTCACCGAGTAACATAGTGGTTTCATCTCTCTTTGTTAATTCAATTTCCACTAACATTTCATTAAATATCTCAGGTCTACCTTTAGACTTATTGAGTTGCCAACTCTGATACCAGTCCCCCGTGAAAGTATTTGCCGTTCCCAATGTCATAAGTTTACGGCCATTCTCCCCAATTTGCGGGTTTAGAATAGTTTCACTAAAATAATTACATGCAATTTTCCAATCCCTTGCATTATCAATGAGGCCGAAATATTCCTTTTTGAGTTGCTCAAATAAATCATTGCTGATTTTATCATATTCTTTGAAATAATCTATTTTTTTCATTTAACTGTATTTCGTTATAATTTACATGGCAAAGCTTTAACACTTTTATTAACCGTTTTGCTTTTGTAAATTACTATAAAATTAATGAGATGCTTAAAAATTGCCGCGAACCTCAAACGTCAATTTGTTTTCTGAATAAGCATTCTTGCATAGATTTCATTTTGTCCTATACTCATAGGGATACCAGCATTATAGGTAGCTGTATTATTAATACCGGCACAAAGTATATAATGTTGTAGCGTAATTGTTGTGGGCGACAATATTGTAAATATGCCTTCGATGCTTATTGAATAAGACGCTGTTGTTATAAGGCTTTGAGTATAGGCATCGTAAATAGATTGTTGTTCTGCTTGTCCCAAAAGAATAGGAGCGTTTGAAATAGAATCGGCCAGCATTAAAAAACTTCGTGCAGGTATGTAAATACCTCCAGTAGAACAACACCATGCGGGAAGCGTTACCCCCCATTGCGCCGATGCTGAAATATGATATGTTCCCGGTTGTAATGTTATGTAATGGCCATTTCTTGTAATAGATGTACCGGCGGAAGCGTCAGTATTATTAAGCAATCGAGGTTGCCAATTAGAATCAGTTAGAACGGTTTGCGGTGGAACATTGTTGACTTGTATTTCAGAGTAAACAGCATAATCAGACCATGCGTTACCCGTTGCGCCTGTTACCCCTGTCGTTCCCGTTGCGCCTGTAATCCCTGTTGCGCCTATTGCTCCAGTCATTCCGGTTGCACCGGTAGCACCCCCGTTCATTCCGGCTATACCCGTTGCACCTGTTACTCCGGTTGTACCAGTAGCCCCACCCCCACTATTTGCAGCGTATAAGGCATAAGGAACGCTAATAAGTTGCGCCGCGCCCATATTATTGTAACCACCACCGTTAATTGAAATTTCCACCTCTAAATATTCTGTATTACTACCCCAATTAATACCACTAAAACTACCCTGCACTACTAACCCGTTACCCACTTGCGCCGTCAATAAACCAAATTGATTAGTTATTGTAGCCTGTGTTTCCTGATATACAGTTGTGCCGTTTGCACTGCCATAGTGAATTGTAAAGCGAAGATTAACGGTTGTGCTATCCGGCAAAGGGTTGCCGCTTGCATCGCGGGCTACTGCCTGATAGTTGAACATTTGGGGGACTTGCGCAACTGCTAAACAGCAGCTAAGTGAAAATAAAACAAGTAAAATATTTTTCATGGGGATAAGGTTTGTAGCTGCCCTGTCCCTTTGGTAGCCGGTTATATAAAGCAATCAGCGTGGGACATTTAACCGTTCTCCATAGAGGTATTGCCATACCCAAGTGTAAGAAAGCTAAAGCCCACGCCTTGCGTGAGCGTTCAACTTTTTTCTATACACTTTGGTAATTTGGCAATTTTCTATGGTAGAGAAAGTAAAACGCTGATATTTTAATCAGTTATTTATTTAATATTTACATGGCCTGAAATTAGATAACGAAATAAGATTTAAAGGCTAAATGTAAGAATTAAAGAATTTGGGGGATAGAATTTACAGCCTGTCTTTTCTTTTCGTCAATTATTTTGGCGTAAATCTGTGTAGTCTTAATGTCCTTATGTCCCAAAAGTTTTGAAACTGTGTAAAGGTCTGTACCGTTAGTAAGCAATAAGGTAGCGTTAGTATGCCTTGCACAATGGAAGGTAATATCCTTTGTAATCTTTGCTTTCATAACCCATTTTGAAAGCTCTACGTTCATATAAGCACTGTATTTTAAACCTACAAAAACTCTTTCGTCCGGCGTGCCTCTTTCGGTTAATAACGAAAAGGCTTGCTCTGTCATAGGTAAATACTCTTGTCCTTTAGTTTTCTTTTGCTTAAAAATAATACTTCGCCCTGTTTGCTCACTGTCCTGTATTTCGCTCCAAGTCAATTTATTTATATCGCTCCATCTTAACCCGGTTAACGCACTGAATAAAAAGGCGCGTTTTAAAATATCGTATCTGCAAGGTGTTTCGGATAAGCGTTTCAGTTCCTCCAAAGTCAAATATTCTCTTTTGCTATCTTCTTGCTTTACCGCTTTAACCCCTCTTAATGGGTTACGGTCAATTAGCCTTAACTCATAAGCTTTATTAATAGCCGCCCTTAGTTTATTAAAGTAAGAGTGTACAGAGTTTTGAGCAAGCCGGGTTTTGCTTTTGGTTAAGTCCTCTGTAAGCAAATAGTTTTTAAACCCCTCTAAAAATGCTTCGTCAACATCTTTAAAAAGCAAATTGTTATTGCTGAATTTTTTAAGGTGTTTAAGGGTGTGTGTCCACGCCGTATAAGTGCCGCTTGCACAATTCGCCTTTTCTTCGGCAAGGTTTGAATAAAAGGCTAAAAAATCTTTGTCGCCGCTGCTTTCTCCTTTAAAACCGTAAGCGCCATTTTGAATTTGGATTTGCCTTTCGCCTTTTATTGCTTCGGCAAGCTGCAAGGTTTTTTTATTGGTTTCGCGGTCAAGGGCGTTTTTGACCGGTACCAAATGGATGTCCAAAAATTCGTAATCCCTTTTGCCATTATTATAAATGTCTAAGTAAAGGCTTACTTGACCTGTCTTTAGTTTGCGTTTGCGAAGTGCTACTTTCATTTGTTACTTTTTTTGTTACTCGCAAAGGTAAAGTAACAAATTGACACCAAAAAACGCATAAGTAACGAAAAGTAACAAAAACAGTCAAAAATCAAATCCTACATAACTTATTGAAATTCAGTAGTTTTAATAACATTCAATAGCTATCAATAACCAACTTCACTTCCCAATGCAAAACTTACTAAAAATATTCCCCAAAATCTCCTCATTAGTAACCTCCCCTGATATTTCCCCCAGGTGCTCCAGCGCCCGTTTAATATCAAAAGCTATCAACTCGCCGGTGTTCTGTGCCGCTACTCCTTCTTTAACCAGGGTAAGTGCTTCGTTGGCTTTTACCAAAGCTTCGTAGTGTCGGAGGTTAGTAATGATGGTGTCTTGTGTGCCTAGTTGTTTTGAGTCAGTTACCAGCTGGTAAAGTTTTTCTTTCAGCAGAGGAAGGTTATAGTGGGTGTTGGCGGAGATAAATAAAATTTCAGGGAAATGGTGTTTGCCTTTTGCAAAGGTAATGGCGTTATAAAAGCGGGAGGTTTTTTTCCAGTCGGCTTTGTCTACTTTGTTGCCTACTATCAGCCCGCTGAAACCGGTTAGTTCAAGTTCCTGAAGTTCGTGCAGTAATTCTTCAGGGGTGGTTTTGTTTACATCGAACAGGTAAATGTAAACGGCAGATTTGCGCAGTTTCTCCATGGTTCGATCAACACCCTGTTGCTCTATGGCATCGGTAGTGGCACGTATACCGGCAGTATCAATAAACCGGAACTGGATGCCGTTAATGTTCATCACTTCCTCAATGGTATCGCGGGTGGTGCCGGGTATTTCTGAAACAATGGCGCGTTCTTCGTTCAGTAAGGCATTTAACAGGGTTGATTTGCCGGCGTTGGGTTTGCCGGCAATTACTGTGTTTACGCCGTTTTTAATTACGTTGCCCAGTTTGAATGATTCAGCCAATGGTTGCAGTAATTCCTGTATCCGGTCTATCAACGCAATCAGTTGTTCGCGGTTGGCAAACTCTACGTCCTCTTCGCTGAAATCCAGTTCAAGTTCAATCAGTGAGGCAAAATTTAAAAGCTGCGTGCGCAGGTCTTTTATCTGGTTGCTGAAACCACCACGCATTTGCTGCAAGGCCAGTTGTTGCGATGCGGATGAAGAAGAGGCAATTAAATCAGCCACCGCTTCGGCTTGCGAGAGGTCAATACGGCCATGCATAAAAGCGCGCAGGGTAAACTCGCCGGGTTTGGCGGAGCGGGCTCCTTTTTGTATTAATAGCCGGATTATCTGCTCGGCCACAAAGGGGGAACCGTGGCAGGATATTTCAATCACATCTTCGGTTGTAAAACTCTTGGGGGCTTTAAAGAGGCTTACCATCACCTCATCCAAAATTTTATCGCCATCTAAGATATGCCCGTAATGGATGGTATGGGATTTCTGTTTGGTTAAATCTTTTCTCTGAAAAACGGACTGTGCAATTTCAATAGCCTGCGGTCCGGATAAGCGGATAACGCCGATGGCGCCCACACCCTGGGCAGTGGCAAGTGCAACTATAGTATCATTGGTAATCACGGAGGGAAATTAATTAAGTTTTGGAGATGGGGTGTTTTAATCAGGTGGTGGATATTTCGAAACATTGAGTTCGGTCGTCAAAAACGCAGAGTCCGAATTCTGCAGAGGCAGAAAAGGGAGACTCCGCTGGGAAGACGAATTTTCGGAGCTTTTTAGATTTGGGATTTATTGCCGTCTGCTTTAGCT
>PMXD01000276.1 GCA_003165895.1 Bacteroidota bacterium | reverse complement strand
CCCCCTGCACCCCCGCCAGCGGGGGACATGCTTCGTTTTTCTGCGCTGCGCTTGAAAAACGAAGTGCAAAAAGAAATCTTTTTGGGTGCAAATTGCCCGTTTTAGTTATGATGCTTTTGCTTTTATCTGTCAGAAACCTGTGTGCACAAACACCCGGCTGGCAATGGGCTACCGGTCCGGTGGGTCAGAGTGCTGTGGCTGCGGTTTGTGCGGATGTAAACAGCAATGTATATGTAACCGGCCATTTTTGGGGCAGCCTTTTGTTTAATGCAGATACACTGCATGATAATACCGGTGCCATACAGGACGTATTTATTGCTGCATACAACTCAATGGGCCAACCGCTTTGGGCAAAAAGTGCCATTGGGTATGCCGATGCTAATGGCATAAGTGCCGATGGTAATGGCAATGTTTACCTGGTGGGCACTTTTTATAATGACAGCATAACATTTGGGAACCAGGTGCTGGTTAATACTAACGCCGGTGTGCAGAACAGCAATATTTTTTTGGTTAAATACGATACGCCGGGCAACCTGGTTTGGGCAAAAAACCTGGGCGGAATAAATAATGATATTGCCACAAGCCTTAGCACTGATAATGCCGGCAATGTGTATGTAACGGGCAGCTTTATTGGCGATAGCCTCAGTTTCGGTAACGTAACTGTGCAACATTTGGGAGCAAACGATGGGTTTGTGGCAAAATTTAATTCGTTGGGTGATGCAATTTGGTTAAGGGATATCGGTTCGGCATTTTTAGATGGAGCGACAGGGGTTGGCACCGATGCAGCGGGAGATGTTTTTATTACGGGGTATTTTTTAAACAATGCTATTTACACAGGTAACGTTGACAGCACTTTGAACAGCCCGTACAGTAGTAATGTATTTACCATAAAATACGATTCATCGGGCAATAAACGATGGGCCAAGTACGCAGGTGGCAATAACGGTAACGGCCCGGGTGGAATTGCAGCCGATGCAGAGGGCAATGTTTACATTACAGGATATTTCAGCGATACTATAGCGCTGGATAATGACACCCTGGTTGGCAATGGGCTGCAAAATATTTTTACAGCAAAATATAATACAGCCGGTGTTTTATTATGGGCGCAAAGTACCGGCGGTGATAATATAGACCAGCCGAACGGCATTGCCTGCGATGCCCTGGGCAAAGCTTATATTACCGGGTATTTTCAAAGTGATACTATCAGCTTTGGGAATAATTACCTTGTTAACCCCAATGGTAGCCAGGTTACATTTTTAGCTCAATACGATACTTTGGGTTATGCCACATTTGCCTTAGCTCCGGGGGGCACAAGCGATAATACAGGCGCTGCATTATGTTACAGTTCCGGAAGCGTTTATTTAACAGGTACTTTTCAGAGCTCAGATATTATATTTGGTAATGATACCTTATTGCAACCGCAACAAAATATTTTCATTGCTAAAACAGATACTATTGCTATAAGCACCGGTTTTATACCAGTTAATACTGTTGCCAAAAACATAACCGTTTTCCCTAATCCATCAGGCGGAACTTTTTATGTGAGTGGGGTTACTACTGGTGATAGGATTGAGATTTTTAACCTGCCGGGGCAAAGTGTTTTGTCTGCCACCGTAACGGGTAGCATTTGTTCATTTAGCCTTGGTGATAAGGCCAGGGGAGTTTATTTGTACCGGGTTATAAATAACAGTGGCGCGATACAGCAGGGGAAGATTGTGGTGGAGTAGCGCCTCACCCCTTTGTCTGTCGACATTTCCCCCGGTTCGGCTTCGCTCACCATGATAATTTTCAGAGCAAAAAGTAGAGGGGAAAACCTAATGGTTATTTTTCTTCTCCGCAGAGTCTCCCCTTTCCGGCTCTGCGGAATGGGGGACTCTGCGTTTATGCAGTCTATCCTCACGCCGAGTCCCCAACCTGCGGAAGGGAGACTCGGCTGAGAAGACAGTTAAAGACACAGCGGAAGATTGCCACAGCTAATACCTTTTTATTTTTTATGGGAATTAGCTTCGCAATGACATCTGTTTTATTTTTTTTAATACAAACTCTTCCCATCCATCTCCTTCGGCTGTTCAATACCCATAATTTTTAAAATAGTGGGGGCAATATCGCCTAGTTTGCCACCGGTGCGTAATTGTGGATGAAGGGTTTTATCTACCAGGAAAATTGGAACAGGATTCATTGTGTGCGAGGTATGGGGGGAACCGTCATCATTTATCATGTAATCGGCGTTGCCGTGGTCGGCGGTTATTAGTATGGCGTAGTCGTGCTTTAGGCCTTCGTTGGTAATACGCTCAACGCAATTATTAACGGTTTGGGCGGCAATGATAGCGGCGCTGAATACACCGGTGTGTCCTACCATATCTGTATTGGCATAATTGAGGCACACAAAATCGGGTTGGTTCTTTTCAATTTCGGCAACCACCTTATCGGTAAGCGGCACAGCGCTCATTTCGGGTTGCAGGTCGTAGGTGGCTACTTTGGGCGATGGCTCCATAATCCGTGTTTCGCCTGTAAATTCTTTTTCCCGTCCTCCGCTGAAAAAGAAAGTTACGTGGGGGTATTTTTCGGTTTCGGCAGCGCGTAATTGGGTTAGTCCTTTTAACGACAATACTTCGCCCAGTGTCATATTCAAATCATCCTTATCAAAAATATTGGCCACGTTTTTAAAACTGTGGTCGTACATCGTCATGGTAGTATAATGCAAATCGAGTTTGTGCATACCAAAATCAGGAAAATCCTGCTGGGTTAGTACTTTGGTTATTTCGCGGCAACGGTCGGTGCGGAAGTTAAAGCATAATACGGCATCGCCATCTTTAACCGGGGCAAAATATTCAGCAGAGATAATGGGTTTAATAAACTCATCAGTAATATCCTGGTCGTAACTCGCCTGTATGGCTTGCTGCAAATCATCGGCTTTTTTGCCTTCACCTTTGGTTAGCATATCGTAAGCAAGCTTTACGCGCTCCCAGCGGTTATCGCGGTCCATGGCGTAATAGCGGCCTATAACAGATGCAACATGGCCGGTGGAATGTTTCAGGTGTTCGGTTAATTCCTGAATAAATCCCTTTCCGCTTTTGGGGTCGCAATCGCGGCCATCGGTAAAGGCGTGAACCAGAACCTGGTTTGCCGAAAGGCCATTTTGCCCGGCAATATCGCACAGCGCCTTAACATGGTTAATATGCGAGTGCACACCGCCGTTTGATACCAGGCCCATTAAATGCAAAGGCTTATTGTTCTTTTTACAATAATCAATAGCCGCCAGCAGCTTTTCGTTTTTGGCCAGTTCACCGGTTTTTATGGCTACGTTAATGCGTTCCAACTCCTGGTAAACAATGCGGCCGGCGCCAATATTGAGGTGCCCCACTTCACTATTGCCCATTTGCCCCTCGGGTAACCCCACAGACTCACCAAAGGTTATCAGCTCGGTATTAGGGTAGTTTTTATACAGGCTATCAATAAAAGGCGTTTTAGCCTGCGCAATTGCACTGCGTTTTGGGTCAGGGCCGTCGCCCCAGCCGTCCATAATGATGAGGATAACTTTTTTATTCATATGGGTCAAAAATAAAGTAGTTTGGTATCTTCATTGCTGAAAAGAATCAACCAGGTCTGGAACGATAATTGCTATACCCCCTTAAACTTCAGTATAAAATGAGCCATTACACATTTAAACCCCTCGCTTTTACAGCAATACTTTGTTTTTTGATGACTATTGCTGCTTCTGCCCAGAGTTTTGATAACATTGTTAACGGCTTTAAAAATGGTGATGCCTCAGCCATTGCCAAAAATTTTGAAGGCAATGTTGAAATAACCATTAAAACCGGCAGCACCAGCTACAGCAAAAGCCAGGCCGAAATGGTTTTAAAAAGCTTTTTTGCCGCCCACAAACCCAAAACCTTCGCAGTTGCCCACGAAGGCACCTCTCCACAGGGTTCGAAATACTTTATTGGTAACCTTACCACCGCCGCGGGCAATTACCGAACCTATGTTTACGCCAAAACGGTTAAGACTGAGTTGGTGATACAGGAAATTAGGTTTGAGGAGCAGTAGGTGTTTTAATTGCGGGGACGCTGATTTTTTATGATGATTATGGTAAACAGCCGAGGATTGGAAGAGTGCGTAACAAATTATCGCCACACATAAAAACTCTCTTTGTTTGCACCGGGCCCGCCCCTTCCGTCCCCTAAAGGGAAACCAAAGCCTAATACAAATACAC
>PMXD01000383.1 GCA_003165895.1 Bacteroidota bacterium | reverse complement strand
CTACATAGCAGTCCCCAACCTTCTGAAGGGAGACTCGGCTTGGAAGGTCTTTGCCATCCTTTTTATTTTTTAGGCAGCCGTATAATTACAGAACTTAATTCAGCGGTGCGTCCGGTTAGGGAAATGGGCATAAAGCAATATTCTACTTTGCCGTTTGAATAGACCTTGGCAGGAAATTTTTGATGGTTATTGTGTTTGGAGACAAGAAAAGGCTCAACGTATTTTGTTTCTACCAGTTTAAAGCCGTTGGCTTCTACTTTTTTAAGGGTATCATTGGCGCGGTCCGGGTCCATTTCGGCGGCGTATAAGTCGCATAATTCGTGTTCTGCCTGAAAATAAAATACCTGCCGTTGTCCATCACAATTCAACACTACCATTTTATCATATTTATCGGCAACAGTACAATGGGGGAATGACAATAGTATTTCCTCACGGTTGTGGCCCAGGTAGTTTTGGGCGCCGCCGGTTTTGAACGCCAACATTAAGAGGGGGAACAGTAAATATCGGTGTGAAGTTGAAAATCTGTATCCGGCAAAAGTTTGGGTTGCTACGTTACAGCCTGTGGCAAGTAGCTTTGGGATTGCTTCNNCTGCGGGGATCTGAAAATGAGATTATCTTATTATTTACAGTTTTGCTAATTGATGAAATCATGTAGCTGATTATACTTTTCAACAAATTTACCCCATAATCTAATTCAGATTATACTCTACATGCAACTTCTCCAGCTCGCGGAGAAGTTCGTTGGTAAGGTCTATTTTAAGCAGGCTGGATGTTTCGCTTACTACCAGATTTTCTTCTCTGTCAATAAATTTTACCCGCAACTTAATGTTACCGGGATATTTTTTTACCACCGTAAGGATTTCATCCGTCATTTTTTCATTTACATTATCGGTGTCAATTTGCAGCGTAAGCGCTTTGGTAAGTTTTGTGCGAATGTCGGACAGCAGGTCTATTTTAGTTATCTTAAACTCGTATTCATCACCATTCCAGCGGGGTTGGTATTTGCCTGTTAAATGTAATAAAGCGCCATTGGTTTCAATAAAGGGTTTAAAGGTTAAATAGTCTTTACTGAAAATAGAGAAGTTATAGGTGCCATCGAAATCTTCTAAAGTAAATCGGCAGTAAGGGTTTCCGTTTTTGGCAATTTTGGTTTCGGTGGTGGTTACTATGCCCGCTATACGCAGTTCTTTATCTTTCTTTTTTTCAATCTCGTTTAGCTTGCAATTGGTGAAGGTTGAAATTTCGAGCCTGTAATCATCCAGCGGGTGGCCGCTGATGTAAACCCCGGTTACTTCTTTTTCCTTCTTTAGTTTTTCCAGCAGGCTCCATTCTTCACTGCCATTAATGGTAGGCTCAGATACATCTGCACTGCCTGTATCGCCACCAAACAGTGAGTTCTGTTGCATGGTGCTTGAGTTTTGCAGGGAGCTGGCATATTTTACGGCTTTTTCAAGCACGCTTAACCCATCTTTTTTATCGGGTAAAAAGTACTGGGCACGATGTAAACTGGTAAAACAATCAAAGGCCCCGGCCAGTGCCAGCGCTTCCAGCGATTTTTTGTTGACAGAACGCATGTTCACCCTCCGGGTAAGATCGAAAATGCTTTTGTACGGGCCATTGTTTTTTCGCTCTTCAATAATAGATTCAACGGCGGCTTCTCCTACACCTTTGATGGCAGAAAGGGCATACCGTATCTCTTTGTTTTTATTTACGGCGAAATGCACATCGCTTTCATTAATATCCGGGCTTGTTACTGCAATACCTGCCCGTTTGCACTCTTCCATAAAGAAGGTGATTTTATCAATGTTGCCCATGTTATTGGTTAACACGGCACTCATGTATTCTTCGGGGTAGTTGGCCTTTAAATAGGCAGTTTGAAAAGCCACAAAGGCATAGCAGGTGGAGTGCGATTTGTTGAATGCATACTGGGCAAAGGCTTCCCAATCGGTCCATATTTTTTCAAGGGCTTTGGTATCAAGGCCCTTGGCTTTGGCGCCTTCCATAAACAGGCTCTTCTTTTTATCGAGCGTGGCCTTGTCCTTTTTACCCATGGCTTTACGCAGCACATCGGCATCGCCTTTACTAAAGCCACCCAGCTTTTGCGATAGGAGCATCACCTGTTCCTGGTAAACGGTAATACCGTAGGTTTCCTGCAGGTATTCTTCCATTTCGGGCACATCGTATACAATCTTTTGCTTGCCGTGTTTACGCAAAATATAATCTGGTATGTAGGCAATAGGGCCCGGACGGTACAGGGCGTTCATGGCTATCAGGTCGCCGAATTTATCCGGCTTCAATTCCTTCAGGTACTTTTGCATACCTGCACTTTCAAACTGGAAAGTTGCGTTGGTTTCTCCGCGCTGGTAAAGCTCAAAAGTTTTGGGGTCGTCTAAAGGAATGGTATCTATGTCGATATCCACATCGTAATTCTGCTTAATCAGTTTAAGCGCATCACGAATAATGGTGAGGGTTTTTAAACCCAGAAAGTCCATTTTAATTACACCTGCATCTTCAATTACCTTGCCCTGGTATTGCGTCAGGTAAAACTCTGTATCCTTTGAAGTTGCAATGGGCACAATTTCTGTCAGGTCTTTAGGGGCAATGATAATACCTGCGGCATGCACCCCGGTTCCTCTTACACCACCTTCTAAAATCTCAGCCTCATGCAAAACCTTTGATTGGTCTGAACCTTTGTTGTCGTAAATCTTTCTTAGGGTCTTTACGTCTTCAATTTCTTCTGAGGAAAGGGCTTCTTTATCCTTTAAACTTTTATCGCCGTCCAAAGGCGCGTGCAAAATTCTTTCTAAACTGATACCCGGTTTTTCAGGCACCAGCTTGGTCATCATCAACGATTCGTTCAAAGGCAGGTCAAGCACCCTGGCCACGTCTTTGATACTTACTTTAGCGGCAAGTGTGCTGTAAGTTACAATCTGTGCAACCTGGTTTTTGCCGTATTTATTAACCACGTATTTAATTACCTTATCGCGGCCCTCATCATCAAAGTCCGTATCAATATCGGGCATTGACTTACGATCAGGGTTCAGGAAACGTTCGAAGAGTAGGTTATAGGCAATGGGGTCGATATTAGTAATCCCCACACAGTAGGCAACAGCGCTACCGGCAGCTGAACCCCGGCCAGGGCCAATAACAACGCCTAAATCGCGGCCTGCTTTTATAAAGTCGGCTACAATTAAAAAGTAACCGGCAAAGCCCATTATTTTAATAGTGTTCAATTCAAAATCAAGCCGCTCCTGAACTTCGGGGGTAATTTCTTTATAACGTTGCCTTGCCCCTTCGAAAGTAAGGTGCCGCAGATACTCCCATTGATTAAAAACATCATCGGCATGTATCTGAAATTCCTTAGGGATGGGGAAGTTTGGAAGCATGATATCCTGCTTCAGTTTCAGATGCTCAACCTTGTGTAAAATCTCGTGGGTATTGGCAATAGCTTCAGGAACATCACTGAACAGGGCGGTCATTTCCTGTTGTGTTTTAAAATAAAACTGATCGTTGAAAAAGGCAAAGCGCTTGCCTTTGGTTACGGTATCATCGTCTGTAAACTCCTTGTTGGTAGGGGTGCTTTGCTTCTCGCCGGTATTAATGCAAAGGAGGATGTCATGCGCGTTACTATCCTGCTGGTCAACATAGTGCGAGTCGTTGGTTGCAATTACCTTTACGTTATAATCTTTTGCAAACCGCAATAAGACTTCGTTCACTTTATCCTGCTCGGCCATGCCGTGGCGCTGCAACTCGATGTAGTAATCTTCGCCAAAAATTTCCAGCCACCATTCAAATACTTTGCGACCCTCGTCCTCGCCTTTACGCAAAATCGTTTGGGGAACTTCGGCGCCTATGCAGCAGGTAGTGGCTATTAAATCCTTGTGGTATTTTAAAATCAACTCCTTATCAATACGGGGATATTTGCCATACAGGCCTTCCGTATAACCTAACGAACAAAGCTTAATAAGGTTTTTGTAGCCGTTGGCATTTTTGGCTATCATCAGCTGGTGATAGCGCTTGTCTTTTTCATCCCGGGTAAATTTTTGCCTGGTGCGGTCATCAACCAGGTAAAACTCGCAGCCTACTATGGGTTTTATGGTACTACCATCCGGTAGTTTGTGCTTGCCTGCCTCAGCTACAAATTCAAATACCCCAAACATGTTGCCATGATCGGTAATGGTAAGACCCTTCATACCGTCTTTGGCGGCTTTTTTGAACATGCCTGGTATACTGGCGGCACCATCCAGCAATGAATACTGGCTATGGGAATGGAGGTGAATGAATTCAGGCATCGGCTATATGGAAATTGGAGATTTTTTAAAGTTAGTTAGTAACCCTGCGAATTTACGGAATTGGGGTGGGATGGGGGAGGGGTGTTGATAAAAAATATCTTCAATCATCTGCTAATAGATATTGTGAATTGTAAAAGTTAAGTTTGCAATAAGGAGAAAAGACTATGAGTAAAATAAGGATTAAAAATTTTGGGCCCATTAAAGAGGGATACCTTGAAGATGGTGGCTGGATTGACATAAAGAAAGTCACCGTATTTATCGGTAATCAGGGAAGTGGTAAAAGCACAGTTGCGAAGCTTATTTCCACATTTGTTTGGATGGAAAAAGCTTTAACCAGAGGTGATTACGATAAAGAATGGTTTGTAGGTAAGGACGTGCTGGAAAAGTATTGTAGCTATCATAACATTCAGAGCTACTTTAAATTTTCAGGAGAAACTGACCTTACCGAAATTGAATATATCGGCAACTCTTATTCAATAAAACATCAGAATCGTTATTTGACTATTAAGGAAAACGAAAAAGGTAATTACCCATTACCTCAGATTATGTATGTGCCTGCCGATAGAAATTTTCTAAGCACGGTTGATGATCTTAAATCCCAAAGACTTTTTTCGCCAGCTTTGTCAGAGCTACTTGCAGAGTTTCGGAATGCAAAAATGGCGATGGAAAGTGACTTAAAACGACCGATTAATGACGCGGATTTACGGTATGACAAGTTTCGGGACATATTGTTTGTTAAAGGAAATGATTATCAGGTAAAGTTGACAGAGGCCTCCAGCGGCTTTCAATCTCTGGCTCCCCTATATATGGTTTCGTGGTTTCTCGCAAATGCTATAAAAGTTGCGCTCCAGAATATTGCCGAAAAAAGCCCAGAGCCTATGAGTAGCGATGAATCAGATAGATTCAGAAAAGCCATATCTGAAATTTTGTTGGCAGATAATTTGACCGATGAACAAAAGCGAATAGGCATTTCTGAAGTAGCTAAAAAAATTAATAAGACCGCTTTCATTAATATTGTTGAAGAACCAGAGCAAAATTTATATCCCAGTTCACAGTGGCAAATGCTCCAAAGTTTGCTGGAATTCAATAATATGAGCCCAGGCAATAAACTAATAATAACCACGCACAGCCCTTATATCATTAATGACCTTAGCATTGCAATACAAGGTAAATATCTAAAGGATAAGATAGGCGCATCTGCTAAAGCACCATATTTGTTAGACAGGATGAACGAAGTGATAGATGAGAAATCTCTGGTTAACGCCGTAGATGTTGTTGTTTACCAATTAGATGAAAGTGATGGAAGTATAAGAAAATTACAGAATCCGGAAGGCATCCCTTCCGACAAAAATTTCCTGAATAACATGCTTGCGGAAGGCAACAGGCGTTTTGATTCACTTTTAGAAATTGAAGAGGAGATATGAGCTTGAATTTCCTGAAAGTAGAATGTCAAGAGCCACCAATGGACTGTGAGTCATTTGGGTTATGTGATGATCGGAATGGGTTGAAGGCCTATGTCAACACGGATACCCCTTCTAAGTGGATAGCTACGGTAAAGAACAATAAAAAGGCCGTTGTATTTACTGCAATTGACAAGTGCGTAATAAAAGATCATGAATATGAAGACCGTGGACGTTGTGACGAGATGCTTACCTGGCCAGAACATCTTTACTTTGTTGAATTAAAGGATGAGAAAGCTGGTTGGATTGAACATGCTGTCAGACAATTGGAATCNNTTATAGAAAGTCACGATATTAAAAATTACAAGCACAATAAGGTTTTTGCCTGTAATAAGTAGCATAAACATTTTAGAGAAATTGATAATGAACTTAATCTTGCATTTTTCAGAAAGTACAAGTTTCGAATTGATGTGCAAGCCGAAATAATAATCATTTAATGATGTGTTTAGAGCAGTTTGTTTTATCCTCCTTTCTTCTTTGTCTTATACCCCACACTCCCCAAAAATGCAATCACCTTATCCCTCTGCTCACCCTGTATCATAATCAAACCATCCTTCACTGTTCCGCCTACCCCGCATTTGGTTTTTAGCTGTTTGCCGAGGGCTTCCAGGTCAGTTTCGGAGCCGATGAAGTTGCTGATAACTGTGGCCACTTTGCCGCCCTTTAATCTTTCGAGGGCAACGTATAGGGTTTGCTGATTGGCGGGGAGGGTTTCTGCCTCGATGTTGTCATCGTTTTCCGGTTTAAAATCAGGGTTGGTTGAGAATACCACCCGGGGTTTATCGTCTCTATGTTTGCTCATAGTTATCAGGTGTAATTAGTAAGAAGAAAGGTCTTGCGGAACCATGACGTTAATGCATTGGGGCACTATTTCAAAAGTAACATCATCATGGTAAACAAAGGCGTCGCCATCAAACTGGTAAACCATCTTTTTGTTGCCGTGGATGGTTATCTTTTTTGCCCTGTAAGCGGTTGCTTCAGCTATCAGGTCGGGGCGTTTCAGCATCAGGCATATTACAATGTAAGGCAGTTTTTTGAGGGGAAAGTATTTCATAGTTATAACATCCAGTACCCCGTCTTTAATGCTGGTAAAAGGGAATACCGCATAATCATAACCATACTGATTACCGTTAAAGGCTGTAAATAAGAACCATGAACCCTCAACAGTGATGTCGTCAATTTCAATTTTGGCATCAAAGGGCTGAAAGTAAAAGAGGAGCTCCTTTACCATAGCCCAGGCATAAGAGGCAAGGCCACGCTGGTTATGGTGTTTAAATCTGCGGGCTACTGAAGAATCAATACCAAAACCGGCGTTGCTTACAAAATACTTAACGTTAGATTTTACCAGGTCTATTTTAACGGTTTTGCCTGTGTTAAGCACGTGAATTGCACCTTTTACATCGCGGGGAGGTATGTGCAGGTGCCGGCCAAAACCGTTGCCTGAACCATAAGGTATAACTGCCAGGGCAGTTTCGGTACCCACCAGGCTTTGGGCAATTTCGTTGATGGAGCCATCGCCGCCAACGGCTACGCATACATCGTAACCCTGTTCTACCGCCTGCTGGGCTATCAGGCTGGCGTGTCCGGCGTATTGCGTAAACCGAATGCTGTAATCGTATTGAACGTAGTCGATATACTTAGCTACCTTCTCGGGGATGTTTTTCTTTTTGTAAACCCCTGAAATGGGATTTATAACGAACATCACTTTCTTCTTCTTCAGTGTTTCCATAGCAATTAAGGGGAAGCGAATATAATGAAAGGGGGGAATGTTTTGGTACACGATTGGCTAAGGGGGTGTACGACAAATTTCCCTTTTCATCCTTCAAACTTTGCCAATACAAACTCACCCTGTCCNNGGGGCACCCCTCGCGGGTGCCCTGTATTGCGATGCATATGTTGCGTTGCGCCCTTGTATTGTGGCGTATTGCCGGTCGACCATATTAAGGCGTCCAACAGCCGGGCACCCGCGAGGGGTGCCCCNNGCGTAATTCCGCCGGAGGCCTCGGTTTCGTATTGGCGGTTTACCAGTGTTACGCCTTGTTTCATTTGTTCGGGGGTGAAGTTATCGAACATAATACGGGTTATGTGGCCGTTATTTAATATTTCTTCCACGTCCGCCAGGTTACGGGCTTCAATTTCTACAGGTAGCTTTAGTTTGTTTTTTTCCTGGTAGGCTTTAACCGCCATAATAGCTTTACTGATGCCTCCGCAAAAATCAATGTGGTTATCCTTCAGCATTATCATATCAAACAAGCCGTAGCGGTGGTTTTGTCCCCCGCCGATACGTACCGCCCATTTTTCGAAATACCGCAGGGCCGGGGTTGTTTTGCGGGTATCAATAATGGTGGCGTTGGTGCCCTCAATGGCTTTTACAAATTGGGAAGTATGGGTAGCAATACCGCTCATGCGCTGCATAAAATTAAGCACTACCCGCTCGGCCCTTAACAGCGATTTAACCTCGCCTTCCAATATAAACGCAATATCCCCGTTTTTTATCTTGGTTCCATCGGCCAATCGCTTCTCAAACCTGATTCCACGGTCTACTTCTTCGCAAATTATTTCGGCCAGGTCTACACCCGCAAGAATGCCTTCGGCTTTGCAAATTAAACGGGCTTTTCCTTCCGTGTCTTCGGGTATGCAGGCAAAGGAAGTATGGTCGCCGGGAGGGTAAATGCCTTCCATATCCATAATGTCTTCTAACAAGGCCTGGGTTATAATTACTTCGGCAGTACTGTTCATTGGGGCTATTTTGGTGGTAAAAATAGGGTTTGTGGGTGAAGGGCAAAATTAAAACAGCCTACCACCTTTATGCCTGCTTACCACAAACAGCCAGGGCAATCGGGTCTAAATTNNTGGTTTTAACCATTTAAATGAGGTCAAAATTTTCCAGACCCGATTGCCCTGCCCAAACAGCGGGACAAGCCCTTCTGTGCCGCAAATTTTGTTATCTGTTCATGCTACAAAGTTGTGACCTTACCGGGTTAGGATTTCCTTTACTACTTAACGGCCATTGCCAATGGGCCCGGTTAATTATTCCGTGCTTTGTTCAACACGGCCGATTTTATAAAAGCGCTTTTTGTAGTAGGGTTCATCCATGTCGCTGATGATTACGCCGGCATGGGTGGAGGCGTGGGCAAATTTGTTATTTTGAAGATAGATGCCTACGTGCGAAACCTGTCCTTTTTTGATTTTAAAGAAAACAATATCGCCTTCCCTTACGGCTGATAGCCCCTTCTTTACTATTTTACATTGTGCTAAAATGGCACCGGCGCTTGGCCCCAGGGTTTTGCCATATATTTTTTCATATAGCATATTTACAAAGTGCGAGCAATCTATGCCGTGGTCTGAATTGCCTCCGTAACGATAGCAAGTGCGGTACCAATGGAATATCTCGTAATAGAGCTTTATGTTTTCAGCCTGGTTGAGGTCGATGGATTTTAGTTTGTAGAAGGAATCAATTTTTGCTGAATCGGTATTATCCGGAATACTGATTGCAGTTTCGTAAACCAGGCTGGAGTCCTGTGCTTTTAAACCCAGACCAAACAGAAAACAAAAGACAACGCTGAAGCATAGCTTGCAGTTTTTAACTGCGGCTATTTGTTTTACCAAGTGCGTCACCCCCTTCCGTCCCCTAAAGGGGAAACCAAAGCCGGCTTCTGTTTTCGCTTTGACCAATGATGGGAGCGGGATACTGAAATTTGTCAATTTGGTATATACCATGCTTTACTTGTTGCTGACATCAAATACGTTACAGCTCAATGGACAATATTCAAAACCTTATGCTTTTGGTTCTACATTTAATTTACTGTGCTTATATCCGTAGGTGAAGTAAACCACAAATCCAACTATCAGCCAAAGAAGAAATCTCTCCCAATTGCTGGTTCCTGATTCGCAGAGCAGATAGCTGCAAGATAGAAAACCTAAAACCGGAATAAGGGACATGTTTTTCCAAAAACTGATTATTGTAGTTGCAATAGCCAGCACCAGGAAGAGCCAAAGCATAAACTGAGCTTTAAATGCCCTCCAGCCAGTGTTATAAATGCTTGCCTCCGGCAAAGCTGAGGTGCGTAAAGCCTGTTTAAAATCTTCGGGTTGTATCAGGTTAAAATTTGTTTTTACCGAATCGCTGCTTTGAGCTGTAACAAAGTTAAGCTTATGTATTTGGGCAATCTGGTGTTGCAAAGTTATCAGGTCTGCTTTGGGTAGTTCGTCTGTTGCTTCATCTATCGATTTTACCTGGCGCACTTTCATGTAGTCGTTTATGTTCTCGGAGTTATACTTTAGTAATAACGCACTGCCGGCTATAAAAAGTATGGGCATTATAAATTTAGAGTTGATGTAAGGCGTTTTAAACTTGCTTTGCGGCGGGTTAGGGTAAAGATGCATCCGCAAAATGCCACCGCATACCAACACAAATGCAAAAAGGGTACCTACGCTGGTAAGGTCAATTACAAAATTCATATCCAGGAACAAAGCGGGTATGGCCACAACAACCCCCGTTAGTATGGTAGAGAAAGAAGGTGTTTTAAACTTAGGGTGCATGCGCGAAAAGATAGGAGGGAGGAGGCCATCGCGGCTCATGCTCATCCAGATACGGGGCTGGCCAATTTGAAAAACCAATAACACACTTGCCGTTGCCATAACCGCACTGACGGATACAATGCCCGCTATCCAGTTTAGGTTTACCTGCTGAAACACGAACGAAAGAGGGTCGGCTACATTCAGTTTTTTAAAACTAACCATACCGGTTAAAACCAATGCAACAAGCACATATATGACCGTGCAAATGATGAGGGAGTAAATCATACCACGAGGCAAATCGCGCTGGGGGTTGTGACATTCTTCGGCGGTAGTTGAAATGGCATCGAAACCTATATAGGCAAAGAAAACTGCTGCGGTGCCTTTTAATATGCCTCCTAAACCATTGGGCATAAACGGATGCCAATTACCGGGCTTGATGTAAAATGCACCCAGTATAATTACCAGCACAATGACGATAAGCTTAAAGCCCACCATAAAGTTGGCAGAGTTCCGCGATTCTTTAATGCCTATGTAAGTGATGTAAGTGATTAGCACTACAATACCAAAAGCCGGCAGGTTGCAGATAAAATGTAACCCCGCAATTTGTGGGGCATTGGTCCAGGCCAGGTATTTGGATTGCAGGTCGGGGTCGAGTGCTGCCAGTTTTATACCGGCGCTTAGTTTTTGCACTGCGTCCAGAAATCCGGCGTGGGCATCGGAGTAATTCATGGTTATATAATCGGGCAGGTGAATGCCAAAACCGGTTAGCAGGCTAACAAAATAACTGCTCCATGAAATGGCCACAGCTATGTTGCCAATGGCATATTCCATTAAAAGGTCCCATCCAATTATCCAGGCTATTAACTCGCCAAAGGCTACATACGAGTAGGTATAGGCGCTTCCGCTAACGGGTATCATACTGGCAAATTCGGCGTAACATAAGGCCGAAAATCCGCAGGCAACGGACACAAACAAAAAAAGGAGGACTATACCCGGGCCGCCGTCAAAGCTGGCCTTGCCTATGGTTGAAAATATACCTGCCCCTACAATAGCCGCAATACCAAAGGCCGTCAGGTCCCTAACTCCTAAAGTCTTGTTCATCCCACCGCCGGATAGCTCCGCTTCGCTCAGGCCGTCTGCCGCATCTTTAAGCACTTTCCCTATATCCTTCTTTCTGAAAAGATCTGCCATTTATTTGTTTGTTGTTGCGGCTAAAGATAAAAACTATGGGAATAGTTTGAAATTGGGAATAGATACAGGGGACGCTGATTTTTTATGATGATTATGATTGAAAGGCAAAAATGATGTATTAGGGTAGCGGCTTACTTTAAGGGTAATGATATTCGGATGAGAGGCAAGTTTTATTTTTTGTCTTTATTTCTTTCTACATTTTTGTTCCGCATAGGATATAGATCGCTATAATTTATTTTGCACAGGTTTAAAATGTATTTAATCATAATCATCATAATAAATCAGCGTCCACCATTCAGTTAAAACTTTTAAACTTGCGGTGTGAAGTATAATTTTATAACTATAGAGGGATGCATTGGCGCCGGTAAAACTACGCTGGCGCAAAGGCTGGCGAGTGACTTTAACGGTAAGCTGGTTTTAGAGGAGTTTGAGGGCAATCCTTTTTTACCCAAATTTTATGAGGACCCCGAGCGGCATGCATTTCCGGTGGAGTTATATTTTATGGCTGAAAGATTTAAACACCTGAAGAAGCTTTTAAGTGAGGGAGATATTTTCAAGTCTTTTACGGTATCAGATTTCCTTTTTCAGAAGAGTTTGATATTTGCTACCAACAATTTAAAGGAGGACGAAGCGAAGCTTTACCGCATGCTCTTTGACATCATTAACCTGAGCCTGCCTAAGCCTGATATTGTTTTGTACCTATACGCCCCTGTTGAAAAACTGCAGGAAAATATAAAGAAACGGGGCCGGGATTTTGAAAAGAACATCAGCGCCGACTACCTTGAAAAGATACAGCATGCTTACCTGGAGTATTTTAAAATGCAAACGCAAAGCCGGATAGTATTGCTTAATACTTCAGGGCTTAACTTTGTTGAGAACAAGCGCGATTACGATGAGGTGATAGAGGTTTTGAATGATGATTTTGAGGTGGGGTTGCATTATATTTAAAGGCGCTTAACAATACCTAAATAACACTGTAGCGTGACGCTACAAACATAGCAGAGCGNNCGCATTATAAATGCGAATGCCGTAGAATCCTCGTTGCAAACGAGGACCAGTTGGGGACCAGTTGGGGACCAGTTGGGGACCAGTTGGGGACCAGTTGGGTAATCCCACTTTTGACAGATAGGTTTTAGCTAAAGCGGCTTTCTTTACGAAAAAGGGATGTTTTTCATAATTGCTAACCGCATCGCTCACAGTATCACGTATTTCATCTGGAGATTTGCTATAAATATTGGACTCCGCTGGAGTCGGAGGGCGGTGGGTTTGTGGCAATAATTGGGTAGGGGTTTACACTTTTACCCAGTTTCGTCAATTTATAATTATTTAAATATCACAACAACTTGATTTTAGGCAATTGCAAAATTATTGCCTTTACACTTTTTCTGAATTTTGGAAAGTGTAAAGACGTTAATTATTTGATTAACAGGTAATTATGCTTGTTTTTGTTTCAAAAAGTGTAAAGGCAATTTTGTACCGCCCTGAAAAAAGTTGACACTTTAATTTGTATATGTTGATGGCTACTTAATTTAGTTTAAGCTAATTAATTTAGTTTATTATCTTCCGTCCATGGAACCATACATTCAGGGTCGCGGCTCTCAGCTAAACCCTACCAACCGTTTTGAGACACAGAGCAAGGAAATTTACCTGGAAGATTTGCCTACACAGGAGGAGCGCGAAAAGCTGCTGACTACCAACCCGAAAACAAAATATATTGAGGTTTTTCCCAAAACGATTTTAAACAAGGTGGACAGCCCCGATATTGGTTTATCGTGGAGCATGAACCCTTACCAGGGATGCGAGCATGGCTGTGTTTATTGTTACGCGCGAAACAGTCACCAGTACTGGGGATATAGCTCGGGCATGGAGTTTGAGCAAAATATATTGGTTAAAAAGAATGCACCTGATTTGCTGGAAGAGGCGTTGCTAAGTAAAAAATGGAAGGCCGAGTGCATTATGCTTTCAGGCAATACCGATTGTTACCAACCGGCAGAAAGGAAGCTGGAAATCACGCGCAAGCTGTTACAGGTATTTTTAAAATTCAGGCACCCGGTGGGTATTATTACCAAAAACAGTTTGGTAGAAAGGGATTTGGATATTCTTACTGAACTGGCCAAGCATAGGCTGGTTTCTGTAACGCTAAGTTTAACTACACTTGATGAGAAGCTGAAACGAACACTTGAACCAAGGACTTCAACCGCACAAGGAGTGTTGCGAACTATCAAACGATTAAGCAGCGCCGGTGTGCCTGTAAATGTGAATGTGGCACCTATAATCCCAAGCATAAATGACGAAGGGATTTTTGATGTGGTGAAGGCAGTTGCCGAAAACGGCGCATCCAGCGCCATGTATATTGTAGTGAGGCTAAACGGACACAATGGTTTGATTTTTGAGGATTGGGTAACTAAGAATTTTCCTGACAGAGCCAATAAAGTGCTGAACCAGATAAAGAGCATGCACGATGGAAAACTGAATGATAGTAACTTTGGAAGAAGAATGCGCGGCGAAGGTAAGTTTGCCGAGTTGATTAGAATGCAGTTTAAACTGGCCCGGCAAAAGTTTTTATTGGGTAGGGAAATTCCGCCCATGAATTTTGATTTATACGAGCCGGTGCGTAACCAGATAATACTGGATAGCCAGGGGGATAGGAGCCAGTTGAAGTTGTTTTAGGTTGCGGGAATAATACTCAATACAATTTTCGCACGGAGAAAATACAGAGGAAACAGCCGGGTAATGCAAGCATGAAAACTCTTTATTTTTGAGATGTTTGTTATAGTTATTATGATTTGGTCTTAATCATAATCATCATAAAACATCAGCGTCCCCTGTGTTTATTTCTAAAACTTAAATGCCACCTTAACATTCACCCGGCGGCTACTGAGGTAATTAGGCACTGCGTATTGGTCGCCTGAGTAATCGGCAACCCAGAGGTAAGAAACTACGTTGTCGAAGTTAAATACATTAAATACTTCCGCTGATATCCAGACACTCTTTAAACCCTGATTGAATTTGTTTGGTTTTTTGGCCCATTTGGGGGTCCATAACTGGCCGCTGAATCCAATATCTACCCGCTCGTATGGAGTCATACGAAGGGTGTTGTCGTAAAAATTCTCGCCGGGCGGACCAAAAGGTAAACCGGTAGCAAAAACAAGGTTTATGTGTATTTTGATAAAAGGAAATTTGGGAATATAATCCTGGAAATACAAGTTAAAATTAACCCGCTGATCGGTGGGGCTTGGAAAGTATCCGGGATGCACTTTGGTGCTGTCTTTTATTAATGGCAGGTTATCGGCCGAGTATGGTATTTGATTATTGGCGCTATCAAAATATTCTTCATACGAAGCGCCGCCAATTTTCATTGCGGTCTTCATTACGCTGATAGTTAAAAAGCTTTCAAGCCCTTTGGCCAGTTCGCCATGTAGCCTGGTGTCTAAACCATACGCATATCCAACAGCCGAATTATTACCGAGGTATTGAATCAGGTCATCGCTATACTGATAGGGGTCTAAGGCCCACATGTTCTTATAATATGCCTCAGTAGTAAAATCAAACGGACGCCCCCAGGCTTTAAATGCATAATCAAAACCAAGTATTGCATGAAAGCTTTTTTGAGCCTTCATGGAGGTATTTAAAACTCCTGTAAACGAATTCAGCATTTCGCGGAACGAAGGGGGCTGGTAATACAAACCGGTTGCGGCAGTAACCACAATGTCTTTTTTCCCTTTGGGTTTCCAGCTGAACTGCGCACGTGGGGTAGGTACCGGTATCTCTTTGTTAACGCTATAGTACTGCATCCGGAGGCCATAATTGAAAGTGAACCTGTTTTGCTGTTCAGAGCTACCAAACTGCCAGGTATCCTGAATGAAGAAGGACAACCGGTTACCATTGAGCGCGTTATTGGATTTAAGTACGTTGTTTAAGTTGAGCGTATCGCGGGTAAAAGGGTTAATGGGATTATTATAATTAATGGTTTGCGTATAAGGGACTGAGTATCCTGCCGAGTCTAAATAATTCCACTGGCTTATCTGGTCCGTCACCATTTCGCGTTTATAATCAGCACCCCACATTACGTTATGATGGCCTTTTATCCATGTGCCGCGTGTAGCTGCGGTGTAAACATTCATGCTCAGGTTATCGCGCCCCCAGTTTTGTATTCCTCCGCTACCCAATGCATAAAGAACCTGTCCGAAATTAGAAGCGCCCAGATTTGACTGAACCTGCCCCAGGTAATACTGCCCGGTAATATCAAATGCTTCTTTCTCGCGGTCTAACACATACGAACCGAGAAACTTTATATGCACATCGGGCGTGGGGTCGTATACCAATGCGACGCCATCGGTGCTGCTCTGGTAAAGGTCAGCTTCCTGTCCGTTGTAGTACACATCCAGGTTAAGCACATTGGTTAACACGCCAAAGGTAGTGCTCCGGTCAACCGGTATAAAGGTGTATTGATTGCGCGAATAGTTTACCAGTGCTTCAAGGCCCAGCTTTTCGCTGATGCGATAAGTTAGAAGCGCCTGCACGTCCAAAAAATTAGGGCTGTATTGGCCCTTGGTGTCCAGGCTGCTTAATAAATACTGGCTTGTCCTTTGCCTTACACCCACCGAAAAAGCAAACCGGTTCTTTTTATCAGTACCCTCTAAATGTGCACCGTAGCCAAGTAAACTGGCATAAAATGAGCCGCTTAATGAGTCAGGCCTTCTGTAAGTTACGTCCATTACGGAACTCATCTTATCACCATAGCGGGCCTGAAAACCGCCTGAGCTGAATTTTACATTATCCACCATGTCAGGATTCACAAAACTCAGTCCTTCCTGTTCTGCAGAACGTATTAAGTATGGGCGATATATTTCAAAATCATTTACATAAACCAGGTTCTCATCAAAGTTTCCCCCGCGTACCGAGTAGTTAGAGCTTAATTCATTTGTTTTAGATACTCCTAATGACTGAAAGGCCAGGTTGGCCTCAAAGCTTTCGTTAGGGGCAGCGAGTTCGCCCTGCGCCCTTACTTCAACAGTGCTGGCAGCTATATCAGTTCTTTTAGCTTTAATAAGGGCGCTATCCAGGTTATTTTGCCTTGCCGTCAATACCGGATTGATTACCATTGTTTGGTTTGGGCCAATTATAAATTTTTGCCTGGCGGGTAAAGTGTTGATGGATGAGAAAACCAAAGTGAGGTTTTCATTAGCCGGAACCTGCAGGGAATAATTGCCGGAGTTATCGGTGGAAGTAGCATATTTCTGATCTTCATATACTACAACGGTAATGAAATCCAGTTTTCTTCCGCTTGAATCCTTTGCGGTACCTTTAACTGTGCCAAAACCCTGTGCAAATGATGCGAAGCCTGATATAAGGAATAAACAAAGGAGAAAATATTTTTGCAACATCGCTTCGCTAAACGGTAGTTAATGGAGTTTATTTTGCGCTAAACATTAATTGATGAATTGTTAAAACCGGGTCGGCGGTAGCAAACACAGCGTTACCGGCCACCAGGGCACCGGCGCCGGCAGCTATCAGTTCGCCGGCATTGTTTAAGCCTACACCTCCATCTACTTCTATTATTGCAGCTGAGTTTGATTCCTTTATTAGTGCCTTACACTCTCTGACCTTGTTAACAGCGTAAGGGATAAACTTTTGTCCCCCAAAGCCCGGATTAACGCTCATAATTAATACCACGTCAATCAGGTGTATTACTTCCTTTAAAACTGAAACCGGTGTTGAGGGGTTAAGTGCTACTCCCGCTTTGGCGCCTGTTTTTTTAATAGCATGAATGATGGAATCCAGGTGGGTAACTGCTTCGTAATGGATGGTAATAATATCAGCCCCTGCATCGCGGAACTGCTGAATGTAGTTTTGAGGGTTTACAATCATCAGGTGTACATCGCACACTTTATCAGTATTTTTTCTGATGACACTGAGAACCGGAAAGCCGAAGGAAATGTTGGGAACAAAAACCCCATCCATTACATCAATATGTATCCATTCTGCTTCGCTGCTGTTAAGCATTTTCACATCGCGCTGAAGATTTCCGAAGTCGGCACTAAGCACCGAGGGAGAAACAATTACTTTCATAATAGGGCGAAGATAGAAATACTCTGCACTTTTTTGTGTTGGGTATTTGGCCTGTTACAAAAATTCCATTTCGAAAGGAGGTAGGCCATGTAGGGGCGATCCCTTGCGGTCGCCCTTGACCGGCTGATTGCAAAATACCAGCGTTGGTGTGAATGGGAATACCTGCGAAAATCGAATGATCAGCGCAATCTGTTAAAAGGGCGACCGCAAGGGATCGCCCCTACGTGGCTTTAATTTATTAATTGGCCGTTACTTCGGCCACTACCGGCTTTTTTAATTTGTAAGTTTCACCGTGTTGGGTAAAATCAAGTCCATCCTGCTCGTCCTGTAAGCTAACGCGTAAGGGAACTATTTTATCCGTTATCTTATAAAGTATATAAGACCCTCCGAAGGTGTATACACTTACAATAACAAGACCCAGGATATGAAAGCAGAAGGTGTGCCAGTGTCCGTAATATAAACCTACGTCTTTTGCAAAAACACCGGTCATAACCATTCCGGTAATACCACCAATGCCGTGGCAAGGGAAAACATCCAGGGTATCATCCAGGTTTGATTTGTTTTTTGCACGAACAGCAAGGTTGCTGATGATAGATGAAATAAAGCCAATAAACAAAGCCTGCGGAATGGTTACATAACCACAGGCAGGCGTAATGGCTACCAAACCAACCACCGCACCAATGCAGGCCCCCATAGCTGAAACCTTTTTACCCCTGATGCCATCAAAAAATATCCAGGCTATCATAGCGGCGGAAGATGCCACTATTGTAGTACCAAAAGCAGTTACCGCCGTTGTATTGGCTCCTAAAGCCGAGCCCGCATTAAAACCAAACCAGCCAAACCAAAGCATCCCTGTGCCAAGTATTACAAAAGGAATATTTGCAGGTTCAGAGTGTTTGCTGCTATCGCCAAAAGAGTGTCTTTGTCCTAATATCATAGCTCCTGCAAGGGCGGCATAACCGGCACTCATATGCACCACGGTTCCACCGGCAAAATCGAGAATGCCCCATTTGTGCAGAAACCCATCAGGATGCCAGGTCCAGTGGGCCAGCGGCGCGTAAATAAATAAAGAGAATAGGCAGATGAACAGGAGGTAAGCATTAAAGCGGACACGTTCCGCAAAACTACCGGTAATTAGTGCCGGGGTTATAATGGCAAACTTTAACTGGAAAACAGCAAACAATAATAAAGGAATAGTTGGCGCAAGCGCGGCATTAGGCGCAGCACCTACATTGCGAAACATAAAGTAGGTAAATGGATTGCCGATAAGGCCATGGAAGCTATCGCCAAACGCAAGGCTAAAGCCTGCAAAAATATAGAGTATGGTAATAACTCCCAATGCTATGAAACTCTGCAGCATGGTTGAAATAATATTCTTCTTGCTTACCATTCCCCCATAAAAGAAAGAAAGGCCCGGGGTCATTAGCAATACCAAACCTGCAGCAGTAAGCATCCAGGCAATATCAGCACCGCTTAGGTTAGGGTAGGAGGCTGCTTCAACCTGCACCGGAGGGTAAAAAAGGCCCAAGCAGCAAATAAAAGCAAGTACGATAAAGGGTAGAAGGAATTTGGAATTCATATTATGTAAATATAATTATGAAATATTTCCAGCAAAAATACCAAAATATGGAGTCAGAAGCAAAAATTATTGAGTTTCCAAGAACTCAACATAGTTTTGAACACCATTTTCAATAGAAATAAAGGGTTTTTGGTAGCCCTTTGTGAATAACTTATCCATTTTTGCTTCAGTAAAGTACTGGTACTTGTCTTCAATATCCTTCGGGATAGGGATGTATTCAATTTGTGTTGGAAGGTTCAGTGAAGTAAAAATTGGCGCCACCAGGTCATTAAAAGTGCGTGCCTTGCCGGTACCAACATTGTAAATATCCCCGCCGCGAATGCCTCCGGTTTCGTCTTCAAATTGTTTTAAAAAGAAAAGGCATATATCGGTTACATCGTCCACATAAATAAAATCACGTAGTTGTTCACCGTCCCTATATTCTGCCCGGTTGCTTTTAAACAGCTTTACCTTACCTGTTTCTTTTATCTGTTTATAAGCATGTAGTACTACCGATGCCATTCTGTTTTTATGAAATTCATGCGGCCCATATACATTAAAAAACTTTAGGCCTGCCCACATGGGTGGAGTGGCCTTTTGTTCCAAAACAAACAAATCGAACAGGTGTTTTGAAAGACCATAAGGATTAAGGGGCTTCAAGTTTTTGATCAGCGCAAGGTCATCGCTAAAGCCTTTCTCACCTAATCCATAGGTAGCGGCAGAGGATGCATATACCAGTGGAATTTGCTTAACGGTACAAACTTCCCAAAGCGATTTTGAATAACTGAGGTTAAGTGAATCAAGTACCCTGAAGTTAAACTCGGCAGTATCAGTCCTGGCGCCTAAATGGAAAACGAAGTCTACTTCACCGCTGTTTTCCGTAAGCCAATCCATAAACTGGTCGCGGTCAATTTGCTCATTGAATTGTGTGCCTTCGAGGTTCTTATTTTTAAGCGGATTATCAAATTTATCTACCAGTATAAGTTGCTCAAACCCCTGTTGATTAAGCTTTTTAACCAGGTTACATCCAATAAAGCCTGCTGCACCGGTTACTACTATGTTTTTCATTTTTGTCGTTATGGCGTAAAGTTGCAGGTTTCCTTTGTAATAATCAGGCGGTGGTAAAAATTGCTGTGTATATGATCTTGTCGCATTCCCAACAGCCGCCCNNAAGGGGAAACCAAGGCAAAACGGCCGCATACAAACATATAGGGCAACGCTGGTATTTGCATTCGGCCCTGGTTTCCCCTTTAGGGGACGGAAGGGGCGAGCCCGGTGAAAACAAAGAGCGTTTTATGGGTGCGACAATATTTCTATTGCTGTTTGAAAATATTTACGGCAAGCCGCCTGCCTACATTTCTGGCGCAAGTATAAATTGTAAGAGATTGTTTTCCCGAAACACATATTCCTGCTCCATATCTAAAGCCGGCCTCACCCCTGCATTTAAAATTGCGTGCGCTGATTAGGTTTAGCGTAGCAGCGTTATTATCTAACTCAACCTTAAATAAATCAGCACGGTTGTTTAAACCATCTAAGCCAAAACCAATAAGGTAGATATTGCCCGCAGTATCAGTTAGAAGGTTGATGGCTTGATAGGAGCACCATTTTTGACTGACCGGTGCGTGGAAAGTTGTAAGTGAGTCAAACAAAGTATCAGCTGCATTTCGGGAGATGTAAAAGTCAATATTTCTTGAATCCCAATCGCCCACAGCTACCAGGGTTTGGGCTGTTTTAGTTTTCGTAAAACCCACGGCACCGGCAGTTGATCGCTTTACAACTCCCTGCCGGTGTGCGATAATATGCCTGCTTATTTCATGTAACGAATCATTAAACGAAATCATGATAATCTCTGACTTGTTTTTCGCAACATTATCCTCTACACCAACAATCAGCCTGCCTTCATTTACCTGGCATCCGCCTGCATGCCTGAAAGGCTTGGGGGTAATTTTTTGCAGCTTGCTTATTTGCCAGTCGTTAGAAGTTGCACCAGGCTTTGCGGCCAGATAGTATGAAAAGCTACCTGAGCTTGCCGTTATTATCAGTGTACTGTCCGATATACTCTGTATGCCCTGCAAATGCCCTCCGGATGGAATTTTGACCGCATTATTTTTTAAATGCAGGAGAAGAGGCGTTGTTGCAATTGCATTGAACGCTTCTGGAACATTAAATAGTCCGGGTTGCGCTTTGGTTATGCTAAATACCGGCAATAAAACTGAAACCAGCATTATTTTTATGAAACAGGAGGGAAGCGAAACCATATATAGCCAACCTTTAAGACTTAATGTTGTTCAACCGCTACAACCGCACTTTATTACGCTTAAAAATGGCGAAGAAGCTTTTAAACAAATCTGAAACTTCACCCCGGATAGCATCAACGGGTTTCATATTGGCAGCACTCCATGCGGGCAGAAAACCGGCTATAATACCAGTAACCACCGATATAGAAATGCCAATAATGACATTTTTGGTAGTGATGTAAAATTTAAAATCAGAGCCGCTTTGTACTACCAGCCAACCTAAAATTTTAAACACAATTATAACCAGCACCAGCCCCATAATACCACCTAAAACGCAAAGGATAATAGCTTCCAGCAAAAACTCTATCAGAATATAAATTTTGCGCGCACCCAGCGCTTTCTTTATGCCAATCTGATAAACCCTTTCCTGCACAGAAACGAACATGATATTGGCAATGCCAAATGCCCCTACTAAAATTGAAAAGCCACCTATAAAAATGCCGGCGACGCTTACTATACCCAAAACAGCGGCTATACCATCGGCAAATACACTTACCTGGTTTATAGCGAAATTATCATCCTGGTAAGGCGAGAGCTTTCTGACCGACCGCATGATTCCTTTTACCTCGTATTTTAATTCCTCAACCGGCACGCCTTTTTTAGCAATAATTTCCAGCATCGGGTCGCTTGCATCATTTTTGAGATTAACCAACATTCCCATCGCGCTATAAGGAATTATCACATTATTATCAGATGAAATGCCAAAAATATCGCTTCCCTGTTTCTTTAATACACCTATTACCGTAACCTTTACACCATTAATTTTTATCTTTTCCCCTTCAGCCGGGCCTTTACCCTCAAAAAGGGATTCTGCTACTGTTGCCCCTATTATAGCCACAGGCTGTGCGTCAGTAACTTCTGCAGGCGTAAAGTACCGGCCCTCGGTAAAGTCCATTTCCTTAATCTTGTTATAGTCGTAACTGGTTCCCAGTATTTGAGTGCCATCAGCTACCCGGTCGCCGGCAATAACTGTAGTTCCGTCGGCAAAATAAAGTATGCAACTGGCCTCTGCACCTTTTAGCTTTTGCTGCAACTGCTCCAATTCGCGGTTATTGGTGCTGGGCCTGTTAATGAATTTCCACCAGGGATAATCATCGGTCCAAATCCAGGGCATTTTTCCAACGTATAAAATATCATTTCCGAGAGAAGCAAAACTATTTTGCACATTTATCTGTAGGGAATTAACCGCAGTACGCACCGATATAATGCAAAGGATGCCAATTGTAATACCCAGCAACGAAAGAAACGAACGCAACTTTGCCGCACGTATTTCGGCAAATGAAAGCACCAGGCTCTGCCAGAATATTTTTAGATAAATGCCCACTGCGGGCAAACGTAAGGAAAATACAGGATTGTAGCTATGGTTATTTGGTTAAGCTGGCGTATGTGCAATCCGGAGCGTCTGACATGGAAATCAAATCGTAAAAATGCCCGGGTCAAACAATATCTTAATCCTGATAAACATTATCCGGCCTTTTATGTTAGCAATGGTAACAATTCAAAGGCAGTCGCATTTCTCATAAAATAAAAATGCTAAAGCCTTTGCAGTTCGAATGCAAATCTTATTTTTGCGCCTCGAAATTTCAGCGCTTTTGCTGCAACGGAAATTTCAGTTTGAATTCCGTAAAATTCAAAACCCAAATATAAATATGAAGCTATCCAGTTTTGCTTTTAACCTGCCTAAAGAAGTTATTGCCCAGTATCCTGCTAAAAACCGCGACGAAGCCAAATTGATGGTTATCGACCGTAAAACCAAAAAGATTGAACACAAGAAGTTCTCAGACGTTTTAAAGTATTTTGGTGATGGGGACGTGTTATTATTAAATAACACCAAGGTTTTCCCTGCCCGTTTATATGGAACCAAGGAAAAGACCGGTGCCAAGATTGAAGTATTTTTATTACGCGAACTGAATCAAAGCCAGTTTCTGTGGGATGTTTTAGTTGACCCTGCACGTAAAATACGCGTGGGCAACAAACTTTACTTTGGCCAGAATGATGATCTTATTGCCGAAGTAGTAGACAACACAACTTCTCGCGGAAGAACTATTCGTTTCCTATACGATGGCGACTACGAGAAATTTAAGAAGGTATTATACGGCCTGGGTGAAACCCCGCTACCTAAGTATATTAAACGCCCGGTAGAACCTTTGGATGCCGAGCGTTATCAAACAGTTTATGCCCGTGTTGAAGGAGCCGTAGCGGCCCCTACAGCTGGTATGCACTTTAGTAGAGAGTTACTGAAGCGCCTTGAAATTAAAGGTGTGGAACTTGCCGAAATTACCCTGCACACCGGGTTAGGTACTTTCCGTACTATTGATGTAGAAGACCTTTCGAAGCATAAGATGGACGCGGAGGAGATAATTATCCCTGAAAAGGCAGTGAAAATTGTTAACGAAGCTAAGGGTAAGAATAAAAAGATTTGCGCAGTAGGTACTACTACCATGCGTGCCGTTGAATCGGCGGTATCGGCCGAGCATTATTTAAAGCCTTATAAAGGATGGACTAACCTGTTTATTCACCCACCATATGATTTTAGTATTGCCAATTCTATGATCACCAACTTCCACATGCCTAAGTCAAGCCTGCTTATTATGGCCTGCGCTTTTGGTGGTTACGATTTGATTATGAAATCGTATGAAGTAGCTATCAAAGAAAAATATCGCTTCTCTACATACGGAGATGCTATGTTGATCCTCTAAACAGATTTTAGATATTAGAATCAGGAACCAGCAAAATACAAGAGCCGCTACCATATTTGGAGCGGCTCTTGTATTTTGTTTTGTTAAGGGGCAATGTAAAATGAAGAATGAAAATTCAAGTCTTGAATCTAATATCTTGCTTCTTGACTCTATTTATCAATGTTCATCCTCATTAAAGAAGAAATCTTCTTTGGTGGGGTAATCTGGCCATATATCTTCTATGCCTTCATATAATTCTCCATCGTCATCCAATTCCTGCAAATTTTCAATCACCTCAACAGGCGCGCCTGAGCGGATTGCGTAGTCAATTAATTCATCTTTAGTAGATGGCCAGGGAGCGTCTTCCAGGTACGAGGCTAATTCAAGTGTCCAAAACATAGGCTATCTCCGTTTTTGTTTAGGGCGCAAAAATAATTTTTTCCAACTAAGCACCAAGCCCGCATTTATTTTTATCATAAATAGTTCACAATTAGTTGCAGGTTGGTGGATAACATGGCCATTGATTTAACACCGCTTTATAACACAATACCCCCATCTAACAGCCCCCTTTTTTAGACAATCCACAATTTTAACGCAAAAACCAGGTTGCAGAGGCGCTGTTATTGATTTAAGTTTGGCTCAACAAATTAACACCCATTGGCAAACGGAAAACACGCGTCTTATTTATATGCCATATTTGGTATTACCCTGGTACTTTTTGTGCTGGGCGTAGCTGCGGTTTTTATAGTTGAAGCCCAGAGGATTTCTACTGATTTTAAAGAAAATTTAACGGTAGAGGTGGTTTTAAAAGATAGCATTACTGTGACTGACATTACTGCTACTCAAAATGCTATCAAGGCCAAACCCTATGTTAAGACCATCCGTTTTATTTCGAAAGCCGAGGCCGCCAAAATACTTCAGAAAGATTTAGGGGATAATTTTTTAGATATTCTTGGCTATAACCCGTTGTATGCTTCATTTAACATTAACCTGAACGAACATTTTGCCAATAAAGACACTTTTGCCTGGGTTAAAAACGACCTTTCAAAGCTCAGCATTGTTCAGCAGGTCAATATTCAAAACAATATTCTTGAATCGCTGGACAAGAATGTGCAAAGCGCTTCACTTATTATCCTCATTGTGGCTGTGGCACTTCTTATTTTTGCAGTATCGCTTATCTTTAATACAATCAGGTTGGTTATTTTTTCAAAGCGCTTTACTATTAAAACCATGCAGCTTTTTGGCGCCACGCAATGGTTTATAATAAGCCCTCTTTTAGGCAGAAGTATTGTAAACGGAGTGCTTAGCGGAATTGTTGCTTCGGCTTTATTGGCCGGCTTGTTTTATTACGTTAACAACAAACTTCCTGAACTTGCTTTGCAGAGGGATTTAATTACATTTGCCGTGCTTTTAGGGGGTATAGTGTTGTTTGGAGTTTTTATATCCTTTATTAGCACCCTGATAGCGGTTTTACGCTATTTACGGTTAAAAGTAGAAGACCTATATTAAATTATCAGATATTATGGCCAACAAACAACCACAGAAGGAAAAGCAGGTAACTGCGGCTCCGCCAAAGGGCGCTGTTGCACAAAGGCAGACAGCAGCTATTCCGTTTATTTTTGACAGTAGTAATTATGCTTTGATGGTGGCAGGCGTAGTTGTGATTATAATTGGCTTTTTATTAATGAGCGGCGGCGCTACTACAGATGTTAAGGTGTTTCCGAAAGAAGAATTGTATAGTTTCAGGAGAATTACCCTGGCGCCCATTGTAATTATGATTGGCTTTGCCATTGAAATTGTAGCAATACTAAAAAGACCTAAGAGCGAATGACAACAACCGAAGCGGTTATCCTCGGAATTGTTGAGGGGTTGACAGAGTTTTTACCGGTTTCTTCCACCGGGCACATGATGTTGACTCAGGCATTGCTTCATTTGCATAACACCATTTTTAATAGAATTTTTCTTATCAACATTCAGTTTGGTGCTATTCTGGCAGTGGTTTTTCTTTATTGGAGAAGGTTTTTCCAATCCATGGACTTTTATTATAAAATATTCGTGGCATTTCTTCCTTCAGCTGTTTTAGGTTTGCTGCTGAAAAAGCATATTGACGTTCTGTTATCAAGTATTACTACGGTTGCCATATCGTGGTTAATAGGTGGTATTATACTGGTACTTGCAGACAGGTTATTCAGAAAACAGATTGATGAGGCTGCTGACTATGAGGATACTATGCTTGTTAAATCAACAAATGAGTTTGGTGTTGAAGTAACCAGGGAAGAGCTTGTTGATATAAACGTTAGCTGGAAACAGGCCTTTATTATAGGCTGTTTTCAGGTTATAGCTATGATTCCGGGTGTTTCGCGTTCGGCAGCTACTATTATTGGTGGTATGACCCAGAAATTTAATATTAAAGTTGCGGCTGAATTTTCCTTTTTTCTTGGAGTGCCCACGGTTTTTGCCGCCGCCGCTTATGAAACTTTCAAAGGATATAATGATATCAGGGGTATTGATTTACAAGCTTTAATAATAGGGAACATAGTATCTTTTGTGGTTGGAATGCTTGCGATTAAATTTTTTATAGAACTGATAAGCCGCTTTGGCTTAAAGTTTTTTGGCTATTACCGGATTATACTGGGCACCATTGTACTGATACTGCTGGCCACTGGCCATAAACTCGAAATTGCCGGTTAATGGACTTCGAACTCGGTGAGGTTTTGCTGGTCAACAAGCCCCTTACCTGGACCTCTTTCGACGTAGTAAATAAGCTGCGTTATGCCCTCAAAAAAAAGCTTGGCAATAAAATTAAAGTAGGCCATGCCGGTACACTTGACCCTTTAGCCACCGGCCTGCTGATAATCTGCACTGGTAAAATGACCAAGAAGATAGATGAGTTTACCGGGATGGATAAGGAATATACCGGATCGTTTTTTATAGGAGGAACCACTGCTACCTACGACAGCGAACTTGAAATGAACGCCACCTTTGCCACCGGTCATATTGATGAGCCGATGCTGCTAACCGTGGCCCAAAGCTTTGTTGGAGACATTGAGCAGATGCCACCCATCTATTCTGCCATTAAAATTGATGGAAGCGCCGCTTACATAGCTGCCAGGAAAGGGGAGGAGGTAGTTATGAAAGCACGCCATGTTACCATTAAAGAATTTGAACTAACTAAAATTGAAATGCCCCTGGTACATTTCAGGGTGGTTTGCAGTAAAGGCACCTATATCCGCTCGCTGGCTTACGATTATGGCAAAGCGCTTAATAGCGGAGCATACCTTGCAGGCCTTTGCCGTACTAAAATTGGCGGCTATGATGTGAAAGATGCTAAAGATGTAGAAACCTGGGTGAGGGAAATTACCGGCTAGTTTACCAAGGCAATTGTTTAAAGAGATGGCAGGTATCGTCTGCATCATTATATTTGCCCCATGCGTGTTTTCAGAGACTTGAATGACCTTCCGGAGTTTATAAATTCGGTGGTAACCATTGGCACTTTTGACGGAGTGCACCGGGGCCACCAGAAACTGATAGAAAGAATAAAGTTGCTGGCTGAACAAATTGATGGCGAAAGCATCCTGGTTACATTTCATCCCCACCCGCGTATTGTTATTAATCCTGAGGATAAATCTTTACGCCTGCTTAACACCATTGATGAAAAAGTTGCGTTGCTGGAAAAATACGGAGTTGATAACCTGGTTATAGTTCCATTTAGCCGGGCTTTTTCAGAGCAGGAGGCAGGAGGGTATATCAGCGAATTTCTGGTCAAAAATTTTCATCCCAAATACATTGTAATTGGTTACGACCATAAGTTTGGGAAAAACCGAAGCGGCGACTTTAAACTGCTTGAAAACATGAAAGTGCAATATGGCTACCGGATGGAAGAAATAACCAAAGAAACGCTGGATGATATTGGCATCAGTTCAACAAAAATAAGGCAGGCCATTGCTGAAGGCGATATTAAACTGGCCAATGAATTACTGGGCAATAATTACACGCTAAGCGGAACCGTGGTACGCGGTTTGCAAAACGGAAGAAAACTTGGATTCCCCACGGCCAATATACAGGTGAATGATGCGTATAAGCTGATACCCAAAACAGGGATATATGCGGTGCATGTGCATTATAGCGGGGTTAAGTATGCCGGCATGTTAAGTATAGGTTATAATCCTACTTTTGAGGGAAAGGAGCAAACAATTGAGGTGAACATTCTTGACTTCAATAAAGATATTTATGGCGAAAGCCTGACACTGGAATTTGTTGATTTTATCAGAAACGAAAAGAAGTTTGAATCAATTGATGCTTTGGTGGAGGAAATAAAGAATGACGAAAAGGTTACCCGCAAAACAATCGGTGTTAGCGGCCTTTGAAAATCTCAAGCTTGCTGAACTTTTTTACGATAAAATACCGAAGTTGCCCCTCTATAAGATATTCCACCAAGGCTTCTCCTTTGTATTCAATTGGCAAAGGTTTGTTGTCAATATTTTCAGTTTGAACTGCGTGTGGCTTTACATATACTAAGAGGACAGAATCGCCTTTTGCCGGCTTTTTATTCGGGTCGGTAAAATAAGTCTGAACATCGAAGGTAACCTGCTGCTTACCCAACCACATGTTTTTAAAAGTAATAGGTTTGCCTGTCTGTATATCTACCTTGATGTTATAAGTTGTTCCGGACCTTCCGCCGGGCGCACCTGAAATCCAATCCTGGGTAGTGGCTGAAATTACTTTTATATAGGGAGGCCTGTCCTGGGCTTGTGCAAACTGAATAATCAACAGCAGTAAAATTACAATCTTATGCTTCATGTGCTTAGTTCAAAATGCGGGTTACCATTTCTTTTAAAAGCTCACCTTCTTTAAGGGAGCGGTTATTGATACCCTTAACCCGCAGGTCAAACTCCTCCAGGATATTAAAAATTTGTTCCAGCTTTTGCAGTGGGTATTGCTGGGCTGCACTTTTGTAATCCTTTATAAAAAACGGGCTTACTTTTATGGCCCCGGCTATATCTTTGTCGGGCAATCCTTTATTGAGATGGTATAAATAAACTTTTGTAAAATAGCCAAAAAGTGTACCTAATATCATTATAAACGGCCCGCTTTTAGGATTGGCAATAAAGTAGTTTACTATTTTATAAGCCTTTGTTTTATCCCGGTTTGCCAGTGCATTATTTAATTCAAAGGGGTTATATTCTTTACTAATACCCACACCCGCTTCAATATCATCAAGTGTAATGGTTGCGCCCGGTTGCTTGTTTATAATCAGCTTCTCCAGTTCGTTGGCAACTTTTGAAAGTTCATTTCCGGTATATTCTACCAGCAGTTCCGCAGCCTGTCCGTCAATCTTATATTTTTTCTGGCTTAACCAGTTTTTTATCCACGGCACAACCTGATAAGTGGTTAATGGCAGCGATTCAAAGAACACAGCAGCTTTTTTCATTTCTATGCCAAATGATTTCCTGCCATCAGGCTTGCCGTGTTTCCACGAGAAAACTACAATGGTACTCTTTACGGGTTTTTTTAAATACCGCAGAAATTCTTCTTCCTCACTGCTCTTTAAGTTTAAAGAATTAGCTTCTTTAATAATAAGGACCTGTCTTTCGGCCATCATAGGCAATCTTCCTGCAATTTCAACTACCTGGCGGGCTGTTAATTCCTTACCATATACTATGGTTTGATTAAATGCCTTTTCCATATCATTCAAAGCATATTTTTCAACCATATCTGTAAGCTCATCAATATAAAAATCCTCTTCCCCGCAAAAACAGTATATAGGGGCAAATTTGCGGTTCTTCAGGTCTGTTACTATTGATTCAAAAGTCGCTGCGGCCATATTGTTTTCAGACAGGGAGTTATTGGCCCCGTATATTTATTTTAGGTTAAAGGTGCAATTTAAAGTTAAGCACCAACCATTCAAAACTATTTAATACACAGTTGCAGAAACCTTTTGCGTATTGTTTATTGGTTTTAACTTTACGGCTTATACCTTATGTGCCACGCATGAAGAAACTGAACTATTTATTGCTCCTCTTGTTGGGCATCGCCTCATGCACAACCCTTCCCAAAAGCAGCGCTAACCCCGATAAGCAAATTTTAACCGTTGGCCCCGGGCCTGAAGATATGGTGGTAGATACTATTACCGGGCAACCCCGCTTATTAATATCGTGTAATGCGCGACGGAAAAGCGACCCTTACTATGGGGAGATAAACGTTTATTATCCTGCCAATGGAAATGTTGGTGTTATGAAGAGAACTGAACCAACCAACATCCATTTTTGCCCCCATGGTATTGATTTGGTTAAAGTAAACGACACACTGATTTTGCTGGTAGTTAATAATGATTTCCGGAACCACGAGCAGAGTATTTTAAGATATGCCGTAAAGGCCGGCGAACTGATTTTTCTGAACAAAATTACTGACCCTCTTATTGTTTCTCCAAATGCTGTTACGGGTTTTCAGGATGGCACTCTGCTTATTTCGAATGATGCGGGTAAAATGGGCGATTACACTGAAGCCTTGTTTAAGCTAAAGCGGTGTAAAATTATTTACTGGAACTATAATACCTGTTCGGTTGCTGCCGGTAAATTCTGCTTTGCAAACGGCATAACCAATCAGGCTGGTAAGGTATACCTGGCCAGCACCCTGCAGAATAAGGTATGGCAGTTTGATTTTAAGGATGGCAAATTGATTAATCAACAAACAGTGGCCAGGGTAAATGGGCCTGATAATATCCGCATTACCGATGGCAATTTGTATGTGGCGTGTCACCTTCGGTTTCTTGCTTTTTTGGGTAATATGAAAAAAGCAGGTAATTATTCCCCTACAACCGTTTATAGGATTGACCTCGCAAGCGGGCATAAATCGGTTGCCTTTTTTGATGATGGAGCTAAGTTAAGTGCAGGCTCAACCGGGCTGGCCTTCCACAACAAACTATATGTTTCGGGAGTATTTGATGCGAAGATGGCTGTGGTAAATAATCCGAAGTAGCGAAGCTACAAGGTGTCTTTTAAGCCCCCTTCGGGGGTTTGGGAGCCGGTCTTAAATGGATCGCGGATAATGTAATGTTTCGGTTTTAGGTTAGCTGTAAAGGTACGCACCATTATGTAGTTGAAGGCCGGACTAAAATGTTTTACATAACCGTACATAGGCGAAGGCGCGGCGCCAACGGTACTCTTTATTTCGGGAGCGGTACGGCCGAAATGGAGTTTTTCTACCCGGTTTTCTATTCCAAATTCTATCATATCGTACAGCATGTGCTGGTATAAATTGATTTGGCGGGTTACATCTTTATCCATGCCGGTATAATGTACTTCCATTTTTTTGCCAACCTGGAAAAGCGAGATAAACCCTATCATTTCATCACCTTTAAAATAGGCAAACAGCCTATAGCCGTTGCCCATTAGTTGTTTCTGTAAACTGAAAAAATCTTTAGTAAGCGCGGCCAGTTTAAACTCCGCCTGACTTATTATCATATTATATAAGTCGAAAATCCTGTCCTGGTGTTGGGTTATCCCTTCGGCATCCAGGTCAACTCTCCTTACGCCGTTTTCTTTGCAAAGCGCAAATACCTTTTTAGCCCGAACACGGTATTTAGACGACATGGCTGCGATGTAATCGGCCAGGGTTTTCCATTCAGGGTTTAATTTCAGGCTCATATCGGGCTCTACGGTTATTTCACTATACCCGCAATTTTTAAAAGAGGAGTCGAACGCAGATTTTGGTTCATATAAATCCCCTACCAGAACGGCCTTTATCTGAGTGTCGGTTTTAGCCGTTTCTTTAATAGCCTTGCGTAATAAAACTGCCCGTTGTGCTAATTCAATCTCGTGGTTAAAGTAAAAACCATTTTCCCCGGTCATAAAAACGTTTCCGCTTACCAGTAACTTTAAATCAACAGTTTTAATCAGGGGCTCACTTACACTGCGGGCTATTTTCCAGGCATATTTTTTAAACATTTCGGCAGGTTCTGCCGGAAAGTAATTGAGCAGGTCATTACCGGTAAACCTGACTATCTGAAAATAAATTACCCCAACTGTAATATCCTGCTTTTTGATAAACACGTAGCGGAACTCCATTTTGCCCGGTTGTGTTGCTTCAATGAGCTTTAATTCATCATACTGCATCAGTTTGTTAGGCTCCGGAATATGCTTATTCCACTGTAATTCTGATACCTTATCAATCCTATCAAAAAGGATAAAAGAGAAATCTTTTATAGTCTCATTTTCTGCCGCAGCAGCACAGTAACACGGTAAGGTTGTATTCACGCAAGTATTTTCAGGTTACCAGACGAAAGCAGGCCGTAAAAATTTTATCGCTGAAAATAAAATACAATTGGCCCCCATCGAAATGCCCGGTTGATTGCAAAAATAAGGAAAGTTTGAAACTATGCTTCCTCTATAAATCAAGCCCCCGTAACTCAGATTTTCCGGAATACTACAATCCGGTTCGAATTAGTGCCCGCAGTATTATTGTTTACCCCCCAAATATTGGCAGTTTTGGTAAACTGCTGTTCGTTTATCAGGACCGCATCACATTCGAAACCCGAATTCAATCCCAGGGGAATGACCACTTCTTCCAATTTTATTTTACCATTGCGTACTTCGCCCACTTCAAATGCTACTATTCCGCCTTTTTTTGTAATACGGTAAAGTTCGTTAAAAACCTGTTGCATTTTAATGCCCCATTCTTCCACGGTTTTGCTCATAGTTATTTTTGCGGCCACTTTTTTTATGTCGATGCCATTGAACCAACAGCGCATCCAATTATCATCAGCATATTGTACCACATCTAAAAACGGGGGAGAAGTGACCGTAAGGGACACGGAATTGGCTCGTATTTCTTTAGTACTCCCAGCATCGCCGTTTATAAACTTAGCATTGGTCTCATTCAAATTTATAGCCAGTTTTTCATCAATGTCGCGCATCAATATCCTCGACTTTTTGAGGATGAGTTTTTTAGTATCGCGGTATTCAGGTTTCTGCTCCCTGATTTTGTTTGTCTTTTTCTGTCTTTCGGCAGACATGGCCTGGTTAGGGGGAAGGGTATAAACAGAGAAGAAACCATTGGAGTGCCCCGTTAAGCGATTGGTGGCTACCATGCGTATCCATCGGTCAATATCATCTTCCTTACCAGCGGTGTTTCGTTTCCGCAGGTAATTTTTTAGCGAAACTATCTCTGCCAGCGTTTTCCGCTCAAAAAACATGGATAGGTCAATATCAGATTTCAGGGTTTTATCAATAGGCAACTTTATTAACCTTTCTTCAACCGCGTTCAGGGAAGGGATTGCGATACGCGGGGCACTTAATATCAAACTAAGCGGATTAATATCGTTGGCGATGATGTTTCTTCCCAATAGAGCTGCCTCAATAATAGTGGTTCCGCGGCCATTAAACGGGTCATAAACTTTATCGCCCCGGGTAGTAAACAGGTTGATGAAAAAGCGGGGTAACTGGGGCTTAAAGCAGGCCCTGTAAGAAACTTCGTGCAGTGCGTTGGCCTGCCGTTGCTTCGGTGTCCAGAACTCATTGCTGAAAACCGGAAAAGGCCGGCCATTTACAACCAGGCTGCTCTTGCGGGTTGCCACCGGATTCTTATCGAACCGGAACTCAGATAAATATTGTTGAAAAGCTTCTTTGGTCAACTGCAACATTTGAGGGTGAAATTCGTTTTCCTTTCTATTACAATCAAGTGAAGTTGTTAGTTCTTTGAGGGTTTGAATAGATCTGCTTTTAATCTTTATATTTTTTACATAGCCAATTAATGGGTAAGCCGCCAATGTCATTAACTTAGGGAAATTAACCACTACGGCACTAAGAACAAGAACCACTAAGAATTAGAAGAA
>PMXD01000237.1 GCA_003165895.1 Bacteroidota bacterium | reverse complement strand
ATCATAAAAATCATAATAAATCAGCGTTCTATTGTATTTAAGTATTAAAATAAATTTCATTCATTAACTAAAAAACTAAAAAAATGTCAACACAAGCAGCAAGTAAATGGGCTATTGATGCCAACCACTCAGAAATCGGATTTAAAGTAAAACACTTAATGATTACCAACGTAGCCGGTAAATTCGACAAGTTTGAAGGAAGCGTTGAAGCAGATGGGGATGATTTTGTAAATGCCAGGATCAGCTTTACCGCTGAGGCTGCATCGGTAAACACCGGACAGCCACAACGCGATGGTCACCTGCAATCGCCCGATTTTTTTGATGCGGCCAAATTTCCGCAGATAAAATTTGCCGGCACTAAATTTGAAAAAGTAAGTGGCGATAAATACTCGCTTACAGGCGATTTAACCATCCGCGACGTTACAAAATCAGTAACGCTTGATGTTGAATTTTCAGGTATTGCGAAAGATCCTTACAACAATACCAAAGCCGGGTTTGAAATTACCGGAAAAATTAATCGTACCGATTTCGGCTTAAACTTCAATGCTCCGTTGGAAACAGGTGGTGTGTTACTAAGCGAAGAAATTAAACTTCAGATAGAAGCCCAATTAATTAAACAGGCATAAGCGCCTGAATTTTAGTGCCAGTTTTATGTTTTAAATGTGGTTAAAAATGAAGAGATCGCTGTGGGTTATATACTCACGGCGATTTCTTTTTAAGGAACAGCCCGTTTCGCACGGAGAAAAATGCGGAGAAATTCATAATCCATCTTAAACGAACCGCCATACGTTAATAGCATTAAAATGTATTCTCGGCTGTTAACTCCGTGCCTCCGTGCGAAAATTTATGAAGTTTTATCGACCCACCGTTGCTCCTCTTGCAAAATGAAAGAATATTCATATTTTTCGCCCCGTAAAGCTCTCCCCTGTTTTAAATCAATTTTTTAACCCAAAAAATTTAAGCTATGGGATTTGTAAAGGAATTTAAGGAGTTTGCCATGAAGGGCAACGTGGTTGATTTGGCAGTGGGTGTTATAATCGGAGCCGCTTTTGGCAAGATAGTAACCGCATTGGTAAGTGATATAGTAATGCCCCCCATTTCTTATTTAACATCAAAGGGCGGCGGCGATTGGCGGGCAACTACAGTAGGGCCGGGAATTAAACTCGGCGATTTTGCAGGGACAGTGTTAGATTTTGTTATTGTTGCTTTTGCCATATTTTTAGTGGTAAAAGGAATCAATAGCTTTAAGAAGGCGGAAGAAGCATCACCAACTGTTGAGCCGTCTTCAACAGATAAATTGTTGATGGAGATACGGGATTCGTTGAAAAAATAAGTTGTAGCAAAGGGCCGAGAGGCCCTTTGTTGTTTTAAAACTTAAAACGTCCCTACCTTAATAAATATAATACCACCCACGCCGCTAATATCAGCGCTGTTAAGGCCGTTTAGTTTGGCTCCGGCTGCTATGCGGTAGTTTAGGCCCAGGCCAAACCTGAAGTATTTAGTACAATTATAGGTGGCGGTTACAGCAGGAACAACCTCGGCAAAGTTATCCTTGCAGGTGGTGCCATCGTAGGTGTATTGGATATGCCCCCACCCGGCACTTAGCCCCGGTTGAAGCGAAAACATTTTATTATCGAACAGGATATAACTGAAACCCAGGCCTACATAACGGTGCATGAGGGTAACGGTATCGGAATGGTCGTTAGGGGTTACAATTTTTTGGATCTGGTTGGGGCTGGCAAGTCCGTCGTAAATGGCGCTTACTACAAATTTGTGGTTTACTACCCAGTTCAGGTTTACCCCAAAATTGCTGCCTGCACGGGTTTTAAGTATCTGCACGGCAGAGGCATCTAAACCCACATAACACTTGCTGCTGAATTTAGTGGCTTTAAAAAAGGGCTGGTGCGTGGTGGTATCCTCGTTCAATATCTGTGCTGAGGCGCTTAAACCTGTAAAGGCCAGCCATAACAACACTAAATATTTAACCGCGTTTTTCAATTTTAATTCCTGATGTTTAATCAATGCAGGGCTTAAAAATAAAAATTAACTGGTATCTGCGGAGAGAGTAAATAACCGGGGCACTCACGGAGTCAGGGATAAAAATGTAAAGCTACTCATCGGTGCAGTTCATAATTGGTGCAGGTAAACAGGTGTATAAGCGGGGTTAAAAGGGCCACACCAAGGGTTAATATCGAAAAAAATGAAAGCTTATTTTTCATATAATCAGGCAGTAAATTATTAATTACAGGCCTTAATAGCGTTAAAAACGGGCAAAAGCATTTAAAAGGAACAGAAATGCCCGTAAACTGCTCCAACTGTCTATAAAAAAAATTTAGTCACGGTTCGCGGCTGACTATTATCAAAATTTTTTTGTTGCAAATAACTAATTTCACGCGTTATGTATGCCATAATAGATGTGGAAACTACCGGGGGAAGCCCGATGTTGGACCGGGTAATTGAAGTTGCCGTTTTTGTATTCGATGGTGAAAAAGTAATCGACCAATACGCCACACTGATTAACCCCCGGCGCCCTATTGACCCCTATGTAACCAAGTTGACGGGTATTAGCGAAGACATGGTAAAAGACGCACCTCTTTTTGAGGACATTAAAGAGCGCCTGCTTGAACTAACCCACGAAAATATTTTTGTAGCCCATAACGTAAAGTTCGATTTTGGCATGATACGCCAGGAGTTTAAACGACTGGGCATTGATTTTAACCGCAAACAGCTTGATACCGTTAACCTGGCGCGCAAGGTGCTACCGGGGTTTAATTCGTACAGCCTGGGCAATATTTGCGATAGCCTGGGGATAGAGATTTTGGACCGCCACCGCGCCAAAGGCGATGCGGAAGCAACCGTAAAGCTGCTTGAGCTGATACTTAAAAATCCCAATGCCAGTAAGTATATTGAAATTGAGCTGAGCCATGGCATTGACCTTGATTTGTTGCCACCGTATTTGTCTAAAGCTGAAATTGAAAAGCTACCTGAAGATGCCGGCGTGTTTTATTATAAAGATGAGGTAGGCAAAGTGCTTTACCTGGATGGCTCGAAAAATATCAGGAAAAAGGTAATTACTGAATTTTCGGGCCCGGCGGAGGGGCCCGAACGCAAACGGATGTTTGAGTTAATGCGCAGCATTGATTACGAACTTACCGGTAACGAGCTTGTTGCCAAACTGCTTGCTTACAAAGAGTTGAAACGACTTATGCCCGAATTCAACAAAAAGCCCAAGGTGCAGGCTTTTACCCACGGTATATTTTTAGATATGGATGAGGGCGGCTTCAGCCAGCTGAAAATTCACCCGTTGGAATGGCCGAATGGCGAGTTGGTATTGAAATTTGCAAGCAAGGCCGTGGCCAATAAAATATTAGGCAAAATAATTAAAGAGAATAACCTGCATACCTGGTTTGCTTTGCGCAGTAAAATGAAAGAACTGGGCACAATAGATGCCAAATCGCAGAAAAGCTTTAATCATAATATTGAAAAAGCAGCCCGCAAATACCTTTACCGGCAACCCAGCTTTTTTATTATCGGCGCGGGTATTCATCCAGACGAGAACTCGGCCATTTGGATAGAGAACAATGTATACAAGGGCTTCGGGTTTTTCAACCCCGAATTAACCGAAGCAACGCCCGCCAACCTGAAGGAAGTTATCAGGGAAGATGAGGATGATATGGAGGTGCAGAAAATAATCCGTGGGCAGATGCGGAAGTTGAAAAACTCAAAAGTGGTGCCGTATTAACCATTGCACTGGCCATTCGCGGAAAGGGGGTGGGGGTGGTTTCCATTTTTTTTATTACCTGTTTGATTATCAATCTATTATTTTCTCAAGACCCCTTTCCTGGAAACCACCCCCCTCCAGCCCCACGATATTATCGTATTTTTTCGAACCAAATCGAACCATTTTTTAATTTTTACCGTATATTTGCGAACCAAATCGAACCTCGTGGCTTCAAAAATATTTACCTTTTCCCTCGACTTGACCATGAAACTGATGACCGACATCAGCAAAATAGACCGGTTTGATGCCTCATGGGCGCAAATAGAAAAGAGAGAAGGACAGACACTTAAACAACTTAAAGCAATAGCTACGGTGCGAAGCGTTGGAGCATCTACCCGCATTGAAGGCTCAAAAATGACGGATGCTGAGGTTGAAGTCTTGCTTGAAAAACTGAAAATCTCAAAACTGGAAGAAAGGGATGAACAGGAAGTTGCCGGATATTTTGAGGCCCTGGATACCATTGCCGAAGCTTATAAAGACATTGAGATAACTGAGGGTAATTTGAAAAACCTGCACAAGATTTTAATGAGCTATAGCGAAAAGGACGAATGGCACCGGGGGGATTACAAGCAGGTTAGCAATGCTGTTGAGGCCTCACATCCCGATGGTAGCAAGCACACCGTATTTAGAACTACTGAGCCTGGATTACCAACTGAGGAAGCCATGCAAAAATTGCTGGCCTGGTATTATGCTGATAAGGAAACGCTACCCATTGTAAAAGATGCTTTGTTTGTTTACGAGTTCTTGAGTATCCACCCGTTTCAGGATGGCAACGGGCGTTTAAGCAGGTTGCTGGCTACGTTATTGTTGTTGAGGCATGGTTACTCGTGGATTCAATATGTAAGCTTTGAGCACGAAATTGAAAGCAGGAAATCGGAATATTATAAGGTATTGATGCAAACCCAGAAGCAGAGGCCGGGCGAGCAGGTTGATGCCTGGGTGATTTTCTTTTTAGACTGCCTTTTAAAAATACAGGGGCAGTTAACTGATAGGCTAACTACCAGGGCACACACTTCCAGTTACTTGGCCCCGCGCGAAAAAAATATACTGGCCTTTATTGAAAACCATCCGGGCAGTAAATCAAGTGACATTGCGGAGAAATTAAACATCCCGTTATCTACGGTAAAAAAAATACTTACTGGTATGGTGGAAAGCAAAACACTTTTAAAATATGGCGCAGGCACTGGAACAAATTATATAGCTGAAACAAGAAGCCTGTTGAAAAGGGATTTAATGTTTCAGTTAACCAACACAAACAGGAAAAAGGAATTTTTATTAATGACACCTGACTCGTTTGTTGAAATAAAAAAAATAATTCTTACTCCTTTGTTTGAATGGGTTAAGCCGGATGAATGGGGATTCAAATTGTTTAAAGATGGTCTGGCGTTTAAAATGACAGGATATGCTAACAGAGGTAAGGTGTTCGTATCGCCTCAAATTCTGCTTTCAAGATTTAACAGCGGTCATTATTTTCAACCTGCATTCACATTATATCAATCCATAAATATTCCAGAGGCAGATTGGATACCTAAGATCAATGATTATCCCATAAGAATCGAAATAGAACTTCTTGGCTCTGTTCCAACCTTTGATTTTGATGTAATGTTTGTTTATGACGAAGTATAAAATGCTTATTTTGAAAACTCATCTTTTACAAACCAACTGCGAAACATGAAGGGATTAACAACCATCCTCTTTCTAACCATTAGCAACACATTTATGACGCTTGCATGGTATGGGCACCTGAAATTTAAAGATTTCAGCTGGGGTAAAAACCTGGGCCTGTTTGCTATTATATTAATTAGCTGGGGCCTGGCATTTTTCGAATACCTTTTTCAGGTACCGGCTAACAAAATCGGCTTCAAAGAAAACGGTGGGCCGTTTACCCTGGTGCAGCTAAAAACCGTTCAGGAGGCTATTACACTTTCCGTTTTTATGGTTTTTACGCTTCTGTTTTTTAAAGAAGAAAAGCTTGGCTGGAACCACCTGGTTGGTTTTGCACTGATAGTGCTGGCGGTGTTTGTTATTTTTAAGAAGTGGGATTGAGGGCGGCTAATTCATCTTGCTCCCTTTAAATATCTCACAGCTCCTGCCCACATGTCTAGGATTTTTCTCCTAACCTAAAAAATTTCTTCAAAATTTTCAGCCGTAATTTATTTTCCACCGTATATACCATACAAGCGGCACGTTTAGTTTAAAACAAGCGCAGATTTTTTACACAACCTAAAACTCAAACCTATGAACCTGTTCTACGATCCATCTATAACCGAGCTTCGCCAGTTAGTTGATAGTGCTGAAAAATCAATCAACGTACATAATGTAGTGGTTGATTTTGACGGCGAAGTAATTATTGACCCCGAGATGAAATATAAAGGCATAGACCTGAACAGGTTTAAATTCCGCACACAAATAAGCCACGCTATTAAAGGCAATGCAAGAAGCATGAAGGCCTTGTTTGAAACACTTTTAGAAGCATACCAAAGAAACAGCCAGGGTATTGAGCTACGCAGATTTAGAAACGCAGCGTAAGCTGTAGTTACAGCTTTATAAAAAGCAAAGAGGATTCTGTTTACTGGCAGAATCCTCTTTGCTTTTTATACCGAGCCTTTATTGATTAAAATAAGGCACTTAAATCCTAACAACGCTCCTGCGGTTATCAGCTAAAAGATAAACCGGAACTGCCCTGATGATGGGGCTATCATATTGCAAAAGGGCTGTACCCTTTCTTATATGTCGCCGGTGTGCCTGCTTGGAATAACGCTTGTGCTGGGAGCGCATTTCTTTAAACCGTGGCTGTTTCTGAGCATCGGGAAAACCCTGGCTGTACGTTGCGCAGGTAAAAAGTATAAAAAGTGTAAGCGTTATAAAACGGAGCATAGTGCGTATTGCTTTAATAGGTTTTACAGATAGTTAAAGGTATAAAAAATAATAAAATGTGCGTTATTGCTCATTGCAGGTGCATATCAAATTGTCGCTACCCTGCAGAAATTCCGGTTGGCGGGGACGCCATAACTGTTCGGAAGAAAATTAATGGCTAAAGCCAATACATTCAATGGACTATCCCCGTTCTGAAGAACGGGGCAAAAATATTGCCCCGACTTTTA
>PMXD01000290.1 GCA_003165895.1 Bacteroidota bacterium | reverse complement strand
TTTTTATTTGCGACTTTTAGGTTTAAACATAAACAGCTTACCTGAAACGTTGGCCACATCATAACCCGCACTGCTCAGCAACACCAGTTTTTTCACCTTATCCGGATGCTGGGCTGCAGTCAGCCATGCCATACCCCCGCCCATCGAATTTCCTATTATATAAACCGAATCCAGGTGCAGCGTATCTAATATAAAAGTTAAATAGTCACTATACATTTTAATGTAGTTGGGCTTACTTCCCATATCCGGAAAATCGCTCAACCCAAATCCCGGCAAATCTACCCTGACTACCCTGAACTGCCCTTTCAGATTATTCGCAAGTTTGCTGAAATTCCTCACCGAACCGCCAAAACCATGTATCATCAAAACCGGGTAGCCGCTGCCCTCATCGGTATAGTGCAATTCGGCACCCCGCCAGTTAATAAAATGAGAAGAAGGTAAAGCCAGTTCCTTTTTAGCTTCTGCTTTACTGATAATCAGGCAAGGCCTTAAAAATAATACCCCTACAGTTATAAGCATTATTACAATCAGTATACCAATAACCGCTCCCGCAATTCTTTTCATCTAACCGTAATTTTAAGGGGGTGAATATACACTTCCTGTTGTATTGAAAAAGGCAAATTATATCATAGGGGGGGGCAATCTTAAATTGCCTTACAGGGGGGGGCTTTGTGGGACATTTGTGACTTGTGGGACGTTTATTGTCTCCGATGTCCCACAAGTCACAAGAGTAAAATTAGAACCAAAAAGAATCCACATTTTAATTTTCAGCTAAAATCACTTAGGTTTGCAAATGGCAATCAAAAATACTTCAGACAAATTTACTACCGAAGGAATCACATTTGACGATGTGTTATTAGTCCCCTCCTACAGTGAGGTTCTTCCCCGCGAGGTAGATATCAGTTCAAATTTTACGCGCAATATCAGGGTAAACGTTCCCCTTGTTTCTGCCGCTATGGATACGGTTACCGAATCGGCCCTGGCTATTGCCATTGCCCGCGAAGGTGGCATAGGCATACTACATAAAAACATGAGCATTGAGCGGCAGGCCGAAATGGTGCGCAAGGTTAAACGCTCTGACTCCGGGCTTATCATTGACCCCATTACCCTTTCGGTAGATGCTACGGTTGCTGAGGCCTTTAAAATAATGAACGAAAACCGCATCGGCGGTATTCCTATTGTAGACAATGCCGGCAGGCTGGTAGGTATACTTACCAACCGCGACCTCCGCTTTGAGCGCAACACCAAACGCAAGGTGAGCGAAATAATGACCCGCGAAAACCTCCGTACCGCCCCCAAAGGCACCGACCTTAAACAAGCCGAAAAAATATTGGAAAAATATAAAATTGAAAAACTGCCGGTTACCGATAACAACGGTAAGCTGGTTGGCCTGATAACATTTAAAGACATTCAGAAAGTAAAAAGCCATCCCAACTCTACTAAAGATAAATTCGGGCGTTTGCTCTGCGGCGCCGCTGTTGGCGTTACCGCCGATATGCATGACCGGATTGATGCACTGGTTGCAGTGGGTGTTGATGTGGTTTGCATTGATACTGCCCACGGCCATTCCAAAGGTGTTTTAACGGCAGTTAAAAAAGCCAAACAGGCATATAAACATTTAGATATAGTTGGTGGCAACGTTGCCACCCAGGAAGGCGCCAAAGCATTGATAGACGCAGGCGTTGATGCAGTAAAGGTGGGCGTGGGCCCGGGCTCTATCTGCACCACCCGCATAGTAGCAGGTGTGGGTGTTCCCCAGCTTTCAGCAATTTATGGGGCTTCTATAGCCGGTAAAAAAGCCGGTGTTCCTGTTATTGCCGATGGCGGTATCCGGTACACAGGCGATATTGTAAAAGCATTAGCCGCTGGTGCAGATACCGTAATGGCCGGTAGCATCTTTGCCGGCTCCGATGAAAGCCCCGGCGAAACCATTATTTACGAAGGCCGCAGATTTAAATTGTACCGCGGCATGGGTAGTGTTGAAGCCATGCAGGAAGGCAGCAAGGACCGGTACTTTCAGGACGTGGAAGACGACATCAAAAAGCTGGTGCCTGAAGGCATTGTAGGCCGCGTACCGGTTAAAGGAACATTAACAGAAGTAATGTATCAATACATAGGTGGATTACGCGCCGGTATGGGTTATTGCGGAGCCAAAGACATTAAAGCTTTGCAACAGGCAAAATTTGTACGCATTACCAATGCAGGAATACAGGAAAGCCACCCGCATGATGTAATGATAACCAAAGAAGCCCCGAATTACTCACGGAAATAATACAAAATACCGGGCACACTGATTCATTATGATGGTTATGATCAGGGATTATGATTAATACATTATAATTTTAGAAATAGTCAGGTGCTGGTTAACCGTTGCTATCTCTATTGCATTTCGCTGTTTTCAATACTGTATTAATCATAATTATCATAATAAATCAGCGTGCCCGCATTTATCTTTTGATAAGCTTATAATTCTTAAACCCGAATATTTCCTGGTTGTTGTTGAAGTTATGTTCAAGCCAGGTCATAAACCTGTATTTAGGTTTCAGGTGTTTGTGCGTGCTTCGTTCGTACAAACGCGGCTTGCGGAAATTGAGGCTATCGGCCCAGTTAAATTTCTTTATCCATTTGGTCATCACCCTGGGGTGCGTTCCCTTAAATTTTTTTAATCCGCCTAAGGGGCCCCAATCGTAAGTAGGTTTTTCAATTTCGGCCGTGGCTCCGTGGTGCATGTCGTTATGCACTTTGCGTTTGGCACCCATTAAGTGCGGTGGGCGCATATATCCATAATGAAAAATCCGGGCGGGTATTTTTATCACGTTCAGCTTTTCATCATTGCCTTTTCTAAACGACAAGGCATCCTGGTACGAATAAGCGCCAATGCCATTTCGCAATACCCTTATCTCCATTCTTATCAAACCATGCGTTTCAACCAAATGCTCATAATCGCCCCAAAAATGCTCGTAGCTGAACAACATGCCATCAACGGCAAGGTCGTGTTCGTATTTTTTGCAGGCTTCAACAATGGCGTTCATATCATCCTCATGCAACACCTCATCGGCCTGCAAATACAGGCACCAGGTACCTTTGCATTGGTTTAAAGCAAAACTGGTTTCGTGTGCAAATATGCGGCTGCTGGCAAACAAGGCAGGGTCCCACACCCGGTGAAATATTTTAATTTTCTTATCGCCTATGCTATTAATAATTTCTTCTGTCCGGTCATCTTTATCACCCGCACCCAGGGCAACTATTACCTCACCGGCAATGGGTAGAACTGAAATTAGCGACTCCTTTATGGGGTAATAAAGTTTATCAGTGTTGCGGGCAAAGGTAAAGGCAGAAATGAGCATCTTTTAGGAGTTTGGATTTAGAGTTTTATCGAAAGTTCTAAATGCCCACCCAAACCCAATTCAACAATTTTATGCAAAGTGGATATGCGCACTTCCTTAATATTGTTCTCAATTTTTGAAATGTAAGATTTGGTAGTCCCTACCTTTTCAGCTAGTTGTCCCTGTGTCAATCCCTTTTCAATCCGTGCTTCGTGAATCAGCGACCCAATCTTAAAGTTCTCATATCCTGCTTCAAGCTCATCTCGCTTTTTGGTACCTCGTTGGCCATAGTTCTTATCCTTGAATTGTTCAAGTGTTAAGATGTTACTTTTTTTCGTTTTCATATTCCTGTGTCTCAATCTATTGGACACTTTGCAAAAGTATATAAAGTTGTCCGAAAGTGAAACATGCTTTTAGGAATGGGTGCATATCAAATTGTCGCTAATTCTTTTCCCTTATTGCCGTTGGCTTCAGCCAACGGAGTATAATCAAAATCTCTGTCGGCTTTAGCCAAAAGACTCTTTGGCTAAAGCCGTATTTTTTTGTCATTACNNAGCAGACGGCAATAAAGAACTTTTAAAAGAACTAAAGCGACAATTTGATATGCGCCCTTTGGAATTCGATATCTGCCATTCGATTTAAAAAAGAACGGGCAAAGCAATATATTTATAAGTACAACCGAAAAAATAAGCCGCATGAAATCAATAAAGCTAAAGAAAAAGGCCAATGATAAATCTGGTAAAGACATGCTGGATGAACTGACGCCAAAGCAGCTAACCAGGCTTAAAAGCTCAATGAAGCAATTAGACGAAGGCAAAGGAATACCACATGAAATTGTAATGGACAGTTTAAGAAAACTTACCAGAACATCTCCGACACTTTTATAAAACAACCCTTCCAACTCCCCCGCCAATTTCTATTTTTGTGCCATGCAGGAAATTTTCGACCAGGCAAATGCCGTTTTAGAGGAGATTAAAACTTCAAGCCCAACAACCGCCGAGGAGTTGGAGCAATTCCGTATTAAATACTTAGGCACTAAGAGTGTTTTAAAAGACCTGTTTGGCGCCATGGGCAAATTGCCCAACGAAAAAAAGAAAGAATACGGCCAACTGATGAATGCCCTGAAAGACGCTGCCCAGCTAAAGTTTGACGAACTAAGCCAGGTACAAGACCAAAACAAGACTTCAAACAAGGAAATCCCTGACCTTACCGCACCTGGTTATGAGGTACCATCAGGCACCCGGCATCCCTTATCTATTGTCAAAAACAAGATGATAGAAATTTTTGCACGTATTGGTTTTACCGTAGCCGATGGCCCCGAAATAGAGGACGATTGGCACAACTTTACCGCACTCAACCTGCCCGCCGACCACCCTGCCCGCGATATGCAGGATACTTTCTTCTTAACCGAAGATAAAAACTGGCTTTTACGCACGCAAACATCAAGTGTGCAAATCAGGGTTATGGAAAGTGAAAAGCCACCCATGCGGTATATATTCCCCGGCCGTGTTTACCGAAATGAAACCATAACTGCCCGGGCGCATTGTACTTTCCATCAAATGGAAGGGTTATATATTGATGACAACGTTTCTTTTGCCGACCTTAAACAGTGCATGCTTTATTTTGCCCAGGAGATGTTTGGCAAAAATACAGATATACGTTTCAGGCCCTCTTTCTTCCCCTTTACCGAGCCCAGTGCCGAAATGGATATAAGCTGTTTTGTATGCAACCAAAAAGGCTGCCCGGTTTGCAAATACAGTGGCTGGGTTGAAATTGGCGGCTGCGGCATGGTTGACCCCGCCGTGCTTGAAAACTGCAAACTCGATCCTAAAAAATATTCAGGCTTTGCTTTTGGCATGGGTATTGAAAGAATTACCATGCTCAAATACCGCGTAAACGACCTTCGGTTGTTTTTAGAAAACGATGTCAGGTTTCTAAAGCAATTCTCTTCAGCACTATAGGTTTTCAGTTTATGGCATGTCTCCGAAGGAAAAGTGCCGTTTACTGTTTGTTTTATACCCCTGCTCAAAAATACCGGAACATTGCTGCTTCAAAGGCGTTTTTAATGCAGATTTGGGTGCTGCACCTTTTTTTATAAAAAACGATAATTTAATTCACGGTTATAAGTCAAAGGCTACTTTTGCAGGCTTGAAATTTAATTTGGCGAAATCCTGCTTTTAATTAGAAGGACTTATGAAATCAGCTTTATGAAAAAAACATTATCCATAGGTATTTCTTTATTCGTGCTGCTCACCCTGTCAATGCTGCAGGTTCAGGCCCAATATGGCCCCGGCTCTGGTGGTGGTAATGGCGGCGGAAATGGTGGAGGATATCAGGGCGCGGGACAAGGAAGCGGCCAACCCCGCCCGGCCATTGGCCACATTTTTGGCAAAATAGTGGATGAGAAAACCAAGAAAGGAATTGAGTTTGCTTCAGTAGCTATATACAAACTAAGGAATGACTCATTAATTGGTGGGCAGCTGACCGAAAGCAATGGCGAATTTTCACTAACCAATATGCCTTTTGGCGGATTAAAATTGAAAATCACTTTTGTGGGTTATACCACTGTTGAAAAGCAGGTTATAATTACACCCAAGGCCCTTGAACAGGATATGGGCAATATTGTGCTTTCAGAAGACAATAAAACCCTGAATGCCGTTACTGTTACTGCCGAAAAATCAACCATTGAAATAAGGCCGGATAAGAAAGTTTTTAATGTAGAGAAGGACCTTTCGAGCCGGGGCGGAACTGCGGCCGATATTATGGAAAAAATACCCGGCGTATCGGTAGACGGCAGTGGAAACGTAACCCTGCGTAACCTTACCCCAATTATTTATGTGGATGGCAAACCAACCACCCTCACTATGGACCAGATTCCTTCTGACCAGATTGAAAAAGTAGAAGTTATCACAAACCCCTCGGCCAAATATGAAGCCGATGCTACCGGTGGTATCATCAATGTAATTCTAAAAAAGAACCACACGCCCGGTTATAACGGCATAGTAACCGCTGCCATTGGCACCAACGACCAATACAATGGCTCGGCACTTATAAATGTGCGCGAAAAGAAATTCGGGTTTATGCTTAATTATAACATCCACGGTTCAACAAGCGTAACACCCGGTAGCACTGACAGAACTAATCTTGGAGAGTTGGGCACACCTGTAGACTACATCAATGAAAGCGATAAGTTTACTTTAAAACGGGTATTTCAAACAGCAAAAGTTGGTTTCGACGGTTATATTAACAACCACAATACGCTCTCTTTAACCCAAAGTGGCACCTTCGGCAATTTCAAAAATAATGATAACGCAGTTGTAAATACCAACGACTCAAATAGCAGCCTTTTAAAGACCCAGAACCTGATTGATAACCAGGCAACTGCCTTCAGAAATTTTACCACCAACCTTGATCTGGTTCATACTTATAAGAAACCCGATGAGCAATGGACCCTGGCCTTTAGTTATAACCATACTCATGCAGCCACTACTTACTTGAATGAGTATGCCTTATACACCCCGCAGGGAAACCTGATACCTTACGATACCAGTAACCTGCTCTCTCAATCTCAAAACGGCTATACGCATGCAGATATGCTAACTGCCCAATGGGATTTTGAAGACCCTATTAACAGCAATATGAAACTTGAATTTGGTGCACGTAGCAGTATATCACGCCAATACTCCTATTTAACCGTAACAAATAATATTGACAGTACTATAAGCGAAATCAGCCCAACCCTTTCCGGTACCTATCGCATTGATAACATGATAAACGCGGCCTATATCACTTTCAGCCACACGGTTAAAAGTTTTTCTTATCAGTTGGGCCTGCGTTTTGAAGAAACCTATTTTGACGGAACTGAATATAACGTAAACTCGAAACAGGGAGATGACAGCACCTTTTCGTACAAATACCCTACGGCGCATCCCTCCCTGGCAAATCTTCTTGATTGTTTTTTCCCCAGTTTGATGTTGTCAGAAAAAATAAATGATAAAAACGAAATACAATTCAACGTTACCCGTAAAATAAACCGCCCCGGTTTCAGGCAAATTGCCCCTTTTATATCTAATAGTACCCCTTACGGATATACGGTAGGTAATCCCGCACTTCAACCCGAATTTGATAATAAGGCAGAGTTAAACTATGACTTAACCACAAGTAAGGTTACCTGGCTGAGTTCTATATATGGAAGCTATAACCAACAACCTATTACCCAGTACACCTATCTGAACGCCGAGAATTCGCAGGAAATTGTAAGCTCATACGAAAATGCTAAAAGCAGTTTCACCTATGGCTGGGAGAATACCTTTAAAATAGCCCCGGTTAAAGGCCTTGATATAATGCTGGATGGCAACGTATTTTACACTGACATTTTGATTGATACAGGCCTGGTACCACATGACGGCACTACACAAAACAGCGGTATCAGTTATGTTATCAAAGCCATCATCAGCTATAAATTACCGTGGGGACTTGCGGCCCAGGTAAACGGTAACTACGAAGCGCCTAAACCCGTTGCACAAGGCCATACCCTTCCGCTTTATTGGGTTGACCTTTCTGCCAGCAAAGATTTTGGAATTGCTGTGCTTACCCTGGCAGTAAGCGACGTGGCAAACACAAAAATTTACAGCACCTACTACAGCACACCAACCTATAATGAAACCGTTACACACCGCCGCGACCCACGCTATGCACGTTTAGGTGTTACTTTCAAATTCGGCAAAATGGATGCCTCTATTTTCAAAAAGAAAAAGAAAGACCAGAACGGGCCTCCGAATGGTGATGATTTAGGATTTTAATTGAAGTTCATAAACCCGGATAGAAACATTATCTTTATAAAAAGACAAGCACATGCAGCAACTGGTGTTAGATATCCGCGATGATAAAGATGCAGATTTAATAAAAGAATTATTGAAAAGGTTTAAAGGTGTTGAAGTAAACAGTTTTGCTACAAATCTGAGCACCGCGCAAATACAAAGCAGGATTGAGGAGGGCTTAAAGCAAGCCGACCAAGGCAATGTAAAGCCGTGGAAACAAGTTAAAGCACAACTTTTGAAACGGATAAAATCAGGGGACAAGTAAGATGCCGAATTTTAAGGTCTGCTTGGGTGCATACCATATTGTCGTAGTCATTGTTTGTTTATTGCCGTCTGCTTTAGCTGACGGTTTATGGTAGTTAAAATATTGGCTTTAGCCTAAAGGGTCTTTTGGCTAAAGCCGGTATCTTATGTCAATACAATCCGTTGGCTGAAGCCAACGGCAATAAAAAATGTGACAATTGGGTATGCACCCGTCTGCTCTTCATCGCAGAGCGATGACATATTTATAGCAACCTGCCCAAAAGCTAATCCCGATTCCAGCGGCATCGCATAAGGGCTGCAACATACATAAGATTGTCGTTTATGCGACACCGCTGGTGTCGATTGATAATATTGCGGTCTGTCTATAAATATTCGATGCCTCTGGCATCAATACATGCCCGGAACCATTTAATTTGCCATTTTAACTATAAGTTTCATAAATTAAACACCATGCTTTTCTCCGATGAATACTATATGAAACTCGCCTTAAAAGAAGCAACCTATGCTTTTGATGAAGACGAGGTTCCGGTTGGCGCTATCATAGTAAGCAATAACCGCATTATCGGTAAGGGATATAATCAAACCGAACGACTGAAGGACGTTACCGCCCATGCCGAAATGATTGCCATAACCGCAGCCGCCAATTACCTGGGCAGCAAATTTTTAGAGGACTGCACCCTATATGTAACCTTAGAGCCCTGCCTGATGTGCGCAGCCGCTTTAAAATGGGCACGTATAAGCCGGCTGGTGTATGGCGCCTCCGATTTAAAAGCAGGTTACAGTTTAACCCAGGGCCTGGTGCTTCATCCTAAAACAGAAGTAACCTGCGGCATACTCGAAAACGAATGTGGCAGCCTGGTTACCGACTTCTTTAGACAGAAAAGAGAAGAAAACTCTTAACATCTACAACAAAACGAAAGGCTAGGTGTTATCTCCCTTACTGGGTTCAATTGCCTTTCAAACATAAACACCTGAACACTTAAACACTTGAACACCTTTTTATACTTTAGCCAACTCAAATATTATTTAACTATTAAAACTAAACACTATGGCATTTACATTACCGGCTTTACCTTATGCATTTAATGCGCTTGAACCGCACATAGATGCCCGCACCATGGAAATCCACCACGGCAAACACCATGCTGCTTACGTAAATAACCTGAACGCAGCAGTTGCAGGCACCGAATGGGAAAACAAATCGCTGGAAGAAATTCTGGCTAATATTTCAAAATTCGCTACACCGGCAGTTCGCAACAATGGTGGTGGCCATTGGAACCATTCTTTTTTCTGGCAGGTAATTGGCCCCAATGCAGGTGGTGCTCCAACAGGCGCAATCGCCGATGCAATCAACGCTTCTTTCGGCTCATTCGATAAGTTTAAGGAAGAGTTTACCAAAGCAGCCACAACCCGTTTCGGCTCTGGCTGGGCATGGCTGGTAAAAAGCGGCGATAAACTGGTTATTACTTCAAGCCCTAACCAGGATAACCCCTTAATGGATATTGCTGAAGTAAAAGGCACCCCGGTATTAGGATTGGATGTTTGGGAGCACGCTTACTACCTGCACTACCAAAACCGCCGCCCTGATTATATAGGAGCATTCTACAACATCATCAATTGGGATGAAGTGAATAAGAGATTTAGCGGTAAATAATTTTGCATCGCAAAGCATAAAACAGAAACGCTACTCAGTAATGGGTAGCGTTTTTGTTTTATGCTTTAACTGATAGGCTAACACAGGTTATCAGGTAGAAATCAAACGAATGAAAGGCACTTCAAGTCCCACTTTGAAGGGGGACGATTGTCATTTCCGCAGGAAATGGCAATCAGGGGGATGAGGGCGCTTATTGGGTGATGGGGCGCTTTGAACAAAGGGGCTCTCGTCCCCAGGCTGTTCTCTCTGTATTCCCTCCGTGCGAAATGCATTTCGCTAATTTACTCCACCGTCACACTCTTCGCCAGGTTTCTCGGCTGGTCAACGTTACAACCGCGCATAACGGCTATGTGATACGAGAGTAACTGCATGGGGATTGTAGCAAGCAATGGCTCCAGGTACTCCTTTGTCTCTGGAATTTCAATCACATAATCGGCCATGTTGCGCACTTTGTTATCGCCTTCAGTTACAATAGCTATAATCTTTCCCTTGCGGGCTTTCACCTCCTGTATATTGCTTATTACCTTCTCGTAAATACTGCTTTTGGTAGCAATAACCACCACTGGCATTTCTTCATCAATCAGTGCAATAGGCCCGTGCTTCATTTCGGCAGCCGGGTAACCTTCGGCGTGGATGTACGAAATTTCTTTCAGCTTTAAAGCCCCTTCCAACGCTACCGGAAAACCATAGCCGCGGCCCAAATACAAAGCATTCGTAACATCTTTAAATACTTTGGCAATTTCAATTACCTGGTCTTCACATTGCAAAGTGCGTTCAACTTTGGCAGGTATGCTCTCCAGTTCAGCAAAGGCATCGCGCAGGTCCTGCTTGGTGGCCGTGCCCCTTATTTCGGCAAAGCCAAAAGCCCAAAGGGTAAGCACGGCAACCTGTGCAGTAAAGGCCTTGGTAGATGCCACCCCTATTTCGGGCCCTGCATGGGTATATGCCCCTGCATCAGATGCGCGTGGTATAGACGACCCCACTACGTTACAAAGCCCCAGAATAGTAGCCCCCTTCTCTTTAGCCAGTTGAATAGCCGCCAAAGTATCGGCAGTTTCGCCCGATTGAGAAATGGCTATAACCAAATCATCAGGCCCAATCACAGGATTGCGGTACCTGAACTCAGAGGCATATTCAACCTCAACCGGTATGCGTGCAATATCTTCAAACAAATACTCGCCCACCAAACCAGCGTGCCACGATGTTCCGCAACCTACAATAATAATCCGTTTAAGGTTCTTTATCTTGCCCTCATACTCCTTCAAACTGCGCATGGCAAACGTCCCCGTAACAGGGTCGAACCTGCCCCGGAGCGAATCGTAAATAGAACGGGGCTGCTCATGTATCTCCTTCAGCATAAAATGGGTGTAACCACCTTTCTCTATGGCCTCCAGGTTCATTTCAAGCGTCTGTATGTAAGGTATCTGCTCTACATTCTCAGTAGTCTTTATACTCAACTTCCCATCCTTTATATACGCAATTTCACCATCCTTTAAGTAGGTAACGTTACGCGTATACTCAATAATCGGCGTGGCAT
>PMXD01000226.1 GCA_003165895.1 Bacteroidota bacterium | reverse complement strand
GCTGCGATAGTATCCGCACCTTAAATTTAACCATATTGAATGTTAGCCGCACTACAGTGACTCAAAGCATTTGTTTGGGGCAATCGTATGATGGGCATACTGCTACCGGAACATACATTGATACTTTTAATGCTGCCAACACCTGTGATAGTATTCGTACCCTCAATCTTACCGTAACCAATGGAATCCGTATAACTATTAATCAAAACATTTGCCATGGGCAGTCGTTTGACGGGTATAGCCAAACCGGTACTTATATTGATACATTCCAGGCAGTGGGCGGCTGCGATAGTATCCGCACCTTAAACCTTAGCGTTTTAAATGCCGTTACCACTAACATTACCCAAAGCATTTGCCAGGGCCAAAGCTATGGAGGCCACAGTACCAACGGAACTTTTATAGATACCTTGCAGGCTACTAACGGCTGCGACAGTATCCGCACACTGCTGCTTACTATTTTGCCGGTAAGCAATACTACAGTTAACAAAAGTATCTGCCATGGTCAAAGCTACGGGGGGCACAGCACCACCGGAACTTATATTGACACGCTGCAGGGCGCTAACAGTTGCGATAGCATCCGCACCCTTAACCTGATTGTAATACCATTGGTTCCTACTACTATTGACCAGATTATATGCCAGGGCCAATCGTATGACGGGCATACTACTACAGGAACATATGTTGATACGTTTGCCTCGGCAAACAGTTGCGATAGTATCCGCACCCTGAACCTGACCGTATCGGCCAGTATTACCACTACCATTACCAAAAGCATGTGCCAGGGACAAAGTTATGACGGCTACTCTGCCACCGGTACCTTCGTTGATAGCTTTACGGCTATAGGCGGTTGCGATAGTGTGCGTACGTTAAACCTTACGATAATTAATAACATTGCTACCTCGGTTAATAAGAGTATTTGCCAGGGGCAGTCTTATGGGGGGCACAACTCAACGGGTACTTACGTTGATACACTGACCTCTGTTGGCGGTTGCGATAGTATCCGTACGCTTAACCTGCTGGTTATTCCTTCGGTAACCACCACTATAGACCAGATAATTTGCCAGGGCCAGAGTTACGACGGACATATGGCTACCGGTACCTATGTTGACACGTTTTCGGCGGCCAGCACCTGCGATAGTATACGCACACTCAACCTTACGGTTGATGTGCCGGTGGCGCCTGCTATTACCCAGCACGGCGATAGTTTAATCTCGTCCGTTGCAGCAACATACCAGTGGTACCGCGACAGCGTGATGCTGGCCGGAAGCATTACACAGGTTATTGAAATAATACAGGATGGAAACTATACGGTTGAAGTAACAGATAATGCAGGATGCTCCATTTCCTCGGCAGTAATGCTGGTTAACAATTTGGGCATAGCCAACATTAACGGCGCGGAGGATGTTTTAATTTATCCTAACCCTGCATCAGGTGTTCTAAACATACAAATCAACGGGCTGAACGGCAGTGGTGGTTTGACGGTTAAACTGAGCGATGCCATTGGCCAGGTTATTATTGAAAAAGCAATGGTTAATCCTTCAAATAACATTACAATACAGTTACCGGTGCAATCATTGGCCTCCGGAGTTTATTTACTGCAAGTGCAGTGTAATGAGCACCTGGTTACAAGAAGAGTTGTGATTGCAAAATAGTTTCCTCAGCCTTACAGCGAAAGGGCTTTTGCCAGGGTTATGATGCCATCCTCATCGCAGAGACCGGTTGTTTTATATTCCATTTATAGGGGTTTGAATGCTACAAATATATACCCGTAATTAAAGGTTTTGCAAGGGCTTATGCCGTTATGCAAAAAAATAATGGATACTCTTTTTATCTTCATGGCGCCCTACCGGTGGATACAAGTATAAAATATGCATAAACTATTTAAAACGCTGCTTAAAGCAGCGGGTGTTTTTATCGCCATCGTCCTGTTGTTTATCTTTGTTATTCTCCCGGGGAACACAAAAAAACTGCTGGCCCGGCAGGAAAATTTCAGGAAGAGAACGCAGGGTATCCATGATTTAATTGATAAGCAATACCATCATTTTTACCGGCAGGCCGGTGGCGTAAACTGGCATTATATTGAGGCGGGCAATCCCAATGGCCCGGTTATACTGCTGGTGCATGGACTTCCGGAGGGCTATTATTCATGGCACAAGGTAATTCCGCTGCTGGATACCAACTACCGCATTATTGCTATTGACATGAAAGGTTACGGCAGGTCAACCTCTGATGATAATAATTACGAATGGCACAATGTGGGCAACCAAACGCTGGCGCTGATGGACACGCTGGGCATTAAAAAATTTCACATCGTTGGACACGACTGGGGCACTATTATATCGAGCATGATAGTTGGCGACCACCCTGACAGGATATTGAGCTTTGTGCGCATGGAGGCCGATATATTTAAACCGGCAGAAGGAATTAAGAAGTATGCCCAAAAGCCCCAATGGGTGATGTTTAAAAGCGAATGGGTAGGAAACTTATTACTGAGCCATACCCAATGGTTTATTAAAACGGCATACAACCACAAACGGATGTTAACCACACTTTCTTCTGATGAAAGGAATTATTTTATTTATGAGTTTTCGAGGCCAGGAGTAGCGGCATCCGTGTGTAAATATTTTTTGGATAAGAACCGCGATTTGGATGCGCTGACTACTAAAATTGCCTTCAACAACTTTTCTTTCCCGGTGGTGCAACTGGAGGCTGATAGTGACCCGGCGCAACCCCGTGAGATATTTGAAAAGATACCGGAGCTGTGTAAAAACGTTAAGCTGAAATGGGTAAACCAGGCAAGCCACTTTAGTAACCTGGATGAACCACAACAGGTGGCGGATGCTATTAATGAAACAGTGAGAGGCGTTAAATAAGTGCCTTCTGTTTATGCTAAAGGTCTCTCAATTCCCCGATTGTATTTTCAAAAGGAAAATACAATCGACACTCTTTAAGCTATGCCTTATCCAAATTTCAAACTTAGTCCGATAACAACAATTGCCGTTCTTTTGTCTTGATACAAAAGAACCAAAAAATCAAGGCTGCTAAGCAATTTCCTAAAAATGCTTCTCCACGCAGGAAATAAACGAACTCGATGCACCGGCGGTCATGGTAACTTAATGTGAGGCTATAGGTTCTTCTGGTTTACTGTGCTTTGGTCTCATACAGCGTTTCTTTCTTTTGGCTATGCATGAATCATTTTCTTAACGGAAATAGCTTAGAGGCCGGATGAAAATACAGCCGGATACCAAAATTAGATGGATTAAAAATTTGGGTAACGATTAGCTCTTTAAGGGAGGCGTGGCTTTGTCCCGCTTATGATTGGCGGGGATATAAAGTGTCAACTTTTTTCAGAACGTGTCAGTCTTCAGTTACTAAATTTAAGTCACCTTCAATGTGAGGCAATACTTCAACGGGGAATTCTACTGCGCCTTATGCTCCGCATCATACTTATAAATAGTATAAAGCAAAGTTTTGCCTACGGCATCCAGCGTGCTTTTATCAATCACACTCATGTTATCATTATGGGTGTGCCAATACTCAGGAAAGAGGTGAGAAGATGACTGGCCATCATAAGCAATAATATCAACCGTAGGTATTTTGGCAATTTGGTTAATATAGTAATGGTCGTCGGTAAGGGCGGGGGTATTTTGGTTGCTGAAATAATTACTGAAACCAATTTGCCGGGCATTACCCCAAATTAAATCCTGCACCCAGCCGGCATTAAAGGCTGAGGTTCCGTCACGGGTAAAAACCGCATTATGACCGGCGGCCATATCCAGCAGCACGCCAAAATCGGCTTTATAGCCCGGTACATGCGGGGTTTTACTCCAGTACTGTGCGCCCAGGCAGTAAGTGTCTTCCATATCACCGTCGCTTTTCTTTTGTACAAGGTCTGAAAGTGTAGAGGTATAGCCGTAATCTTCCGCGTCATTAAAAAATATGTCAACGCCGATAGAAGACGGTTTTGCTTTCATGGCACGCGCTACCTCCATCAAAGTGCCAACACCACTGGCCCCGTCGCTGGCAGATATGATGGGTTTATCACGATCCACTTTGTCCTGGTCGGCCCAGGGGCGGCTGTCCCAATGCGAGGTAAGTAGTATGCGGGTGGTAGCCTTAGGGTTAAATACTGCAATAATGTTGCTGCACTTTAAAACCTTGCCATCAAAAGCATTCACATCAAAATTCTGAACATAAACTGTATCGGCCAGGGTTTTAATTTTTGCTATCAGCCACTTACCACACTTATCATGGGCTTTTGAATTCATATTCCTTGGGCCAAAATTGCACTGGGTCTGCGTATAGCTATATGCCGAGTCGCTACTAAAGGCCGGGGCGTTAACGGCCACTTCCTTTTTAACCTCTACCGGTGTCTGTTCAGCGGGTTTATTATTGTTGTTACAGGACGCCAGGAGCAAGGTTGCTACGGCAAAAGCGAATACCTTAAAATGACTTTTATACATGTTATGTGTTTAAAGCCCTTGCGGGCAAAATTTGTATTTAAAAAACAGAAGCTGTCATTGCGAAGCCTTTTCCAATAATAAATTTTAGAAAAAAGGCTGCGGCAATCTTCCGTTGTGTCTTTAAGGCAAAAAGTCCCCGAAAGACACAGCGGAAGATTGCCACGGATAATGTTTTCCTATTTATTTACGGGAATTATCCTCGCAATGACATTTGTTTGTTTTTAATTCTTCGTCCAGCTCGTTCCCTCTTTTCCATCCTTCACCTGTATCCCTACTTTCAAAAGCTGGTCGCGTATTTTGTCAGAGGCCGCGAAATCCTTTTTGGCGCGCACATCTTTGCGCAATTCCAGTATCAACTCCATCAGTCCTTCAGTAGTATTATCATCTTTCTTGTCTTCCTTATCAATGGCCAGTATATCTTTAATAAAAGCTGTAAAAGTGGTTTTAAGTGTATTAAAAGTTTCCTCATCTAAAGTTGAAACCGATATCAGCCCCTCTTTGTACGAGTTTATTTTTTTAGCCAGTTCAAACAACACCGCAATAGCTTCGGCAGTATTGAAATCATCATCCATCTTTTCATAAATATCCACGCACAATTTCTTTACCTCTTCAATTTCAGTATCGCTCTTTTTAGCAGCATCGTTTACATAGGTAAGCTCCTGTAATATTTTGTATGCGTTCATAATCCGCGTAAAACCTTTTTCGGCGGCTTGCAGCGCTTCATTGGTAAAATCAAGTGTACTGCGGTAATGCGCCTGCAGCATAAAAAAGCGGACAGCCATCGGCGCATACGCTTTTTCTAACAACGAATGCTTACCGCTAAACAGTTCGCGGGGTAAAAATGAGTTGCCTTTGCTCTTGCTCATTTTATCGCCGTTAACGGTTAGCATATTGGCATGCATCCAGTAACGCACCGGTTGTATGCCATCAGCGCCAACGCTTTGCGCAATCTCGCACTCATGGTGTGGAAACTTTAGGTCCATACCGCCGCCGTGTATATCAAACTGCTTGCCCAGGTACTTGGTGCCCATGGCAGAGCACTCCAAATGCCAGCCCGGTATACCCTCGCCCCAGGGCGATACCCATCGCTGCAGGTGGTTAGGCGCCACGCTTTTCCAGATAGCGAAATCAGCGGCGTTTCTTTTTTCTTCCTGTCCATCCAAATCGCGCGTCCCTTCTAACAGGTCATCTACGTTTCTGCCGCTTAGCTCTCCATACTTATATTTCTCCATGTATTTGCGCACATCAAAATAAATAGAGTTGTTGGACTCATAGGCATAGCCATTCTTCAATATCTGCTTCACCATTTCAATTTGCTCAACAATATGGCCGGTGGCGGTTGGCTCAATACTGGGTGGCAACAGGTTAAAGATGGCACATACCTCATGAAAACTGTTGGTGTATTTCTGCACTACCTCCATAGGCTCCAGATGTTCAAGCTTAGCGGTATCTGAGATGCGGTCAACTCCTTCACCCGCATCATTAGTAAGGTGGCCGGCATCGGTAATATTGCGCACGTAGCGCACTTTATAGCCAATATGCATCAGGTAACGGTAAACCACATCAAAAGTGGTAAAGGTACGCAGGTTACCTAAGTGAACTTCATTATAAACAGTAGGCCCGCAACTGTACATGCCCACAAAAGGTGGGTTCAAAGGCACAAATAATTCCTTCTCTCTGCCAAGACTATTATAAATTTTCAACTGATGCTCCATGCGATAAATATAAGGCTGTTAACGGAAAAATTTACCACTAAGGCACTAAGTTCACTAAGAAGCTGTTTAAAATTAAATCCAAATGCAATTTAACACAAAGAACACGAAGGGAAATGCCAATACAAAGGCCACAAAGAGAATGTTTTTTGGTGTTCCCTGCCTACCGGCAGG
>PMXD01000034.1 GCA_003165895.1 Bacteroidota bacterium | reverse complement strand
TAAATTTGCTTTAGAAAAGATGTATGCATAGACAAGCCTCTGGAGGGGGAGGAGGGGGAGGAGAAACTTGTGCCGAATCGAATACCTGAATTATGAAACACGCACAATTGCCAACGGCCGGCCGGTTACGCATGCCTGTGCGCCGGCGGCACCGGCGGCTCGCCGTTCCAGGGGTTCCATACGCCCAGGTTCTCCTGGTCCATAATATCAGCGCGGGTTACTACTTTACTATCGTGATATTTTTTGCGCAGGTAATCCATTTGCTGATAAAGCTGTATTAGCTCAACCGAATCTTCAAGCAAATTAATCTGGTGCCCGCCGCCTACCAGGTGGCTGCATTTCATACCAATAGTGCGAATCAGTTGCCGGCGCTCAAATAAGCGCTCAAAAATGGTCAGAGCTTTTTCAATAATGGTGTGGTCGCAACTGGTGTAGGGTATGCGCTCCTGTCTGGTATGGGTTTGCATATCGGCATATCGCACCTTTACCGAAATACAGGCCGTTAATTTATTGCCCATCCGCAATTGATAGGCCAGCCCCTCTGCCATAGCCCGTATAATGCTCCGCAACTTTTTTACATCAATCGTATCCCGGTCAAAAGTACGCTCCATCGATAGCGACTCGCGCTCGTAGAATGGCTTAATGGGTGTATTATCTATCCCCTGTGCGCGCAGCCAGAGTGTTTCGCCGTTTTTGCCCAGCACTTTCTCCATAGCAGGCTTGGGCATATTTTGCAGGGTAACTATGGTTTTAATACCCAACTCGTGCAGGGTCTTATAGGTTTCAGCGCCTACCATGGGCAACTTTCTTACAGACAGTGGCGCCAGGAAACCCTTTTCTGCACCGCGCTCTATAATTTTCGAACCCCGGGGTTTCGATTCGCCGGTAGCCACTTTCGAAACCGTTTTGTTTTCCGAAAGGCCCATAGAAATCGGCAGCCCTGTCTCCTTCATAATCTTCTCACGCACCTCACCCGAATATTTAATAATGCCAAACACCTGGTCCATACCCGTCATATCCATATAAAACTCATCTACCGAAGCCTTTTCAACAATGGGCATTTTTTCGCGGATAATTTCCGTAACCATGTTTGAATACTTGCTGTACTTGCCCGAATCCCCCTTTACTACCACCCCCTGCGGACACAAACGCCGGGCAATTTTCATAGACATGCCCGAGTAAATGCCAAACTTCCGCGCCTCGTAACTGCACGAAGCCACCACGCCCCGGTCCGATACACCCCCCACCATCACAATCTTGTTATTAAGTGCCGGGTTTAATAACCGCTCTACCGATACAAAAAACGTATCCAGGTCAAAATGTAAAATGCTCCTTCCAGTGGTATTCATAAACTATCTTTTTAGATTGACCATTTGCGCAAACGACAACGATGGCATTTCCCCTCTCGAGTGGGGTGGCCGCAGGCCGGGGGTGTGTGGCTGTTGGCACATNNCGCACCCCTCTCGAGAGGGGAAAAACATTTCTGCCTTCGGCAGAAAATATCGGTTGCAGTTAAATTGATTAATCTTTCAAATTTTACTTGACAGCGGTACTGTCAATATTTGGATTATAATTTAAACAATTTTAAATTCGATTCTCCAAATAATTACTGATGGAAATTTTTTTCGGCAATAACCTCAAAATATTAAGGGCCCGTAAACACCGTTCGCAGCAGGAGCTGGCCGAATTTGTTGGCATAAAACGCTCTATGCTCAATAATTATGAGAACCAAATTTCCAACCCCTCTATCGAAAGCCTGCTCAAGGTGTCTGAGTATTTCAATATCTCAATCAATACCCTGCTATTGGTAGATTTCAGCAAACTATCAGGCAGCCAGCTATCTGAGTTGGAAAGAGGGCTGGATGTTTACGTTAAAGGCTCCAAACTGCGCGTATTAGCTACCACAGTAAACGAGAAGAATGAGGACAACGTAGAACTTGTATCGGTAAAAGCCAAAGCAGGCTACACGGCAGGCTACGGCGACCCTGAGTTTATTGGCAAACTGCCCGCTTACCAGTTCCCCTTTTTGCCAAAAGATAAAAAACACCGCGCCTTCCAGGTAAGCGGCGACTCTATGTGGCCTATCCGCGACCGCTCATGGATTGCCTGCCATTATATTGATAACTGGAACGATATTATTGATGGCCAGGGCTATGTAATTGTTATGCGCGAAGAAGGCATTGTTTTTAAACGGGTATACAAACAGATAAAAGACAGACAAAGCCTCTTACTGGTATCTACCAATCCCATCTATAAACCATACGAAGTGCCCATCAAAGAGGTGCTTGAAGTATGGAAATTTGTACTGCATTTCAGTAATGAGGCGGCATAATCCGGGTCATGTAAAGGTCGCTAAGTAAAAAGCCGCAAAGAACCGCAAAGGAAAAATTTCTTTGCGGTTCTTTGCGAAACCCTTTGTGCACTTTGCGTGAACCTGTATTACTATAAAACGCACAGCGGGAAAGCCCTCAAAAGGCCTTCCCGCTGCATCAAATCTTAGCTCTTAAATCTTACTTCTTAAATCTAAATTTCCTGTAAATGTTCTGTTTTGTAGCTGTGCTCCATAATAATACGCACCGAGGTATTGCTGGGGCTCATCATTTTGGCATTTAAAGCACGTTTGCTTTTAATTACTGTTATCAATTCCTCGTGTAATGCGGGGTCATTGATAAGGTCTGTGGCTAGTACCTCTTTTTGTTCTACGGTAGTTTCTCCGTAGGCATGAAGTAAAAGGAGGTTTGGTGTAGATGTTTGAATCATGTGTTGTGGTTTACTGATTTTTAATTTTTTCGACATCATTAAAACGCTACCTCAAAGATTTATTGTGCGCTCCTGCAAAAAAACTTTTCATTAAACCAATCTGCATATTGAACGCGGCACACACCTTAAAATTTTACGGAAAAGGTGAAAATATGTTATCGTAAAATTCGCTAAGGAATGAGCTTAAATGCCTTTTCTTGTATTGAGCCATTGCCTGGCTATTTTGATAAACTCAGTGAATGGGAGCTCATTAATATCGTCATTGCTAAGTCCTTGTAGACTAAGCACATGCTGCATGTTATCACTAAACTCGTTGTAGTTTTCCCATATTTTAGTTGGGCCATCCAATGATTTCCCCGATATACGTGAAAACCAATTTCTTGTCACAAGTATTAATTTTTGTTTATCGTTATTATGGTGCGAAATATCCTGACCTGCGATGTCAGATAATACCCTTTGATATTGATACGGCGTCTGCTCCAGAATAAGACATACTTTGCTTTGTCGTTTTTTATCCCCGTAAACTTTGCACCCTATATCCAGCCCCAATTCAAACGGCATATTAAAACGGGGATATTCGCCAGCAAGCATGGAGCCGCTTCTTGAAAGGTCGTGAATAGAATATTTTGATTGCCTGATTAGCTGCTTGATATTTTCAACCCGTACTGTCCCACCATCCCGGGTCTCTGAAATCTGAGGATTAAGGTCAAAATATAATATTGTAAAAAGGAGGGGTCGTAAAAGAGGTAAATATTCTTTGTCAAAAGGGCAGTTGATAAAAACGTTTGTTTCAAAGGGCATATTCCAGATTAGATGATTGTCCTATCCACACCACCCTCCACATTGTGTACTACTGCTGCGCGATATTTCCCTTTCTGAATATAGCTTTGAGCAGCGCTAACGGCTTTTCCTTGCGTTGTGTAAATTCCCAACGCACGGCTCCCGCCTTCTCTTTTTATAATCCATTTCGCACCCCGCGAGATTACATGCACACGGCTGCCATCCCCTTTGGCGAGTTTGGCGATGCTATGTATTATATCCTGGTTAATTGTTTTAACTGGCATAGTTTAAATTTCTTTTACGAAGATATGGGTTTGTGGTTATAATAAATAGGCTCACAAGTGCTTATTTTCTGGTGCAGATATATACTTATGCCAACAATTAAACCTTATTGCACAATGCGATTATTTCAGCCTCTGTTTGTTTAACTTCTATCTTGTAAAGTAACTTGGGATTACCTGCTTGATAGGTGCATATTACAGTAGTGTAATCACTATTTTGATTAAAAGCGATAATATTTGCTTTATCAATATAGGTAGGTCTAAATTCTATCCCTTTTAGCATTAATTCTATACTCATAGTAAGTGCATGTCTATCAAATTTACAAAATAAACTTTTAAGCAAAATTGCTTCTTAGCAGAGTTTTCATAACTATTAAAGCAGTTTTCTCTTATTATAAATGAAATCATAATAACCTGATGACTCCAAAATATCTATTTTTAACTTTGAATAAAATTCGTTTTGGGCCGCACTGTAGGATGCATGAGAATGAAGTGAAAACAAAAGGCTCAATATGCAAGCTAAAGCAAATACCACTGCTACAAAAGCCACGTATCCAAGTACTGGAATCTTCTTTTCGAAATTGCCAAGATAAATCAAAATAACACTGATGCCTAATGCGGTAAGATAGAATTTATATTGGATGGAAAAATTTGTTTCTGGAGCTAATTTAAAATTGGGATTATTTTTTAACTGATTCTTCAAGTCAGCATATTCTGCCTCAGTAAATAGTATTCTTGGCGGATTAAATTCTCGCCCGATATAACTAATGGACATTCTGGCCATAAATACTTAATTAGATGAATGGATCCGGCCTACTATACAAGTCACAATATTAAAGATAAATAAAGTAACATCCTGGTTAAGCTGCCAATCAAGAGAAATCCGAGCAGCACCAACAAAAAACCCACCCCGGAAACGACTCGGGATGGGTTCTATAAAACAACAATCTTTATTAGTATCTGAACACTACATTATTCTGTTCCATCAGTTTGCGCAGGTTAATAAGAGCATAGCGCATACGGCCTAAGCAGGTATTAATAGGCGAGTTGGTATATTCCGAAACCTCCTTAAAGCTGAAGTTAAAGAAGTGGCGTAGTATTACTACCTCTTTTTGTTCTTCAGGCAATTGCTCAATCAGCTCTTTCAGCTTGCCTTCAAACTTCTCCAGCTGAATGTGTTCTTCAACCGGGGTTTCTTCAAACTTCATGTATTTAAAAATGTCATCACCTTCGCTGGTAACAATACCGGGTACCCTTTTCAGTTTCCTGAAATGGTCTATGCACAGGTTGTAGGCAATGCGGGCAACCCAGGGGGCAAACTTGCCTTCCTCATTGTACTTGCCGGCGCGTAGCGTATCTATAGCTTTGATGAATGTCTCCTGGAAGATGTCTTCCGCCAGGTACTCGTCTTTCACCATCAGGTAGATGGAGGTAAAGATTTTGTCTTTGTGGCGGGTAATAAGTCTTTCAAGGGCAAGTTCGTTGCCTGCGAGGTATTGGTCAACCAACTCCTGATCGCTCATTAATTGAGTGCGCATAACGTTACGTTTTAGGGTGATGAAATAAAAACGTAGAGTGGTTGCTATAGGCTGAACTTTTTTGGTTTAACTCCTGTTTACTTATGTCATCCTGAGCGTAGCCGAAGGATGGTTTAATTTTTGTTTAAAAATCACCTCTTAAAATTCTACTCGTTCATCCTGAGCATAGCAAAATGATGAGAAGTAAAATTTTACCCTTTATTGTTGTGAAAAATACGTTGAAATAAGCCTTAAAAATTAACTTTGCGAATCTAAAAAATCAGAGTAGAAATAAGATTGCTATAGGCTTTTGTGGTTTTTTGTTATTCCAAAGATAAATAAACTAAATTGAAATTACCAAATAAATTTTCAGTCGACGAAAAAAAAATCTTTATCAAGGGCGCCCGCGTCCATAATTTAAAGAATGTTGATGTCGAACTTCCGAAGAACCGGTTCATTGTTATTACCGGCGTTTCGGGTTCGGGCAAATCATCCCTTACTATTGATACGCTGTATGCCGAAGGCCAGCGGCGGTATGTTGAATCTTTATCCAGCTACGCCCGCCAGTTCCTTACCCGCTTAGATAAACCCGATGTTGATTACATCAAAGGTTTATGCCCCGCCATTGCTATCGAACAAAAAGTATCTACAAGAACAACACGCTCCTCCGTAGGCTCGCTAACTGAGATATACGATTATCTGCGCCTTTTGTTCGCCCGGGTAGGCAAAACCTACTCCCCAACCTCCGGCGAACTGGTTGTAAAACACGAGGTAAAAGATGTTATCGACTTCATTTTCAAGCTAAAAGACGATGAAAGGATATTCATCTACTTTGAAGATAAAATACACAAAAGCCTGGCAGAAGACCTTAAACTGTTACTGCAAAAAGGCTTTACACGCGTAAAGTTTAAAGGCGAAGTAGCCAAAATTGAAGAGCTGCTGGAAGCAAACCCAGCCCCCTCTAAATCTCCCCCGAAGGGGGAGACTTTGAAAAAAGAGTCTTCAAAGCAAGAACGTCTTTGGGTTTTGGTGGATAGGATTGTGGTTAAGAATGATGAGGAGTTAAAATCGCGTACTGCTGATTCGGTACAGACCGCCTTTAGTGAGGGACATGGCGAATGTATAATTGAATATCCATCGGCAAAACAAAAAGTCTCCCCTTTCGGGGGAGATTTAGAGGGGGCCGTGCGTTTCAGTAATAAATTTGAAGCCGATGGTATCAGCTTCGAAGTGCCCAACCCTAACTTTTTCAACTTCAATAATCCCTACGGCGCCTGCAAAACCTGCGAAGGCTTTGGCTCTGTAATGGGTATTGATGAAGACCTTGTTATACCGGATAAAGAACTATCCGTTTATGAAGGTGCAGTCGCCCCGTGGAGGGGCGAAAAGATGAGCGAATGGGCCGAACCTTTAATCAAAAAAGGCGTGCTGTTTGATTTTCCTATCCACCGTGCATATAAAGACCTGAACGCAAAAGAGAAGAAACTGATTTGGGAAGGCAATGGATATTTCAACGGTTTAAATGCCTTCTTTAAATATCTCGAAGAGAAGAGCTACAAAATTCAATACCGCGTAATGGCCAGCCGTTACCGCGGCAAAACCACCTGCCCCGATTGCAAAGGCTCACGTGTGCGGCCCGATGCGCAATATGTAAAAATTAACGGCAAAAGCATTACAGATGTGTTGCTGATGCCTATTAAAGAATTGTATGTGCTCTTTAAAGACATGCAGCTTTCAACCACCGATAGCAAAATAGCTGAACGTATTTTGGTTGAAATAAAAAACCGCCTGCAAACCATGATGGACGTGGGTTTGGGTTACTTAACCCTCATCCGTTTATCTAACACTTTATCCGGCGGCGAAACGCAACGTATCAACCTCACCCGTTCTATCGGTAGTAACCTTACCTCATCTCTTTATATACTGGATGAACCCAGCATTGGCCTGCATCAGCGCGATACCGAACGCCTGATAAAAGTATTAAAGAACCTCCGCGACCTCGGCAACACAGTAGTTATTGTTGAGCATGATGAAGATATTATGAAACAGAGCGACCATATTGTTGATATGGGTCCCGAAGCCGGCATTTACGGCGGCGAGGTAATGTATAACGGCAACGCCAAAGACCTCCTTAAATCAAATACACTTACCGCCAAATACCTGAACGGTGAACTGGAGATTAAGTACAATCCCAAAAGAAGAAACCCTTCTAACTGGATTGAAATAACGGGTGCCAGCCAGCATAACCTTAAAAACATTGATGTAAAAATTCCGCTCAATGCTTTAACGGTGGTTAGCGGTGTCAGCGGTTCGGGCAAAACCACGCTCATTAAAAAAATATTCTACCCGGCCATGATGCGGTTATTTGATGGTACCGGCGAGAAGCCCGGCCAGTATAAAGATATGCGTGGCGATATGCACAGCGTTACGGCTGTTGAAATGATAGACCAGAACCCACTGGGCCGAAGCTCCCGCTCCAACCCGGTTACTTATGTAAAAGCTTATGATGGCATCCGCGATTTATTCAGCAAACAACAGCTTTCAAAAATACGCGGCTACCAGCCCAAAGATTTTTCATTTAACGTTGAAGGTGGCCGTTGCGAAGTTTGCAAAGGCGAAGGCGAAGTAATTGTTGAAATGCAGTTTCTGGCCGACGTGCATTTAAAATGCGAAGCCTGCAATGGCCGCAAGTTTAAAGAGGAAGTGCTGGAAGTTCAATACAAAGGCCTGAACATTTATGATATCCTGGAGTTAAGTGTTGACGAAGCCATTGATTTCTTTAATGAGAACAACGATATCGTTCTTAAATTATCGCCTTTGCGCAATGTAGGTTTGGGTTATGTTAAGCTTGGCCAAAGCAGCTCTACTTTAAGCGGTGGCGAGGCGCAGCGTGTTAAGTTGGCATCCTTCCTTACCCGCGGCTCAGCCCCTGACCCAATCCTGTTTATATTTGATGAACCTACTACCGGCCTTCACTTTCATGATATCAACAAACTCATTTCTTCCTTCAATCAACTCATTGAGGCTGGGCACTCTGTACTGGTTATTGAGCACAATATGGATGTTATAAAATGTGCCGATTGGCTCATAGACCTGGGCCCCGATGGGGGCGACGAAGGGGGCGAACTTGTCTACCAGGGTGTACCCGAGGGTATTTTTAGTGCAAAAAACTCGTATACTGCTACCTATTTGAGGCCTAAATTGCAGCAGAAGTAAAAGCCCCTCCCGTCCCCGAAGGGGAAGCTAAGGCAAATACAATACGCCCACAATAACGTGGATATTTGTATTGGTATTAGCTTCCCCTTCGGGGACGGGAGGGGCAAACCTTTTTCTTTATTATACGTATTAAGCACAACGTAAACGCTGTGAAACTAAAACTACCCTTTTTGTGGTTAGCACTACTGTTCTGTTCCCACCTGTGGGCACAGGACTTTACTGGTTATGTAAAAAGGGACGATAGCATTGGCACTCCGATTTTTCAGGCCAAAGTAGAAGTGTTCCTGAATGGGCAAAAGACCGGCACCACCCAAACCTACTTTGATGGTTCGTTCAAATTTACGCCCACTAAAAACAACACCTACACCTTTAAAATATCTTATCCGGGTTACAGCGATACTACCTTTATACTTACTTCAGATAAAAGGGCATTCCCGAATATTACCACCGCAACCTTTAAGCTTAAAAAAGACGGTATGCGACTGTTGGGCAGCGTTAAAAGTTCCGACCGCGATTTTCCGCTCAAAGACGTTACCATCATCCTCAAAAATATAATGACCCGTAAGGAGGACCGGCAAACCACTGGTGTCGACGGTTATTATAATTTTAAACTGGAGTACGAAACCAACTACCGGGTTAGTATTGATAAGCGGTCCGCCGGTATCATCAACAAATACCGCGATACTACTTTTTATGTTTCCACCATTGGATTTAACCTGCCATTGGATTATAAGCTCGATATAGTCCTTTCGCCCGACCTTACCCACCAGGTACAAATGCCGGCCGGGTACGATGCTTCAAAAGTTACAGCTAATACCGACCTTAAACCGATAGTACCTGTTAGCGGTACTGATGGCAAACCGGTAACCGCAGCAGTTGCCGCCAACCATGAGGTTTACACCACCGCCAAAGCCCTTAACCCCCAGGACGGGCAAAAGCTAAAAGCCGCACAGGATAGTATTGCCAGCCTGCAGGCCGAATTGCAGCACAGCCGCATATTAGCCAGTATGGCTAAAAGCGACAGGGCTGCAAAAAAAGACCTGGAAGATTCGGTGGCCCAGTTGCGGTTGGAGCAAAAACGAATAGCACAGGAAGTAATTGCAAAAAAAGAGTACGACGATTCTGTTACCAAAGTTGTGGCAGCGCAGCGCAAAAAAGAAGTGCGTGATTCATTAGCTAAAGTTGCGCAAGCTGCTAAACTGCAAGCCGTGCAGGACTCTGTTGCCCAGGCAAAAGCCGCACAGGAACGCCTGGCCGCCGAACTGGCAGTTAAAAAAACTTTTAACGACTCGCTCAGCAGGGCAAAGGCTGAACATAAGCGTTTGGCTGTAGCATTGGCCCAACAAAAGGCCGCGCAGGATTCCATGAGTCGCGTACTGGCCGCTACCCGCCAGAAATTTGTGCAGGATTCTTTACAGGCAGTGCGCGCTGAACAAAAACGAGTAGCAAAAGAAGTAGTTGCTAAAAAGGCTTACGAAGATTCTGTTGCTAAAGTGTTAGCCGATGCGCAACAAAAGCTACAGCTCGATTCGGTTAAGCAGGCCAAACAACAGTTGTTGGCCGCCGCCAACGCAAGGGTTGCTAAAAAGGCCTATGAAGATTCAGTAACCAAGGTGTTAGCCGCTGCACAACAAAAACTGCAGCTCGATTCAGTTAAACATGCGAAACAACAATTGCAGGCCGCATCCAGTGCACGCGTTGCCAAAAAGGCGTATGAAGATTCAGTAACCAAAGTATTGGCTGACGCGCAACAAAAACTGCAACTCGATTCTATCAAAACCGCTAAGCGCGAATTACAGGCAGCTGCCAATGCCCGCACCGCACAAAAAACTTTCGAAGATTCAATCTCAAAAGTATTGCTCTCGGCCCGCAAAAAAATGCAGCAGGATTCCATTTTCAGGCTAAAAGTTGAAAAGGAAAAAGCAGCGAAAGAACTGGCCCTTAAAAAAGCACATCAGGACTCCATTATCATGGCCGCCACGCTTGAAAGAAAACGCCATGTTGAGGATTCCATGAGCCGGGTAATGGAGGCCAACCGCCAAAAAGCTTTAGATGATTCCATCGCACGTTATAAAGCCCGGCAGGAAAAACTGAGCCAGGAACTGGCAGCTAAAAAAGCATTTAAAGATTCAGTTAACATGGCTAAGGCCGAGCAGAAACGTATTGCTCAGCAACTGGCTTCTAAGAAAGCATTTGAGGATTCGATGACCCGCGCGTACGAAAATGTACGACAGAAAGTGATACGCGATTCAATAAACCACGACCGGGCCGAAAAAGAAAAGGCGGCTAAAATGCAGGCCAGTCAAAAAGCTTTTCAGGATTCGTTAGGTGCAGTGCTTGAAACAGCCCGCCGTAAAATATGGCAGGATTCTGTTGCACACGCCAAAGCTGAGCAGCAACACATAGCCGAAAGTCTTGCTGCGAAGAAATCATATGAGGACTCGATAAACAAGGTAATGGCCGCCACACAACGCAAAGCAACTGCTGATTCAATCCTGCACGCCAAAGCTGAAAAAGAAAGGCAGCTTAAAGAGGCCGCCACACAAAAAGCCCGCGAAGATTCTTGGGCTAAAGTTATTGCCAAAGCCCGCAAGAAAGAAGCAGAAGACTCTGTTGCACGTGTAACCGAAGCCGCCAGAAGAAAAGCGGTTACCGATTCGCTGCTGGTTGCCAAGGCAGAACAGGAGCGCATGGCTAAAGAACTACAGGTTAAAAAGCTGCTGGAAGATTCCATTGCCCGGGTTAAAGCTGAACAAAAACGCATAGCTAAAGAACTGGCGGAGAAAAAAGCTATTGCCGATTCTACCGCCAAAGCTTTAAAAGCCGCACATCGCAAATTGGTTGAAGATTCTGTTGCCCAGGTTAAATTAGAAAAACAGCGCTTAGCCGAAAAACTCGCTGCGCAAAAGGCTTTTGAAGATTCAATTGGCAAAGTATATGCCGAGGCCCGGAGCAAAGCAGTACACGACTCTGTTCAACATGCCAAAGTTGAGAAAGAGAAATTAGCCTCTGAACGCTCAGCACATAAAGCATACGAAGATTCAATTTCAAAAGTACTGGCCCAGACCCGCGAAAAAATAGTGCGCGATTCAGTACTGCGTGCCAAAGCAGAGAAAGAACGGATGGCTAAAGAACTGGTCGCCAAAAAAGCGTACAACGACTCTGTTGCACAAGTGCAAAAAGCAGCGCTCGACCTGATTGCTCAAAAAGCTGAACGCGACTCAATCACCCATGTAAAAGAACAGGAAAAAGCAAAAGCACAATACGCTGCTGCTAAAAAAGCATTTGAAGATTCGTTGGTAAGGGTGCTGGAAGAGCAGCATCAAAAAGCTATAGCTGAGTTTGCAGCGCGCAACAAGGCAGAGAAGGAAAAAGCTGCCAGTGAAGCATCTGCCAGAAAAGTAGTGCAGGATTCTTTACAGCGCGTAAAAACCCAGCAGGAGAAACTTGCCAAAGAACTGGCCGCAACCAAAAAGGCTTCCCGCGATTCAGTAGCCAAAGCACTGGCCGAAGCCCGGAGTATTGCGGTGTATGATTCCATTGAGCGCGGGCGCGCCGGGCGCGACTTAAAGGCGCAGCAACAGGCCATGCAAAAGGCGTTGAAGGATTCTATCAGCCAGGCCAGGGCTGAGCAGAAAAGGACAGCACAACAATTGGCTGCCAAAAAGAATTTCGAGGACTCTATCACCCGCGTATTAGTTGAAACCCGCAAAGCCTATGCAAGGGATTCAATTGCAAGAATGAAAGCTGAGGCAGCACACGAAACAAAAGAGCTGGAACAAAAACAAATACTGATAGAACAGGCACAGGAGGCCAATAAAAAAGTAGCCGTTGATTCCGTTCGCACCATGCGCGCCGAGGCTGAGAAAAAAGCCCTGGCTGACTCTATGGCCAAAGCACAGGTTGCCTTAATGCGCATGGGCACTGAACTAAAAGCCGTAAAAAGCAAAGCCAGAACCGACTCAGTAGCTATTGTTAACGACCAGCAATTAAGGTTGGCCAAAGAACTGGCAGAAGCTGAATTACGACAAGTACGAATGTCGTCAGCTCAAAGAAAACAATTTGAAGATTCGTTAAGCAAAGTAAAGGCCGGACAGGAAAAGCAAGCACGCCAGCTAGCCGAATACAACAGGCTACAACTACAGGCTTCTGCCCAGAAAAAAATGTTTGAAGATTCGCTGGCAAAAACCAAAGCCGAAAAAGAATCGGTTAAAAAAGAACTGGCCGCCGTAAAAAAGAAACAACAAACAGAAGCAATCAGCCGCGCCGTTCAGGACTCTCTGAATAATATCAAAGCCGAACAAAGAAAACAAGCTGAAATAGCCGCAGCCGTTCAAAAGAAACATGCTGAAGATTCAATTGCCAATGCCAAAGCAGAAGATAAACGCATAGCGCAGGAACTGGCCGAAAAACGCAAACAGATGGCCCAGGAAACAGCCATGCGTAAAAAGGCATTTGAAGATTCGGTAAATAATGCAAAAGCAACCCGCGAAAAAGCGGCAAAAGAATTACTGGCCGAAAAGAAAAAACATACGGAAGATTCTATCGCCACTGTAAAAGTCGCGCAACAAAAACTGGCACAGGAATTAGCTGAACAGAAGAAGCTTGCCGACGATTCAATAGCCGCTTACAAAACAGCGCAAATGCAAATTGCCAAAGAGATGGCAGAAAAGAAAAAGCTGGATGATGAAGATGCCCGCATCAAAAAGAAAGCCCTGGAAGATTCCATTGCCGAAGTGAACGCGGCAAAAGAACGCATGGCCCGCGAACAGGCTGAGAGAAAGCCGATAGATAACTCCCTGGCCAAAGAAATTCAGGCCACCACTACGGCCGCTACCACCGTTAAAACGCGGCACGCCATAGCCGTCGCCGTGCCTGAAAATGTGGTGATACGCGAAAGCGATACCCCAACCGCCAATATGAAAGCCGTATTCTTCAACAAAAACAGCTACGATTTCAGCAGCGTTACCGTGCAACAGCTAAAAGAAATTGTACAGGCCTTAGTTAACGACCCTACCGCACATCTCAACATCTATGGCCTCGCCTCAACCGGCGAAAGCAACCCCCGCCAAATATCCCTGCGCCGCTCTGATGTGGTATTGCGCTATTTATTACAGGCTGGCATACCGGTTAACCGCATCCGCTCATTCTACTACGGCAACAACATCTCCCGCAACGGCTGCACCAACCTCAACTGCCCCGAAGAACTACTGCAACAAAACCGTTGCGTGGTTTATGATGTGGTGAATTAGAAAAATTAAAGCTGTCATTGCGAAGCCTTTTCCAATAAAAAAATATAAGAGAAAAGGCTGTGGCAATCTTCCGTTGTGTCTTTTGTGACTGTAGAAAGAATGAGTACTTGTCAATCCTTTTCCTGACAATTACTATGACAAAAGAATAGAGGCAGGTATAGGGTAGTGTTTATCTTCATACTGCTTCATCAGGCGCAATGCCACTTGCAATTTTTCACCTTCAGTACTATTTGGAGAAACCTTTTTATCAAATAATTCATCTACCCAATCCAGATACGCCTGGTACTCTTTTTTTGTTTTTATCACTTTTAGTTGCATGTCTATTGCTTTTTGTGAAATTAATGAAACCATAATAAAGACTCGTCATTGCAAGGCCCTACGAAGCAATCCCGAGGCTACTTGCGGCCTCATAAACCGCTTCGCCCTTCCTGCAAAAGCAGTTGTTACGTCACATTAAGATCTTTCCTTCGTCAAGATGACAAACGTGTGGTTTTGCCTACCACAGTACCGTTTGTCATTCCGACGTAGGAGGAATCTTAAATGAGCAAATATCTACTGCATAAAATTGATTAGTAAATAATTGCCCCGCCTCTTCAGGGCGGGGATTGAGAAAACTAAACATTGCCGAGGGCTTTAGCCCTTTACTGCCTTTATCCACTTCTCCGCAGAGTCTCCCTTCCGCAGGTTGGGGACTATGCGTTAGGTTAGGCCACCCCACACGCAGAGTCCCCCATTCCGCAAAGCCGGAAAGGGGAGACTCTGCGAGGAAGGGACCAGATTGAGGTGAGTTAGCATTTTTTATTTTGATTATTATAAATAATAAACGACATTTAAAGTATGACAATCAAAGGAGCACGTAGAAGCGGACAACCCCCATACTCGTTCAAAATAACAAAACCAGCCAGTTGGTTCGTATTGCATTGGACACAAAAACATTTAATGAGAATTGGATTCAAAATCTGATTCAAACTAATCCTGACATTTTGCCTATTCGCGAAATAGAACCCGTTTTTAGTCCGGCTATTTCTATTGGCCGTGAAGTAATGACTCCGGTGGGCTATATTGACAATCTATTCATTTCGGCAGACGGCTATTTAACAATAATCGAAACAAAACTATGGCGCAATCCGGAAGCAAGGCGAGAGGTGGTGGGTCAGATACTTGATTACGCTAAAGAGTTAAGCAAATGGACGTTCACTGATCTTGACAAGTCCGTAGTTGCGTATAATCAGCTTTGCAATAACAATGGAGATGGCCTCTTGGCTACTGTTCGCAAAAGTTATGAGTTGGAAGAGGCCGATGAACAATACTTTATTGATAATATCAGTAAAAACTTAAAGCGGGGCCGGTTTTTACTTTTAATCGTCGGTGATGGTATCAGAGAAAGTGTTGAAGACATGGTGGAATACCTAAGCCAAACCCCTCAATTATATTTTACATTGGCTTTGGTAGAATTACAGGTTTTTAAACTGAATGAAACAGATAATTCATTAATTGTAATTCCTCAGCTTATTACCAGAACCAGAGAAATTACCAGGGCGATAGTTAGAATTGAAGGGAATACATCCGCCGACTTGAAAGTGAACATTGAAACGGATTTGGGTACGGAGGCTATCAAAAAGGTTTCGGCAACTAAAGCACTAAGTATCTCGGCTCAGGATTTTTTTGAACAGCTCGAAAAAAATAAGGGTAAAGAAATAGCAGATTTTGCTAATCAAATTATTGCAGACTGTGAAAATTTAGGGTTAGATATTGAATGGAATTCCGGTAGCTTTAGCCTTAAGCTCCCAGACCCACAGGAAAGTGGTATTAAAATAAGCATAGTAACTATTGATAGGAAAGGGCTTTTTTATATGAATTATTTTGCAGCGGGGCAATTTGAACGGCTACAGTTGCCCATAGAACTCAATTATAATTTTGTTGCAGATACAGCCGCAATGCTTCCCGGTATTAAGCAAAATCCTGATAAAAAATATATTTGGAACAAATACTCAACGCTATCTGATTTAAAGCAGGTTTACACTCGATTTCTCGAGCGCGTTAAGAAGTATAAAGAGGATATAACAACAGAACGCATGAAGGGAACCAGTTAAATCACCCCTTGTTTATCCCCCCCGTTCTCTGACTTGGTACCCCACAATTTCGAAAGGACGAATGTTTTACCGCCCAATACAGATTACCTAATCAACGTAACATTCCCCTTCTTGGTAACCTCCTGCCCGTCTTTGGTTTGGGCAATAACTATCCAGGCATAAACCCCCAGTGGCGAAGGCTGCCCATTGCGGGTACCGTCCCAACCCTGGTCTATGTTATCGGTTGAAAATACTTTTTCGCCCCAGCGGTCAAACACGGCAAACTCGGTAAGGCTTGCAATGTTAAGGGTGCGTACTATTTTAAACACGTCATTCACTCCGTCACCATTGGGCGAAAAAGCCGTCGGTATCAGCAGTTCAGTATGCGATATCACGGTAATCAGCACCGAGTCTTTATTCTGGCAGCCATATTGGTCAATGGCAAAAAGATAATACCAGCTTGTTTGTTGCGGATATGCATTAGTGTTTAAGCTGGCAGCATTTTCAACACTGATGCTCGGGTTCCAGAAAAAAGTGTCAGTATTAGCCGTACCGTGTAATTCGGCATACGTATCCCGCCAGATAGTTGTATCAGGCCCTGCATCAACAACCGGCAGCGGGTGAATTTCAACCACAGCAACTGCAGTGCTGCTAAAGCAATCATTAAAAACTTTCACCGTGTAACTGGTTGTTGAATCCGGCAACGCAAACGGGTCGTTTGTTGTTGTATCATTCAACCCCGCCGAAGGCGACCACGAATAAAACGGCCCGCCCGAAGCCAGTAAATGCACCGGTATCCCTTCACATGCAACAAAAGGGCTTTGGGTGCTGGCCGTTACAGGCATCTGCACAGTAATCACCAGCGAGTCATCCGTTTTGCAACCGTGTATGTTGGTAGCAACAACGTTATATTGTGTAGTAACGGTTGGTGTGGCAGTTGGGTTAGCTGTATTGGCATTGCTGAGCGACGAGGCCGGTGTCCAAACATAACTGTATGCACCAATAGCGCGCAGTGGCGCAGGCGTTCCCTGGCAAATAAAAGGGGTATCCGCCGGAAATACCAAAATGGTGGATGGTTCGTAAACAAACAGTAAGGTGGAATCCTTATTTACACAGCCGTTCTGGTTAATGCCGGTAACAATGTATTTAGTAGTTACGGTAGGGGTGGCCACCGGGTTGGCAATAGTGGTACTGCTAAGTGTGGGGTCGGGGTTCCATTGGTAGGTAAGCGCATCCTGCGCATTAAACTGGTACGAACTGCCTATGCATACTGAATCAACCGCCGGTAGCCCCAGTTGAGGAATCGGAAACACCACAATCACAATCGACTGGCTTTTAATATAACACCAGTTGGTTACTTCCAGTGTAAAAGTAGTGGTAACCTGAGGGTAAAATCCGGTGTTCCACGAGGTATCATCCGTAAGATAATTCGATGGGGTCCAAACATAACCCGACGAACCCTGATTAAGGATAGTGGCATAAGCCGTATCGCGCTGGCAAATACTTACTGTGTCCTGCACAATCAACCGCAGTGCCGGGTTTAGTACAAAAACAGTCATTGAATCGCTGGCCGTACATCCATTAACGTCGGTAGCGGTAACGGTATAGGTAGTATTCGCTGTAGGCTTGGCCAATGGGTTGGCAATATTAGGGTTAGACAACCCGGTTGCCGGGCTCCATTGGTAACTAACCCCCCCGCTCGGGTTCAACAACACGCTGTCATGAAAAATACTGGGGTTCAAACAAACCGAAGTATCTATACCCGCATTGGCATGTGGAACCGGAAAAAACGAAACCGTTAAGCCGGACGTACTGGAACAATTTTGAGCCGAAGTAACAGTAACTATATAAGTAGTTGTATTTGGCGGTGGCGGCGCAGCTACAGGGTTTGAAATGGCTGAGTCGCTTAACCCTGTGGCCGGGGTCCATAAATAAGTTACACCCCCGCTGGCCGAAAGTTGGGTTGAAGCAAACGGACAGATGGCAACATTACCGGAGGTAGTAACAACCGGCAGCGGATTTACCACAATGTTATCGCTGGTAGTGTCCTTACATCCATTCGGCGATATATCAATTAAAGTTGCAGTATAGTTTCCGGCACTATTATAAACATGGGTAGGGCTGGCGAGGGTGCTGGTGCCCCCAGGGCCAAAATTCCAGTAATACGAGGCTACATTACCGGTTGAGGTATTGGTAAAAACATCTGCCGCAGTGGCGCATAAAACCGTATCGGCAGTAAAAGAGGCTGCGGGTTTGGGGTAAACAGTTATCAGCTTAGTGGCCGTATCTTTGCACCCCCGTGCGTTATCGCTGATAAGCGTTACCGGAAACGTTCCCGCAGCCGTGTAGTTATGCGTAGGGTTTTGCTGGTTAGAACCGGTGCCATCGCCAAAATTCCATATCCAACTGTTGATTTGCCCCGAAGTTGAGGTGCTCTGGTCCACAAACGCGATAGTTGAATCAAGGCACCTGGAAGGCGCAGTAAACGCTGTATTAAGCGTTGGGTAAAGATATACATAAGCTGTAGTGGTATCGGTACACATTCCACTCCCGGTCGGATTCGCTGCACCTACAACCAACTGGGCCAGGTAAGTGCCCGTATCAGCATATGTAAACGATGGAGAAGAAAGACTTGAGGTATCGGTAGTTGAGCCTGGCACCCCAAAATTCCATGCATAACTAAGGGGCGTTTGGTTAGGGTTAGTAGAGGTATTGATAAAATTAACGGTCAGGCTTTTACAGTCAATGGTATAAACACCCACACCATGGTTAATAGACACAATGGGAACCGAGGCAATAGGTATATCACATTGTGCTACGGTAATCATAAAATCGCGCCGCAAAACGTTCAGCAATTGCCCGTTACGGTATTCGCTTACACAAATAGTAATATCGTAAATGCCGATGTTGTTGGGCGTTCCGGTCAGCAAACCGTACACAGGGTCAATGGCCAGGTCACTGGCCGTAGATGGACTATTGGTAAAATTAGCAGCACTGTACGGAGACAGATAAAGAGCGGATGTATACGGCGGGGGAGTGGGTACAGTAGAACAACCGGTGCCTGCAGTTCCATTGGGCGACGGGTCAGGGCAGGTGGCTGAGGCACCACTGTAAGGGTCGCACAAACTATATACCAGCGAATCGCCATCCGGATCAGTGGCTGAACAATCAATAGACAAAGGTGAATTAAGGCATATATTAAGCGGAGGCAGGCCATTAAACCGGGCCGAATTATTACAGGATGCCAGAGAACCGGGTGGCACTTCGCAGGTAAAAGTAGCCCCCTGACCGGTAGCAAGGTTTAACACAGCATTGGTACGGCAACATCTTTGATATACTATGGTGTAGCCGGTAGCATTACCCGGCAGCATAACGGTGCCGTTATAATCGGCCTCCTCAATACACGACGTCGAAGGCTGCTGGCACGAACTTGAATAGGTAGCCTGAAGGGTATCTACCGGTGGCAGGGGCAGGGCTAACTGGGTATAAAGATTGCCCGCTCCGTCAAAAATGCTCACATATTCAGGGTTGCCATATTGGGCACAATTCTGGCAGTTACAATCACGGTAAAGCTTCAGCGTAACAGAATAAACGTTATTGCCCGTGCAGTCATAAAACAATTCACCCCCAACAATATGCGAACATTTTGCAGAGTAAATTGCCATAAAACAAAGGATAATAAGGAATATTTTTTTCATGTCTGTATTTGCAGTGGTTTGCGAAGATAACCCGTTTGCCCAAATTGCCGCATGCCCACCCTGATAGCCAGGCCCGTTTGGCCCATTTGTTAAATTAATCCCCGGACCGCCCAACCCCGTAAAAGCATATTCGCTATTATTCCCATTGGCCGGCAGCCGTAATAATCCTTTAAAGTCAGAGGTTATTTAGCCCCGGTTGGTTGCGTGTGCCGTTTAGTGAAACAAAAGCACCATACTTTATTTGAAAGTCCTTTTGCAAAAAGCAGCTATAATTTTCAGCGTTTCGGCTTTGCGCTCAAACACACTCATGTGTTTGCATTGCTCAAACAAATTAAAATCGGCAATGGCCGGGTATGAGGCCTGTTTTAGGGTATAGGCTACCGGAGCGGCTTCGTCATTCTCGCCATTGATAAACAACACCGGCACCTGCGCATTTTTCAGCACCTCACTTTTATCTTTCCGGTTCATCATGGCAGCATTGGCCTTCATTACCGCTTCAGGCGCGTATTTTTGGGCATTTTCAATCAAGGCATCAATCAGTTTTCTGTGCTGTTTTTTAAAGCCCTCGTTAAAAATGCTGTTATATAACTCCCGCACAAATAACTCCGTGCCGTTTCGCTTTATAAATTCAATTCCCTTTAAGCGGTTCTCTTTTTTCTGCTGTGTATCTTCAAAACAATGCGAGTTTACCAAACCAAAACCGGCCAGCATGGGTCCGTATTTCTCTGCAAAATTCAAGGCCACATATCCCCCCATCGAGTGGCCCAGCAATATCAACTTACCCACCTTCTCCGCCTTTAAAATGGCATATAAATACTCAGCATAATACTCCATGCTTAACTCGTCATTAGTCAAAACCGATTTTCCAAACCCCGGCAAATCAGGCACTATCACTTTATAGTTTTTCTTTAGGCCGGCTAACATGCCATCCCACATACTCCCGTCTTCAATAAAACCATGCACCAGCATAACAACCTTGCCTTTTCCTTCGGTTTTATAATAACCCTGCGCGCCATTAAATGCTATCCGTTTATCCATGCATAAATTTATCCTAATTTCACGCTTCCTAAAATTTTTCTCATGCTGCATTTTTTCAGGCCCTTGCTGGTTGGGCTTATACTCCTGGTTCAAACATCCTTGTTTAGCCAGGAAACCACTTTTCACCGCAACGGCCCCGATGATTTCCGCGAAGGCGTGCATGCCTTTATCCATGCCACCCTCTTTAAAACCTACAACACCAAAATTGAAGACGCCACCCTTTTAATCCGCGATGGCAAAGTGGTTGAAGCAGGCGCTGATGTTGCTATACCCAAAGGGGCCATTGTGCATGATATGAAGGGCAAATTTATTTACCCTTCTTTTATTGACATCTATAGCAGTTACGGCCTGCCCGACCCTAAAAAACAAGGCGGCAACGGTGGCCCTCAAATGGAAACCAATACCAAAGGCGCTTATGGGTGGAACCAGGCCATACACGCCGATTACAGTGCTATTAAAAACTTTATTGCCGACGATAAAAAAGCTGATGAGCTGCGCAAACTTGGCTTCGGCACCGTGCTTACCCACAACAAAGACGGCATTGCCCGTGGCACCGGCGCAGCCGTAACGCTGGCCAGCGATAAAGAAAATAACCTGGTTGTAAAAGCCGATGCCAGTGCCCATTATTCATTCAATAAAGGAACCAGCACGCAGGATTACCCCGAATCACTCATGGGTATTATTGCTTTATTACGCCAAACCTATTACGATGCCGAATGGTATAAAAATTTAAAAGATAAAAAAGAATACAATCTGTCGCTTGAAGCATGGAACAATACCCAATCCTTACCCCAGATATTTGATGCCAGTTACGACTGGCAAAATATTTTACGGGCCGATAAAATTGCCCGCGAATTCGGCGTTCAGTATATCATTAAAGGCAATGGCACAGAATACCAGCGTATTGACGAAATAAAAAATACCAAAGCCCGCCTTATTACCTCGCTTAATTTCCCCAAGGCGTATGATGTAGAAGACCCTTACAAAGCAATTTGGGTATCATTAGAGGAAATGAAGCATTGGGAGTTGGCGCCAACCAATCCGGCAGCACTGGCAAAAGCAGGCATTGAGTTTGCCCTAACCCCCGCCGACCTTGAAAAGAAAGACGACTTTTTGCCCAACCTGCGCAAAGCTGTAAAGTATGGTTTAGATTCAGTAACCGCACTAAAATCTATCACCCAAAACCCTGCTGAGTTTTTAAATATTACCGATAAGGTAGGTTCGCTTGAACCGGGCAAGCTGGCCAATTTCATTATCACCTCAAAACCGCTTTTCGATGAAAAATGTGACATTAACGAAAACTGGATTCAGGGAAAACGTTACGAAATAAAAGCTTTCGCCCCTAAAGATATCCGTGGCACTTACTCACTTACTTTCAGTAACAGTTCCGCATACACCTTAAAGCTTACCGGTGATGATGCTGCCCCAAAGGCAATTGTAATCATTACCGATTCCGTTAAACCCGAAGTAAAACTAACCTATAAAGGCAACGATATTACTTTGTCGTTCAATCCCGAAAAGAAAAAGGAATTGAATAAAATATTCCTTACCGGAACTATAGATTCAACGTTCAAAAACTGGCGGGGCAAGGGCCAACTTGCCAATGGCGACTGGATAAGCTGGAGTGCCACACAAACCAAAGGCCCCGATGCCGACACTTCGAAACCTAAAAAAGATTCCACCGCCGTTAACCTCAGTAAGCTGGGCAAAGTGCTTTATCCTTTTAACGCCTATGGCAATGAAGAAACACCCAAACCCGAAAACCTGCTGATTAAAAACGGCATGGTTTGGACCAATGAGGCAGATGGCAATCTTGTTGAAGACGTGGTTATTCGCAGTGGCAAAATAACGCTGATAGGAAAAAACCTTTCATGTGCTGATTGCAAAGTGCTGGACGCTACCGGTAAATATGTAACCAGTGGCATTATTGATGAACACTCGCACATTGCTATCAGCTACGGGGTAAATGAAGGCAGCGAAGCCAGCAGCGCCGAGGTGCGCATTGGCGATGTGGTAAACGCAACTGATATTGATATATACCGCCAGTTAAGCGGCGGGGTAGTGGCCTCGCAATTATTACACGGCTCGGCCAATCCTATTGGCGGACAAAGCGGCCTGGTAAAACTGCGCTGGGGATTTGCCCCTGAAAAAATGAAAATTGAAGGGGCCGATGGCTTTATCAAATTTGCCTTGGGCGAAAACGTAAAGCAATCTAACTGGGGCGACCGCGCCGTGGTGCGTTACCCCCAAACCCGCATGGGTGTTGAGCAAACCTACTACAACTACTTTACCAAGGCCCGCGAATATGGCAAAGCCCGGGCCGCCAAAACCCCCGTGCGCCGCGACCTTGAGCTGGATGCCCTGCTTGAAATATTAAAAGGCAAACGCTTTATTACCTGCCACAGCTATGTGCAAAGCGAAATTAATATGCTGATGCATGTGTCTGATACCTTCGGATTTAAAATAAACACTTTTACCCATATACTGGAGGGCTACAAGGTTGCCGATAAAATAAAAGCCCACGGCATTTACGCCTCTACCTTCGCCGACTGGTGGGCTTATAAATACGAAGTAATAGATGCCATACCATACAACGCGGCCATACTTACCAAAGTAGGCGTAACCACCGCCGTAAACTCTGACGATGCCGAAATGGGCCGCCGCTTAAATCAGGAAGCCGCCAAATCCATTAAATACGGTGGGCTGAGTGAGATAGAAGCCTGGAAACTATGCACCCTTAACCCCGCTAAAATGCTACACCTGGATAGCCACATGGGCTCCATTAAAACCGGTAAGGATGCCGACATCGCAATATGGAGCGATAATCCGCTTTCCATCTACGCACGCGTTGAACAAACCTTTGTTGACGGCATGCGCCTTTACGATAGCGAACGCGATGCACAAAAACACGATGAAATACGCAAAGAACGCGCCCGCCTGATACAAAAAATGCTGGATGATAAAAGCGCAGGTGCATCTATACAGCAACCCACGCCAAAGGGCAAAAACGGGATGACTATTGGGGATGAGAATTAAGTTAGCAAAAGGTTTTAAAAACATAACTTATGAATTCGACAAATGAAAGTTTTGAATTAACTGATGCAGAAAAAAGAGTTTTAGATCTGCAGGAAAAGCAGTATGAAAATGGTGAGATAAAAGGATGCTCCCGGGAAGAAATAAAGCAAAAGCTAATGCTAAGAATTAAAAAGGAAGAAACGGGTAACGGTGTTTATCATGATGCAAGGGAAGTAGTGGAAAAAATAAAAGAGGACTTAAAATCCAAAAAATAAATACAAATAGAAACGATGAAATATATTGTAACATATTCAAAAGCTTTGGCTTTCATTATTTTGCTTAGCCTAAGCATCTCAGTATTTGCCCAGGCCCCCGATGTGCCCTCACCGGCCCCGCCACAGGAAGGCAGAATATATCTTACCAATGCTACTATCCACACAGGCACCGGTAAGGTATTACAAAACGCCACCATCGGTTTTGATAATGGCAAAATCTTTTACCTCGAAGAAAATCCTGTTACAAAACCAGATACCAATTCAGGCAGGATAATTGACTGCACCGGTAAACATATTTACCCCGGCATTATTTCAACCAATACCATTATAGGGTTAAGTGAAATAGAGGCCGTGCGTGCTGCCAACGATAATGCCGAAGTAGGCCAGTTCAACCCCAACGTAAAGGCCATCGTTTCTTATAACACCGATAGTCGGGTAACGCCTACGTTACGAAGCAATGGCGTTTTATACGCACAGGTGGCCCCGCAAGGCGGCTACGTTTCAGGCACCAGTGCCGTGGTTCAGCTGGATGCCTGGAACTGGGAAGATGCCGCTGTAAAAAATGAAGACGGTGTATTCATCAACTGGCCTTCTATGTTTAAGGTAAAAAGCTGGTGGGCCGAGCCGCAGGAATTTGAAATAAACAAAGATTACGACAAAGAACTGGATGGCCTGAAAGCGTATTTTAAAGATGCCAAAAGCTATTTCGAAGCAGGCGCCCACGAAAAAACAAACCTCGGTTTTGAAGCCATGAAAGGCCTGTTTGATAAAAGCAAAAACCTGTATGTAAAGGTCTACTACGTTAAAGAAATTCAAAACGCAATTGCATTTGCAGAAGAGTTAGGCGTAAATATTGTTTTGGTAGGCGCCAAAGATTCATATATGATTGCCGATGTGCTGGCGCAGAAAAAAATACCTGTCATTCTGAGCAAATGCCACGACCTGCCAACTTACGAGGACGAAGACATTCAACAGCCCTACAAAACACCGGCCATACTGCAAAAGGCAGGTGTGTTGTACTGCATCAGCATAGGCGCATTCTGGCAGGAGCGCAATCTGATGTTTGAGGCAGGCACCGCATCAGCCTACGGCCTTAGCAAAGAAGAAGCCCTGCAGGCCATTACCCGCAACCCCGCAAAAATCCTGAACCTCGATAAACAAATCGGCACACTTGAAAGGGGCAAGGATGCTTCTCTCATTGTTTCAACCGGCGATGTACTGGACATGAAAACGTCTAATATTGAACAGGCCTACATCAGCGGCCGTAAAATTGACCTCGGCAATAAGCAGAAGGCTTTGAGCGAGAAGTTTATGAAGAAGTATGGGGTTAATTAAAAAACAAACTTAAATGCCAACCCTATATGTTATTGCCGGTTGCAACGGAGCGGGTAAAACAACGCTCAGCAAAAATCTTTTGCCCGGACATCTGGGGGTTATTGAATTTGTAAATGCAGATGAAATTGCGCGTGGGCTCTCCCCTTTCAATCCGGAAGGGGTAGCATTTAGTGCGGGAAGAATTATGCTTCAAAGAATTGACGAATTGATTGCGGAACAAAAGAATTTTGCCATTGAAACAACGCTATCAACCCGTAGCTATGCTCCGCTTTTTAAAGAACTACAGAAAAATGGTTACCAGATATTTTTACTCTTTGTTTATATGCAAAACGTAAACGAAGCAAAAAGACGTGTTAACCAGAGGGTAAAAGAAGGCGGACATAATATACCCGAAAATGTAATTGAAAGAAGGTTTATACGTGGCCTGAAAAACCTTACTGCCATTTATTTACCATTAGCAACGGATTGGTTGGTCATTGATAACTCCTCAGAAAGCGTTATTTTTGTTGCCGAAAAGAAAGCCGGGAAAATAATGATTAATAACTTCACACTTTGGGACGAAATCAATAGCTATGAGTAATCAAGACCGGGAAGATTTAATGGAAAAAGTAAAACGTGGAATCATCCTCTCCTCCAAAAAATTCCTTAAAGAGGCTAAGGCCCAAAACCGCAAACTGGTAGTTATGCGCAATAACAAAGTTGTGCTTATAAACGCCAGGGATATTAAATAATCGCCTTTGCTCCTGTAAAAATTACGCCATCATTTTCCTTAATAAAAACCCAAGCCCGGGGATTTTATACAACAGCCTGCCTATAAATCTGAATGCACGGTATTCATTTCTATGGAATTGAAAAAACAGCGCATTATAGTCCGATTCCAGTTTCATTTTCTCCGCCCTGATAGCAGTTGTTGTAAGCAATAACCCGCGCAGCTCCAAAAAAATTCTTTTTAAGCCCTTATAATCATAATCTCTAAACTCCTCCATAAGCTCTTCCAGCGCCTTTTCAAATTTCTTATTACCGCCTGCCCAGGTCATACTACCGGCTGTAATCAGCGCATTTTGCTTCAGCCGCTCTAACAACAAATTATCGTCGCGCAGTTTTATTACCGCATTATGGGCAGCTTCTATGCCCCGCACCGGTATTACAAGGGAGTTATAACCATCTACTGCATACTCCTCATGTCCGGTAAAATCAGTGGTAATAATTGTTCCGCCACATGCCATCATCTCCAGGTTAGGAAGGCAAAAACTTTCCATCTCCGACATTTTCAGCAACACATCGCACGAGCAGTAAATTTCACGTAATGCCCCGACTGTAACATTCACAAAAAATTTATCAATATGCCATCCTGGTTCCCGATATCCATCTCTCGAAACAAACCAAACTTCTATATCGCTTATATCCTGCAGGGCTTTAAAACAATCGTCCAGCCGTTTAAACCAAACCTTACCCGGACCTTCAACCAAAACCCTCAGTTTTGTTACCGGCCTTTCCAACCCTTCCTTCGGATAAAACTTTAGCGGATCGTAACCATTAATAGCAACTTTGGGGTTCCCCCCATTTTCTTTATTCATCAGGGTTTGCAGCCAGGTGGCTACTGTAATTATTCCAATAGCCGGAAAGCTGTACGTAAGCTCGCAGAATCTTATTTCCGGTGCGCTTTTGTCTTCGTAAAATCTTCTTTCATCGTCTTGTACCAGATAGAAATAGTTACGCGCATTGAAAACGAATATATCGTACAGCGTAGCCCACCATGTGCCAAAAATCACATCAAAATGATAATCGTTCACAGACATTTTTTCAAAATCTGCAAATGGTAGCTCAAATTCCGATATTATATTTTTGTCTCTTTCCGGCTTGTATTCCCGGTAAATAATTAAAACATCGTGCCCTGATTTTTTAAGATACGCAGCATGATGATATACAACCAGTATACCACCGCCAATAACATTTTGCGGTATCAAAAAAGCGATTTTCATGTTGCACAAAATTTAACTGCCGGCACATTTTAAAATCAGCTGTTAAAAACAAATGGCTGTTTTGAACCCAGGATTAATGGATAAAACTTTTCTTCATCTAAAACAGGGACGGGAATAATTGGTAAGTATTCCTGCAACTCCACAAACTGAGTATATCCGAAGCCTTTTAATAAATTCATGATATCCCTCGCCTTCTTTAATTCCGCCCCCTCAAAAAGAATAAGTACGTTGTGGTTGGTCAAAACCTCTGATAACCCCATTAACACATCCGTTTCAAAACCTTCAGTATCAATTTTAATCAACGTAATGGGTATTCCCGAAAGGTCCTGTTTACTAATCAGATCTGAAATAGCTTCATTCCCATTCTTTAATACCAAATCCCCAATCTTTACAAAGTTTTCATATTGGCTTGCATCTTCCCCTTGTTTCAAAAACCTGTTCATAGACTGGTTGCCGCCATCATACTTGTAATAGCCAAGGGTTTCTTCTTCTCTTGTTAACCCTATGTTTAAAGGAAAAACGTTTGTTACACCGGCAGCATCAATATTTGCTTCCAGAACTTTGTACATATGTGGATTGGGCTCAAAAGATGCCACATGCTTAAAATACCGCGCCATATACAGCGTATGGGTACCAATAAATGAACCAATATCAAGCGCAATTCCATTCTTAACCTCCTCTCTCGAAAAAACAGTTTTACCCAAAAATTCCAGCAGGTCCTTTTCGAAATAACCTTCAACCAACATACGCATACCAACATGATCGTTGCTTATAGCCATTAACTCCGGAACGTTGAACCGCAATTTATTGTCAGATGAAACTTCAACCAAAGTATTTAGCAGAAGCGCTCTGTTTAATTTATTTGCCTTAATAATACTGTCTATATATTGAAATACGATTTCCTGTTTTTCCTGTTCCGCAGCCTGATAGTTTGGTTCATCAAGCAATTCAGTTAAAACCTCTTTCTGAAAGTTAAACCTGCGGATAAATTTTAAAATAATTGCTTTTATCAGATTGGTCATGTTTTTCAGATTTTAATGCTTTCTGTAAATATTTCCGGCCTTACAATTCCCGGCCATTGGCCATACCAGGATATTCCTTCAGTCGCTATGGCCTTTACCTCAAAAGCTAAAATATTGAATGCATTTAAGGTTAACGTAGATCCGTTTTCTACAAAGTTTAAATGAACCACGTAACCCCCTTCATTTAGCAAACCACCGGGTATTTCAAAGTTTATTAAATATTCACCAGCTTCAAAATCCATGATTTCAGACATGCAATTAAAGATATAATCTTCATTTTTGTTGAACAGGTGAAAGCTTAAATGAAATTTCTTCTTCGTTTCAAAAAGCATTTTAAACGATAAAGAGATTCTATCTGAACGATAAATAACCTCTTCATTTTTAATTTTTGCTGCAAGTAAATAAACGCCCTCAGCGAAATGCGCATTTTCTCTGGTCCATTCATTGCTTAAGCTGTAATTAAGGTCTGACCCGCCAAGGTAAAAGTCTGTTACTTCTTTAATCGGGCCTGTTTTAACTATTTTTCCGTTCTGGAGCATTAGCCCGTTCTGGCATAGTGCCTGTAATGCTTTAATAGTATGGCTGACAAAAAGCACCGTTCTTCCCTGGTTTGCCGCAACGTCTTTCATTTTGCCGATGCTCTTCTTTTGAAAATCGGCGTCGCCTACTGAAAGAACTTCATCAACAATTAATATTTCCGGTTCAAGGTGCGCAGCTACGGCAAAGGCAAGGCGCACATACATGCCGCTGCTGTATCGCTTTACCGGCGTATCAATAAACTTGGCAACTCCGCTAAAATCTACTATTTCATCAAATTTGCTGGTTACCTCACTTCTCAGCATGCCCAGTATGGCGCCATTTAGGAAGATATTTTCGCGGCCCGAAAGTTCCGGGTGAAATCCCGTGCCAACTTCCAGTAAACTTGCCACCCTGCCCTTCATTTTTATAGTGCCGGTTGTAGGCGAGGTAATACTTGATAAAATCTTTAACAGGGTACTTTTACCGGCGCCGTTTTTACCTATTATTCCCAATACCTCACCTTCCTTTACATCGAAGGTTACATCCTGTAACGCCACGTGAATAGAGCCGTCCTCGTTTTCGGCATTCAGCTTCTTTTCCTGGCTTTCTTTTCCCCTTATCCGCGCAAAAGCATCTGCAAGGTCGCCTGCCAGCGTATTTGACCCGATAAGGCCCAGTTTATATATCTTCGAAACGTTCTCAACTCTTACTACTATGCTCATATAATTTTTTGCTAAACCGTATCCATAAAATTCCTTTCTACCTTATTAAACAACAAGATACCAATCAAAAGTACTACGATTGAAAAGATTACGCTGTATGCCAAAGTGTATTCAGAAAATGTGCCCCTGCCCAACAATGAAAACCGGAATACTTCCATAACCGGCGAAATGGGATTAAACGACATGATATACCTGAATTTTGCCGGTACCAGCGACATTGGATAAATAACCGGGGTTACATACATGCCTAATTGTACGCCAAATGCAACAAAGTAAACCAAATCACGGTACTTAATGGTCAGCGATGAAACTATAAGTCCAAAGCCCAATCCCATCATAGCTATTACCAATATGATGACGGGCAAACAAAGCAGGTAGATATTTGGATGTACATCTGTGCGATACCATATCATAAATGGAATCAATACCAGAAACTGAATTATAAAACTCATTAAATTGGATATGATAACGGATATAGGAACTGCCAGCCTGGGAAAATAAACCTTGCCAAAAATCGCAGCATTACCAACAAAAGTATTTGAAGTTTTAGTCAGGCATGAGGCAAAGTAGTTCCAGATAATAATACCGGTTAAATAGAACAATGTTCTGGGCAGGCCGTCTGTTGGTATTTTGGCAAAATATCCCACCAGAACAAAAACAGCCGTCGTAAACAGGGGCTGTATAAAATGCCACAGAAAACCCAAAATGGTTTGCTTGTAGGCCGCAACAAAATCTCTGTTAACAAAAAGAACTATCAAATCCCGGTAGTGCCACAACTCGCGAAAGTTGAACCTGAACAGGCTTTCTGTAGGTTCAATAACTTTGGTCCATTTATTTTCATTATCAGCAACTTCTGTATTAAGGTTCCCCATCTATTATTATTGTAAACAAAACGAGTTGCGAAATTAATTTTTTTTTCGGGGCTGACAATCCTTTCTTTCCGCTTAGAAAGTTTCATATTTGCTAATGATAAATGCTTTTGGGTGAAGAGCTTCATCATAATATAAAGGCATTATTAACAAATTGGTTATGGCAAATTTGAAAGGCAGGATATTAAAAAAACTAATATCGAATGATTTAATCTGGGCTATAGCAAGAAGGCCCGCCTATTGGTTTGATGTTGTTAAATCCAATAGGTTCGAAATTGAGCGCGAACGAGCTGGTTTATCAGGTAAAAAGGGGCTTTCTCCAGAGGAGGTTGAGCGCAAATTACATTTTAGTACTGCCAAAAATATTTTCCTTGATTTAGTTGTAAAGAATGGCCCTTTTAAGGGCATGAAATACCCCGATTTTGTTGCTCGTGGAAGCTCCATTTTCCCAAAATTGCTTGGATCTTATGAAAGTGAATTAGACGGTTTGCTGAACGAATTACTGAAAAAAAACTACTCCGAAGTTATTGATGTGGGCTGCGCCGAGGGCTATTACGCAATCGGATTTGCGCTAAAAATGCCGGGAACCGAAGTGTATGCTTATGATACAGATGATATTTCGAGGAACGCTTGTTCCAATATGGCAAAAATAAATGGTGTCGAAAGCAGGGTTCATGTTAACACTACCTGTACTGCCGGCACTTTAAAGGATTTTAAATTCACCAATCAGGGTTTAATCATTTCTGATTGCGAAGGATATGAAAAGCAATTGTTTACCGATGAAAATATTGCCAATCTGAACCAATGCGATGTGCTCGTTGAAATTCATGATTTTGAGGATAAACATACCGGCGAATATGTCCAGGCACTTTTTCTGCCAACTCATAATATTAAAATTATTGACAGTCTGTCAGATCATTTAAAAGTAATGAGGTATCGTTATCCTGAGTTAATTGGCCTTGATTATGATACCAAATATTATTTGCTTGAAGAAAGCAGGGCTTCCACAATGGAGTGGTACTTTTTTACTCCGAAAAACTAAAACCAACCCCTGTGGTTATTGTGGGGGTTGCATCGCTGTCCTGGTTTCCTGCCATACTTAATTACAGTTATATTCGCTCCCTTAAATTTCCGACAGCAAAACGTGGGTTAAGGTTATGGGCAAAGCCAAAATGTTTAAAATCAGCAGTATTAATGCGTTCACCAACGTATTTCAAAATGAGCATTTTACTAATCCGCTGCTGAAAAATTTTGAGGGCAAAGAGCTTGACCTGCGTGGCAAATGGAACAGCGAAGTTTTTAAAAACAATAACCCTATTGTGGTTGAACTGGCCTGTGGCAAAGGCGATTACTCAGTTGCCCTGGCCAAAAAATATCCCAATAAAAATTTTATCGGTGTCGATTCAAAAGGCGCGCGGCTTTTTACCGGCTCAAAAACGGCTACAGAGGCCGGCCTCCATAACCTGGTTTTTGTACGCATGCGCATTGAAAACATCACCAATTTTTTTGCAGAACACGAGATAGACGAAATCTGGATAACCTTCCCCGACCCTTTTCCGGGTCTTAAATATGCCAAACGCAGGTTAAGTGCCCCTAAGTTTTTAGAACGCTATAAAACCATTGCCAAACCCGGCGCCAAAGTCAATTTTAAAACCGACGACCTTCCCCTGTTTCAATACACCCAACAAAGCGCGCTTGAATTTGGCTGCAAATCGCTTTATTATAAAGAAGATATTTACGCTACCCCACTTGATTTTGACGAGCTGGATATAAAAACCTACTACGAAAAACAACATCTTGAAAAAGGCCGCACAATTAATTATCTTGCTTTTCAACTATAGCTATGAAAAAGCCGGTTAAAAAAAAGCAGGCACCCCCAAAACTGCCTGAAGTAAAAAAGCCAGATGAAGCGTATTCATTTTTCGAGAATGTATACGCCGTAGCGCGCTTAATACCCAAAGGAAGGGTTACCAGCTATGGGGCGATTGCCAAATACCTGGGTACCGCCAAATCGGCACGCCTGGTGGGCTATGCCATGAACGGCGCCCACGGACAAAAGCCGCCCGTGCCGGCACACCGTGTAATAAACCGCAATGGCATGCTTACAGGCAGGCATCACTTTAACCCTCCTGAAGCGATGCAGGAAAATTTAGAAAAAGAAGGCATAAAAGTAAAGGATCACCAGGTGGTAGATTTTGAAAAACTTTTCTGGAATCCCGGTAAACATCTGGGCATTTAACTTATTTAAAACCTGAATTTAAATTTGCCAGACCAGAAAAAAGTTGTACATTTAAACTCGCGGATAATGTATAGCTTATGAGGACAAATGGACTTTTACCTGTTTTACTGGTTTTGATATTGCTTCTGGCAGTTTATGTGGGCCATTCCGAGGGGCACGTAACCATTTCTCCAAAATCCCTGCTGCCCGAAATGCCTGTTGATGGCGGTGTATTTTTGTTGCTTTCTGCCGCCCTTATTTATGGCGGCAAAGTACTTTACCAGAAAGATTGAGGCTTTATTTTTGACATGCTTATATAATCAAAGCAATTCCTGTTTTGGAGATAGACTTTCGCATCGCTGTCAAATAATTTTACCTGACTATCGGTATATAGGAAACTAATCTGAGTTATTACGACAACCCTGATTTAAAATAAAATAGATGTCATTGC
>PMXD01000154.1 GCA_003165895.1 Bacteroidota bacterium | reverse complement strand
AAAAACAGCCACATTACAACAAACATGCCCCCCAAAAATAATAAGCCTATACCGTCCATAATTAATTATATTTTATACTATTTATTAACTTTTACAAAACCGTGCAAATGTAATTTTTCATTCCGCACCGGCGTATTACAAACCAAAGTAACATCCTTATTCTGAAAATCTGACTTGCCGGCCGAATTAAAGGTTACGTGTATGGTAGCAATCTCACCCGGCTTAATAGGGTCTTTAGGATACTGAGGCACCGTGCAACCGCACGAGCCATAAGCACGGGCAATTACCAGGTTTTTATCGCCCACATTCTTTATCCTGAAATCGTGCTCTACCTTATCGCCCTGGTTAATGGTATCAAAGGTAAAGTTTACCGAGTCAACAAACGCAATTTGAGTGGTGTCAGTAAAAACCTCGGTTGCCAGTGAAGTATCAACAGGTTTTTCTCCTTTTTTGCGGCACGAAAAAATACCCAATGCCAGCATCAGCGTTAAAGCTATAACAAGTGTCTTTTTCATAATGGGCGCAAATNNTTAAAGCCTCCCCCTTCGGGGGAGGTTTAGAGGGGGCTGTTATTTATGTGTTGTAAGGTTAAGCTGCTCAGTGATTAAATCTATCTGTGCTTTCATAGATTTCATCATTTCGCTTTGTGTTTTATTGATTTCCAGCTGGCCGGTAGTGCTTGATTTAAGCTTTTCGTTTTCAGCTTCCAGTTGTTTTAGACGGTCCTGGGATTCTTTAAGCTGTTTGGTAAGTTCCTGGGTAGCGCTTACATTAAGCATGGCTATAGCTTCGTAATCCACAGTTCTGAAATCATCAACCTGTGCGCCAAAAACAAAAACCGGACTTTTTGTTATATCCGTTGGTGTTGATACTAACAACTGATTAGCAGCGGTGATGGCAATAAAATTGGCTTCAACCCTTCCTGCCCCTTGCACTTCAAGTCTTATTTTTTGCGTTTTCAACTCTGGCAAGGCCTTATCGAGGGTTAACAAATATCCATTTTCAGTTTTCTCTACTTTAGTTGTAAAGGCATAAATATTAGGTATGAAATCTGTTTTGCGGCTTACGGCCTGCGGATAAACCTGCTCAACCTGCTGGGCAACTACCTTTTTAAAAGGTGTATTGCCCCACCATAAATTGTCCTTCATAGTGTAATCGGTAATTTTTATTTTGTTGAGCACATCAAGGTCTTTAGCCGCATCGCTTTGTCCAATAATATTTTTAATCCTTTCATCGGAATAGGTAACGCTTGATGCCACGGCAATAGTGCCCTGGGCAACTATATCGCCCTGGGCAGAGATAGCCACATAAGCATCAACAATAGATAATGGACCGTTACCTGTAAGAACAGACGAATTGTTTGAAAGAAGATGGGCAATATTTACATCTGTACTGCTGTATGGAGTGGAAGCAGTAGCCAGGTTTACCTGCAATGGCACCACAGGCGAGGTAGTACCAATACCTACATAACCGCCGCTCGTAATGGCCACAAGGGCTGAACCAGTGGTATTACCCAAAGATACAGCACTTGTGTTTGCAATGGTAAGATTACCATCGCCGGCGTTGTATATTGAAAAATGGGATACGCCTTCGTATAAAAATTTAAGCTCGGAGCCGGTAGCAGAGCCGCCGGTTAATAATACATCTTTACCGCCTGAAGCTTTAACATCTAACGGTGCCAGTGTATTGGTATTGCCAATATCTACACTACTACTGTTGTTATTATAAATGTTATTACCCGAAGCCGACCAAAGGCTGTTTAAAGTATCGTTACTATAACTTAAACCATTACCAGCCGTTACCGCTGCTGAAGGCAAAACCCACGTTGCGTTACCAACAGCGTCGGTTTGCAATACATAACCAACCGAAGCCCCATTTGTCATTTGAAAATTAGTTGTGCTGGTAGTACCTATTACCTGTAAACTATATGCAGGGCTTGTAGTGCCGATACCGATGTTGGCTCCATCATTATAAAGGTTGGCGGAGGTAAGAACCCATTGGGTTCCGTCCCAGTAAGTGGTATTGCCAGGACCAGAGCCCGCCGATAATAAACCAGTAGCGCCGGTTATACCATCAGTGCCTGTTGCGCCTATAGCGCCTGTTAAACCCATAGCACCTGCAACACCCATCTGGCCACTGGGGCCTGTTAAGCCGGTTGCACCAATGGCCCCATTAGTTCCGGTGCTACCAGCAGCGCCGGTTGCACCATTCTGACCGCTTGGGCCCGTTAAGCCAGTTGCACCTATTGCTCCATTTACACCCGTGCTACCTGCTACACCTGTGGCCCCAATCAGGCCATTGGCACCCGTGGCACCGGTAATACCCGGTAAACCCGTAGCACCGTTTAACCCGTTGGCACCTGTTGCCCCGGCAACACCCGTTACGCCGGCGGCTCCGGCAACGCCTGTTGGCCCTTGTGGACCGGATTGACTGTTAGCCGCATATAATGCATAAGGAACACTTAGCAATTGTGTATTGCCCATAGGCACATAATTGACACCGCCGGTAGCATCAAGGTCTACTTCCAGGTATTTAGGGCCGGTGCCCCAGCTAACAAGATTAAGGCTGCCGCTAACACCAATTTTGGTGTTTACAAGGCCAAATTGATTGGCCGTATCGCTCTGGGTTTCGGTAAAAACCGAATTACCACCTTCAGTTTGGTCGTGTATAATAAAGCGCAGAGATACCACCGTACCGCCCGAAACCGGGTTACCATTGGCACTACGAACCACCGATTGGTAGTTGATTAATTGCGGCGCCTGGGCGTGCAACTGGTTTAAAGAAAATAGCACCGCTGAAAAAAGCAGGGTAATTTTTGTTTTCATATAATTATATTAAAATAAAATAATAACAACCGAGATGTCCTGTTGCGAATCCGAGACAAAAATATTTTTTTATATCTTAATTACAAATCGATTATTTCTATGCCAGAGGGATTGTAAAAGGATAGCGGAAAATTGACGGATTCGCAACCTTTACATCAAGGGCAGTAAAACTCCGCTGAAATAGAACAAGGTTCGTGATTATTCCACCAACCCTCTGCCAAACTTCTTGATTTCCCCTTTTTCAATCAACTCATTTTTCACCTTATCCAAGACCCCGTTTACAAAATCTTTGCTTTTAGGTGTGCTGTATAGTTTGGAAATGTCTATATACTCATTAATAGATACCTTAACCGGTATAGTGGGGAAATACTTTAATTCGCAAACGGCCAGCTTCAATAATATCAGGTCCAGGGTTGCTACCCGGTCCATTTCCCAGTTCTTTAATTTGGGCTTAATAATGGCTGTAAGTTCTTCGTTTTTATCCATCGTTTTTTCAAGCAGTTCAAACGAGAATTTCTTTTCTTCTTCCCATATATCCATGCTCTGAAAAAAGGTATCTTTCTTCTCCGGGTCAAATGTATCAACGTACTTACTGATAATGTGCAGCAGCAAAGCACCATCATCATCGTAATTCAGAAACAACTCTTCTAAATGATGTTCAAGGTCTTTGTTACTTTGAAAAACCTTACGCACCAGCAGGTTAAATATCTCTTTATCGTCTGCAAGCGTGGGTGTTTCAAGGGCACAGTATTCTTTGTATTTAGGCCTGCTGCAAAGGTCGTTAAATAACGACTTTACAACTTCCTCATCAATATAATTCCTTACGCCGTCCTTTTTAACACCCGCAGCCAGTATAGCATCTTCCTGCAAAAACTTTACAATGGCATTGGCGGCAATAGTTGTGCTTGCATTCCGGTCCTCATCGGTTTTAATGTACTTGGCAAGACGTTTGGCTTTGTCTACCACAGAGTACTGGCAAACTTCAATCAGATAAGTAAGGTCAGTTAAATAAAGCGTAATTGATTTATGAACAGCCGTTTTAAGTTGCCCCTCCAATTTTATTACCGGGGTTTCATTATCCATTTCCCAGGCATATAGCGCCTGCATTACTTTAATCCTCAAATTCCGTCGTCCTAGCATTTCAAATATTTATAGCTTCATTTAAGCCCCGTTATTTACTACAAATTACTGCTTTTTATTTTTGACGGCTTCAATCCTTTCCATGGCCAGCTTAATGGCTGCTTCCTGTGTAGGTATGTTCTCTCCTTTGGCCTTCTTAAATATTTCAAGTGTGCGGGGGTAAATATTTTCTATCAGTGCTTTGGTGGCCTCTTCAGTTAAAGAGTGTACCTCCCGGTAACAGTTAATTACACCTGCGGCATTTATCAAAAAGTCGGGGGCGTATAAAATGCCTTTGTCTTTAAGCATATGGCCATGCACATTCTCATCGGCCAGCTGGTTATTGGCTGCACCGGCAATAACAGAGCATTTTAACCTGGCAATAGTTTCATTATTAATCGTTGCTCCCAATGCGCAGGGGGAGTAAATATCAACATCCAGGTCGTAAATTTCATCCGGTTCAACAACGGTAGCTCCAAATTCTTTGGCAGTGGCTTCAAGATTGGCCTTATTAATATCAGTAACAAAAACCTTTGCGCCAGATTTGGTTAAATGCCCTACTAAAGTATGGCCCACATGGCCCACACCCTGTACAGCCACTCTTTTACCTTCCAGCGAATCGCTGCCGGTTGATTCTTTTACACTCGCCTTTAATCCGAGGAAAACACCATAAGCAGTAAACGGCGAAGGGTCGCCTGTACCACCGGCAGAGAGCGGTTTGCCTGTTACATGTTTGGTTTCCTGCATCACAATGCTCATTATTTCAGTTGAAGTACCAACGTCCTCGGCAGTAATATATTTTCCGTTCAGGCTATCTACAAACTTTCCGAAACGGCGCCAGAAAGCCTCGTCTCTTTTCACTTTTGGGTTGCCGATGATAACAGCCTTGCCTCCTCCTAAATTAATACCGCTGATAGACGATTTAAAGGTCATGCCGCGCGATAAACGGAGCACATCCCAAAGCGCATCACTTTCGTTTTCGTAATTCCATATACGGCAACCGCCCAGGCTTGGGCCTAATACCGTATTATGAACTGCTATAATTCCTTTCAGGCCGGTTTCTGCATCATTAAAAAACATAACCTGCTCGTGCCCCATGGGC
>PMXD01000074.1 GCA_003165895.1 Bacteroidota bacterium | reverse complement strand
GATTCCCCCATTTTCTCAGTGCCCTGGCTGGTAAACTGATGGAATTTTTCTCCCAATTTGCCGCCCATGGTTTCGGCTATTTTGTACATTCCATTTTTCACCTCATCTTTCAAGGAATCTAACTGGTGTGGGTTCTTTACAACATCTCCGATAAATTCTATTAGTAAGTGGCTATGCTCCGCCATCCATTCCTCCGCTTTGTCAGCTTCGGCCTGTATTGCTCCAGTATTAACGTTCTTGCGAACACTTTCCAAGCTCTTCTTAATAACTGAGGGAAGTTTTCCAATATCCCCAATCATGCCAATTAAGAACCCAATATCCTTACCCCAATCAACTATCCCTTCACCGAAGCCCTTTGCCTCACCCCAATAAGTAGAGAGACTAACCGGGGCAGATATATAATTCAACATATCCTTACTGATAGCATCCTCAGGTAATGTGATAATGTATTCACAAAAACCCAACATGGCATTTAGTTCAAGGCGGAATACAAAGACAGCGGATATATTAGTAATGTTACTACGCAGAAAGCGAACAATAGGGTTATCAAGTGCTTCGACCCAATCAGGAGGTGTATTAATCAGGCCCCTGAACTTTACTATTTTCGCATTAATCAAATCATGATAGGGTTCAGGTTTTTTAACGACGGAATTCTCTTTAAGGTTTGATGACATGGTACTGCTAACCAATTCATCCATAAGAGAAAGATTACCAGGGTCAAGGCCCGCAAAAGGCATATCACCCTGATTATTACTGACAAAACCAGTGGTTGGATGTTTGGTTACATTATTAGGTTTACTGCCTGTACCAACGGGCTCAATTTCAGTTATAGAAAGAACCACCAGCAATTTTTCTTTTATGTCTGCATCGCTTATTGCATGTTGCCCGGGATGCAATGTGCCTTTAAAGCCCTGGTCGTTAAATTGCAAAAGGATATTATCACTATGATCAACGTTCATAATCGCCTCCATAGCCGATCTTTCCGGAATGTCAGCACCATAGTATCCTCCGGATACAGGAAGGCTTTCATAGCGCAGCTTTCCTTTATAATTAAAGGCCAGCTGCTTTGCATCCTCTTTTTTAAATCTGAACCTTACCCTGTTAGGATTGTAACGCGGCTGCTTGCTATCCTTTAAAACCAACCGCTCGGCCAGAATTTTTGCATTGAGCCTGGGAGATGGATCATTTTTATTAACAGAGTCAACAGATTTACCTTTGGCCGTGTTTACCTGTTTTGAGTCGGTGGTAATGGCATAATCGTCACTATCAAATTCATCCTCCCTAAAATAAGTCCTGCGCGGAAAACCCACTTTTATGCTTTTTTTCAAATATAGTGGTGCTGGTGGCGCTGTGCAAGCGTAGTTTTACGTAATTTATAAATTGCGTGAAACTACGCTTGCACCTAAAAAAATATCATTTAATCTTTACAAAACCGTAAAAGCAGCTTTTAAAAACATTAACGGGTTGATATGCAAGCAGAAGCAGAATTAAATACAGCTGGCCTGAAAGCCGAAGCCGATTGGCTTAGCGCCGTTATAGAAATAAGGACCGCCGAACTTACAGGCAAAAATAGCGGGTGGTCCGAACCGCTGAAAATAATAGCCCCACCGCCGCGTTTGGCCCCGGGTTTTTATGCCGGTTTTGTCAGCATTAACGGTTACAGTATATGCGAAAGGCTGTTGCTGGCCTCGATATTTTGCCGGTTGTACGAACCTGCCATATTTAACGCGCTTACCAGCCTGGTTGACCCGGCTACTGACCGCCTGTATGTAGAAACAGGCTGCTTTATTGAAAAAAATACCGGCCGGGCCCTTCTTACTTTACAAACCATTATTTTCTTAGCTGCAGGCAATAACAAGCGCTTATCGGCAGAATATCAAAAAATACTGAGTTCTCAAAACCGCCTGTTTATTGATGGAATAGTACGGCTGAATAATCCATCGCCTTATTTGAATGAATTACTCAATAGCCTCATCAGCCTCGACAAGTCGTATTATGACCATTTTCTGTATGGCAAAAAAATACGCCTTGACGAAATGGAAAAATTTCCGGCCCAGTTGCTGGAAACTACTAAAACCTTTGATGACCTGGTGTTAGTAGATGAGGTAAGTAAGCAACTTAAAACCGTGATGAATTATGCCCGGCTATATAGGACCATGGGTGATAAAACCGGTGGTCAGTTACAAGGGTATGTTACCATGTTTTTCGGGCCGCCGGGAACCGGTAAAACCATGACGGCATCAGTTATTGGTAAAGAGTTGGGCATGGATGTATATGCAGTAAATTTGTCGAGAGTGGTATCAAAATACATCGGCGAAACTGAAAAAAACCTCGAAATTGTTTTTGAGAGGTTGGGCAACCGCGATTGCATATTATTTTTTGATGAGGCGGATGCACTATTTGGCAAGCGAAGCGAAGTAACCGAAGCTAACGACCGCTATGCCAACCAGGAAATAGCTTACCTGTTACAAAAAATAGATAAATGCAACTGCCTGGTTATACTGGCCACTAATTTCAAGCAAAACCTTGATTTCGCCTTTACAAGAAGAATATTGAGCTGCATAAAGATTGATTGGCCGGGAGATGATGAAAGAAAAAAACTTTGGGAAAAAGCCCTGGTAGCCCCCTTCAGCTACTCACCTGAAAATTTACCGGAAGCTTTAGCGAACAAGTATGCTATTACCGGGGCCAACATAGCCAATGTTACCAAACTGGCTTGTTATGAAGCTTTAGCCAATGATAGCACTCACATTACACTTGCCCTGCTTGAACCATTTATTAAGCTGGAATATATAAAGGAGAGGCGAAACCCGAACGACCCCCGTCAATGGCCAATAAACCAACTGATGTAGGTGGAACTTTACACCGCATTAATCTTCACCGGCTTCTTATTCTCGTCAATAGCTACAAAAGTAAACTCGCCGGTGATGGCTTTTTCGCGGTGTTCTATGTACATCTGTTCAATGAAAATTTCTACTTTTATTTTAATGCTGGTGTTGCCAACGTAGCTTACTTTGCCAATTAACTCAATAATAGTTCCGGCCGGTATCGGCTTTTTAAAGTCAATGCGGTCGCTGCTAACGGTTACCATTTTCTGGCGGCTGAAGCGGGTGGCGGTTATAAAGGCAACTTCATCCATCAAATGCATCGCAGTGCCGCCAAACAAAGTGTCGTAATGATTGGTAGAGTTGGGAAATACCGCCTTAAAAATGTGGGTTTCTGATTTTGCGATTCTTTCTTCGTATGCCATGGCTGTGGGTGTTCAGGTGTTTATGTGTTCAAGTGTTCAGGTATTCTGGCTTAATTAATCAGTAACAAATGTATTAGCAACAGAGCTTTCAAAAATTAAACCGCATCTAGCATAAGGCAGACTAATAAATCTGGAAGGTATTTTTACAAACCCATTAACCGCCTGTTTAACGTGAACACTTGAACACATAAACACCTGAACACATTTCCAATTATCCACTACAGCTAATACACCCATCTTCCATACTGCATGATGGCGCCTGGAAATCGGTAGTAATTTCATCTATGTTGGGCACGTCCTTCGCTGCTTCTTCTGGTTTTGGTATAACAGGTTCCATTTCGTTGCTGCCTTGTTTTTCGATGGTGAACTGAACGGCTTGAGTGGCAGCCTGGGTGCGCAGATAATACATACCTGTTTTTAATCCTTGTTTCCATGCGTAAAAGTGCATAGAGGTTAACCTGGCAACTGTAGGCGTATCAACAAACAAATTCAACGATTGCGATTGGCAGATATATGCGCCCCTGTCGGCTGCCATATCAATGAGGTTACGCTGTTTAATTTCCCAAACTGTTTTATACAATTCCTTGATATGCGCCGGTATTTCTTTAATATTTTGAACAGAGCCGTTGTTGGCTATGATTTTGTTCTTCATATCATTATTCCAAAGGCCCAGGTTTACCAGGTCTTTAAGCAGGTGCTTGTTGACTATGATAAACTCACCGCTCAATACTCTTCTTGAATAAATGTTTGAGGTATATGGTTCAAAACATTCGTTGTTGCCCAAAATTTGAGAGGTCGATGCTGTAGGCATAGGTGCAACTAATAACGAGTTGCGCACACCCACTTCCATTACTTCTTTGCGTAATGATTCCCAATCCCACCTGTCGGTAGGTTGAACCTTCCACATATCAAATTGAAATATACCTTTTGATAGTGGAGAGCCTTTGAAGGTTTGATAAGCACCATGTTCTTTGGCCAAATCTTTGCTCGCTGTCATAGCAGCAAAATAGATGGTTTCGAAAATGTTCTTGTTCAGTATTTTGGCAAGGTCGCTTTCAAAAGGTAAACGCAGCAATATAAAAGCATCTGCCAGGCCCTGCACACCCAAACCAATAGGGCGATGGCGCAGGTTTGAAGTTCTGGCCTCTTCAACCGGGTAATAATTGTTGTCAATTATTTTATTGAGGTTCTTGGTTACTTCATACGTTACATCGTATAACTTCTGCATGTCAAACTTACCGTCAATTACAAAGCGCGGTAAAGCTAACGATGCCAGGTTACAAACAGCTACCTCTTCAGCGCTGGTGTATTCCATTATTTCAGTACACAGGTTGCTGCTTTTAATGGTACCCAGGTTTTGCTGGTTGCTTTTTCCATTGGCGGCATCTTTATACAACATATAAGGAGTGCCGGTTTCAATCTGCGAATCTAAAATTGCAAACCACAGGTCCTGTGCTTTTATTGTTTTTCTTGCCCTTCCTTCGCGCTCGTATTTTTCGTACAGGGCTTCAAATTCAGGCCCCCAGCAATCGCTTAATCCCGGTGCTTCGTTCGGGCAGAACAAACTCCATTCGCCATTAGCCTCTACACGCTTCATAAACAAGTCGGAAATCCAGAGTGCGTAGAATAAATCGCGCGCACGCATTTCTTCTTTGCCGTGGTTCTTTCTCAAATCCAAAAACTCAAACACATCGGCATGCCATGGTTCTAAATAAATGGCAAAGGCGCCTTTGCGCTTTCCACCGCCCTGGTCTACATAACGGGCGGTATCATTAAACACGCGCAACATGGGTATAATGCCATTGCTGGTGCCGTTGGTTCCGCCAATATAGCTACCGGTGGCACGGATATTATGAATAGACAGGCCTATGCCCCCCGCGCTCTGCGATATTTTTGCAGTTTGTTTCAGCGTATCGTAAATACCGTCAATGCTATCGTCCTTCATAGTCAGCAAAAAGCAACTGCTCATTTGAGGTTTGGGAGTGCCTGCATTAAATAGGGTAGGCGTGGCGTGGGTAAACCAGCGCTCACTCATTAAATTATAAGTTTTGATTGCGCTTTCAATATCACTTTTGTGGATGCCAATAGCCACGCGCATATACATGTGCTGCGGACGCTCAGCAATTTTACCTTCAATTTTTAACAGGTAAGATTTTTCTAAAGTTTTGAACCCGAAATAATCAAACCCGAAATCGCGGTCATATATAATAGAGCTGTCTAAAATTTCTGCATGCTCTTCAATTACCTGCCAAACATCGTCAGCGATAAGCGGCGTAGGCTTACCACTACCCGAATCGGTATAATAATATAAGTTGCGCATGGTTTCGCTAAACGACTTAATGGTGTTTTTATGCAAATTGCTAACCGCAATACGCGAGGCCAGCAAAGCATAGTCAGGGTGCTTGGTGGCTAACGAGGCAGCAGTTTCGGCGGCCAGGTTATCCAACTCCGTGGTGGGCACACCATCGTATATGCCTTCAATTACCTTTTTGGCAACATCTATCGGATTAACCAGAGGGCTAAGGCTGTAACTGAGCTTTTCTATACGCGCAGTTACTTTATCAAATTTGATGCTCTCTTTTCTTCCGTTTCTCTTAATTACATGCATGAGTCAATATGTTTTGGGTGATGTGTCTTTTATTTCAAAGGCTTTTTAAAAATAAAGCCGGGTGTCTTTTATTTCTATTGTTAATACAAACAACTATTAGTTAACAAGTCTATTACTGAATACTATCTCCCTCCTTCATCGTTCATTCGGTCGTTTGGGTAAATGTCTCTCCTCCCCCTACGCCCCCTCCAGAGGGGGATATTCCATTTCCGCGTTGCGAAAATGGAATCGAATTCTCTGCCACTATTAAAAATCTTCCTCCAGCGAAAACGTTTGTGACTCCTTTGTGGCGCCCATTACGCCTGATTTCTGGTAATCTCCTACCCGCTTCTCAAAGAAGTTGGTTTTGCCCTGAAGGGATATCATTTCCATAAAATCAAATGGATTGGAGGCATTGAACATTTTGGGATACCCCAGTTCGGCCAGCCAGCGGTCGGCAACAAACTCAATGTACTGTTGCATCAGTTTTGCGTTCATGCCTATTAAATCAACAGGCAGCGCATCGGTAATAAACTCCTTTTCAATTCGTACTGCGTCACTAATAATTGCATAAACAGCGTCTTTACTCAGTTTGTTTTGCAACATGCTATAAAGCAGGCAGGCAAATTCGCAGTGCAGGCCTTCATCGCGGCTAATCAGTTCATTACTAAAGGTTAAGCCGGGCAACAAGCCCCTCTTCTTCAACCAGAATATAGAGCAAAAACTTCCACTGAAAAATATGCCTTCAACCGCAGCAAACGCCACCAGGCGTTCGGCAAAGCTGCCTTGTTCTATCCAGCGCAAGGCCCATTCGGCTTTCTTTTTTACGGCAGGTACCGTATCAATGGCATGGAACAGGCGGGTCTTTTCCTGCGGGTCCTTTATATATGTATCAATCAGTAAGGCGTAGGTTTCAGAGTGGATGTTTTCCATCATTATCTGAAATCCGTAAAAGCAACGTGCCTCGGGCAGTTGCACTTCACTCATAAAGTTTACAGCAAGGTTTTCGTTTACAATGCCATCGCTGGCAGCAAAAAATGCCAGTATATGCGATATAAAGTGGCGTTCGCCATTATTAAGGGCGTTCCAATCTTTCATATCACTGCTCAGGTCTATTTCCTCAGCAGTCCAGAAACTGGCTTCATGCTTTTTGTATAATTCCCAAACTTTGGGGTAATTAACAGGTAGAATAACAAACCGGTCTTTATTTTCTTTAAGGAGTAATTCTTCTGCCATGTTTAATTTACCGTTACTTTAAGTTTTGTAATATTTCGCGGTCGGGGTCGGGACAACTGTAAAAGACCTGGAGAATTTTGAGGTCGATTAAGGTTATGCGAGCACCCTTTAGCGAAGGTTCAGCACAAAATTGTTTTGGCAGGCAGTCTGACTTGTAACCAAAAATCGTTACTTACAGTTGCGCAACAGTCCATGATTTTCACATGGTTCCCCTTTTAATACCGGCAATACCGGAAGGCCAGACAATATATGATTAGAACTGCCACAATGATAAAACACGCAGCGATTAATAAAATGAAGTTTTAGTCACATTTTGTTAATATCCATTTTGGGCAGGGCAATAATAAATTTGGTTTTATGGGGGAAGAAAAAAGGAGGGGGGGTTCGGCTTCGCTCACCATGACATAGTATACGGCAGAGCAGCCAACAGCCAGCCTCTCCCCCTGCCTGTCGGCATCCCCCTCTCCATTGAAAGCCAAGCTACGCATAGCAATCAATAGAGATGGGGAACCTAATTATGTAAGGTATACTTTATTTGTTTTTGAGCCAATCTTGTCTTGTGCTACATAGATTATTTGCTATCCATTTGAATGGAATTCAAGCACTTGGATTTGACGATTGTTGCCAACCTCCAGTTTGGTGTAATGCTTTTGTGCCAGCTTCTCTGTAGGGTACCAATGGCGGCTGGCTATAGATAATATTAAAAGGCCGTTGTGGTCGCCCATTGCCGTAAAGTTATTCAGGCGGGGTTGTTTTGAAAAAACGGATAAGTTGTGCTTGTTTATCAGTGTATCACATTCGGTAGTTACATCATCGGTTGCTACGCCTATTTCGCTGATATTTATGATGGAGTTTCCATCAAATAATTCATCGCTTTTATTTTCCAGTTCGTACCTGGCAATAAACTCAAGTATGTTGCCGTTGTTGTCATAGAAATAAAATGACTTTGCGTTCCAATTTACAAAGTCTGCAATTTTATGGCCGGGCGTTACGTCCATTATTTCTGCCCTTTTGCTCACCCATTCAAAAGCTTCATCCAGTTTGTTATGGGGGATGTTAAATGCGAAGTGATAAACCGGTTTTTGGTTGGTGATATGTTTGAATGTAAGGGTGGTTGAGCCTGCGGAAAATGAAACTCCATTATCGCCCCTTTTGACGATAAGTAAATCCAAAATATCCTGATAGAATCTTTCGGTATTCTCCAGGTCATTAGTAAGAATTTCCAGTTTCAATATTTCCACAGCATCGCTTTAGAATGAGTTGTATAAAAGTAAAGATTTTGGTGGCATACGCAGGAGTTAATAATTAGCTTTATTTTTATGGTATGTACCACGATGATCATTTCAGCGCCGTTTTAGGCCCATACCGCTTTATAGCCTACGGAGTTGTGTTCATTTTAATTTTGATAGAAGGTTATTGGAGCTGGCGCCAGAATAAGGAGGAATACCAGCTAAAGGAGAGCTTGTCGAACACTATAATACTGGCGGGGTATATTACCTCGAAAATTGTTTCATTTGGATATCATCTGCTTGTGTTAACTTTTGTAAGTAGGTTCGTTCCATACCACTTGCCGGTAACAATCCCCGCAGTTATCCTTACTTTTATTTTAACTGATTTTTGTTTTTACTGGTATCACCGGCTTTCGCACCAGGTAAAATTTTTGTGGGCGTTTCATGTAACACATCACAGCAGCCAGCGCATGAACCTTACTACTGCTTACCGCATTAACTGGTTTAGTGCAGTTATTTTACCCTACTTTTTTATACCTGCAGTTTTATTGGGTTGCTCGCCGCTGGTTATTTTGCTGGGCTACCAGGCAAACCTTTTTTACCAGTTTTTTATGCATACTGAAGCCGTTGGGAAGATTCCGTTTGTTGAGGGGCTTATCAATACACCCTCAGCACACCGGGTTCACCACGGCAGTAACCCCATTTATTTAGACAAAAACTATGGCGGTGTTTTTATGATTTGGGATCGGGTTTTTGGCACTTATGAGCCGGAAAGCGAGCCTGTCAGATATGGCGTTACTACTGGCTTTGTAAGCCATAATCCTTTTATTATAATCTTCCATGGCTTTGCTGACCTTGTTAAAGGGAAGATGGATTATAAGGGGTAGCAGACAGCCCACTAAATCCGCCAAGATTGCATCTTATTCGCGTCAAGCTAAGGGTCTCGGCCTCTCCCCGACATCGCTATCNNCTCTCCATCGCAAGCGATAGCGAGGGAGCTGGTTGCTTCCTAGGTTTTCCGCAACGCAGGTTTCATTATTTATCTGAGCAATGTAAACGCCCCTTCGGCTCCATGTAATACATTATCACTAAAGGCATACTGGATGTAATAGATATATGTTCCTGTGGGTTGGTCTTTACCCTTAAACTTGCCATCCCAGCCGTTTTTGATGTTGTTTGATTCAAAAATAAGCGCGCCCCAGCGGTCATAGATGTGCATCAGAAATCTGGTTGGATTATCTATAGACAGTGGCAAAAAGAAATCATTCTTTCCGTCACCATTCGGGCTAAATGCATTGGGTATTACCAGCTTGGTATCGCATTTTTCGGAAACCAGGATAGTATCACTGGCCGTACATCCGTTAGTACCCATTACCCGCACCCAGAAAGTGCCGGAATCCACTACGGTATATATCTGTTTGGAGGAACTATCCTGCCATAAATAAGAGGCATAGTTACCGGCAGTTAAGGTAATAGTTGTTGTGCCGGGGCAAATAGAAGTATCAGGCCCCAGGTACGGCGCTACCAGTGCATTTGCACGGGCATAAACAAATAAAGAATCTTTGTTCAGGCAACCGGAAGAATCTGTTACAGTTACGGCATAACTACCGGCACTCAATGCAATTGCCGAGGAGGAATCGGAAACGTTTGGCGACCACACAAATAAATACGGATGGCTGCCGCCGGTAACCGTAACCTGCGCGTTGCCATTATTCAATCCACAATTAGTTGAATCCGTTTGAACAGAAACCGCCAATCGGGCAGGTTGGCTGATTGTAGCATTTGCAGAAGCAGTGCAGGCGTTCGAATCTGTTACAATGATGTTATAAGTATTTGCACCCAGGTTGCTGATGCCGGCAGTTTGTGCGCCATTGCTCCATACATAAGTATAAGGACCGGTGCCGCCGCTAACTATGCTGCTAATGCTGCCATTTAAGCTATCGAAACAACTAACGTTATTGCTTTGCACGTTTATAACCAGAAGCTGAGGTGTGCCAACAAAAGCAGTTTCGATAATAGAACAGTTAATTCCATCATGTACTGTTACTGTGTAGGGGCCGGAAACCAGGCCGGCAAGGTTTTGTGTGCTTTGCCCGTTGCTCCATGTATAAGTATAGTTGCCCGCAACAATGTTTAAACTGATTTGTCCGTTAGTATCGCCATTGCAGGTGACCGGTGTAGCAGATAAAGTTACATGCGGGGCATTGGTTGGTGGGGTAACCGTTGCGCTGCCCGTAACGGTGCAATTATTGGCATCTTTAACGGTAACCATATAACTACCGGCACTCAGTAAATTAATATTCTGCGATGTTGCTCCATTGCTCCAGCTATAGCTATAAGCACCAGTGCCGCCGTTAACTGTTATTGTAACGCTGCCGGTATCAGCAGTACAGCTGGTAGTAGTACCTATGGCTGAAACATTAATTGCCTGAGGCTGTGTTATAGCAGCGCTGGTTGTATCGGTGCACCCACGGCTATCAGTCACAGTAACCTTATAAGCACCAGCTACAATGCCGCTAAGGTTTTGAGAGGTTGCACCATTGGTCCAGCTATAAGTATCGGGGTCAGTACCGCCCTGCACTGTAAGGGCTATTGAGCCATTTGAGTTGCCGTTACACAATAGATTAGTTGGCGCTGCAGATAACGTGATGGCCTGCGGCTGGCTGATTACCGCGCTAACAGATGCTGTGCAAGACTTGCTATCGGTTACGGTTAAATTATAAGTACCGGAACCCAAACCTGTTCTGCCTGATGAAGTGATACCACTGCCCCAATTATAGGTATAAAGGACATTGCCACCGCTAACAGTTGTTATTATTGAACCATTACCAGCGCCATTGCAACTTATATTAATTATCGAGTCGATGATATTAAGAACCTGTGGTTGACCTACTACAGCGATGGAAGTAGCTATACAACCGCTGCTGTCGGTAACCGCCAATGAATAAGTGCCCGCCGAAAGCCCGCTACGGTTTTGTGTTGTAACGCCTCCGCCCCAATTGAAAACATACGGAGTATGGCCGCCCGAAAGCGTAACATTTACAGAGCCATCGTTACCACCGTTGCATGAAACGTTGGCAGGGGTAAGCGCTGCAACAAAGGAACTGGTAGAGATAATAGTGGCAGAGGCGGTTGCCGTGCAGCCGTTTTGGTCAGTTACTGTTACGGAATAAGTACCTACCCCTAACCCATTACGGTTTTGCGTGGTTACTCCCCCTCCCCAACTGTAATTAAGGGTTCCGGTTCCGCCACTTGCTGTAGTAGTTATGGTACCGCCTGTTACGCAGCTTGCGTTTGTTGAAGTAGTTCCGGCCGTAAGCGCTGCTACCGGCTGGCTGATTACAGCACTGGCAGTTGCACTACAATTGCTGCTGTCAGTTACCGTAACTGTATATATGCCCGATACAAGCCCGCTTCGGTTTTGGGTAGTTATACCGCCACCCCAATTATAGGTAAATGGCGAAATTCCACCTGTTATGGTTAGGGTTATTGAACCACTATTGTTACCATAGCATAAAACATTGGTGGCAGAGGCAGAAGCCAGGAAAGATGAGGAAACAGAAATAGTTTTGCTGGCTGTAGCAGTACAATTGTTTTGGTCAGTTACCGTAACTGTATATGTGCCGGCGCCGAGGCCTGTGCGGTTTTGAGAAGTAATACCCCCACCCCAATTATAGGTATAGCTACCGGTGCCGCCTGACACGGTTAAGTTAATTCCCTCTGAGCCGCTACATGCGCTACCGGTTATTGCCGCCTGAACCGCCAACCCGCTTACGGGCTGGGCAATGCTTATACTGGCAGTGGCTGAACAACTTTGCGTGTCTGACACGGATACAGTATAAGTACCGGAACCGAGGTTAATAATATTTTGAGAGGTACTACCTGTACTCCAGTTATACAAATAAGGACCGGTGCCGCCGGTAATAGTTAAGTTAATAGAACCGGTGCTATCGCCAAAACATAAAACATTTTGAGGTGTTGAATTTATTTTCAATACATCTATTACTTTGGTAAAAGTTGCGGGGGCATTGCAAGGGCCGCCGGCTGTAAATGAAACGGTGTATGAACCGGGCGCCGAAAAAGTGTGCGTGGCATTTACTGTTGTTGCTGTATTTGATGCACCACTTGCCGGGTCGCCAAAATTCCAGGCAAAACTATCGGGGCAAAGGGTGGTTATGCCCGCAAAAGAAAGTTGATTTGAAGCCAGGCAGGTGTAAGTAAAAGCGGCCGTGTTAACCGGTGCTTCGCTTATGCTTACGCTATCAAAGGCTATACCATCAAAACTGTTACAGGTAGTTCCGGCACCAAAGGCAAAACGAAACTTAACGCTTGGCTGGCCGGCAAGTTCTGAAAGGCAATGCCTTGCCTGCACCCATGTCTGGCTTCCAAACCCACCCTGGCAACTTCCGTTGGTGGGCTTTATGTTTCCGGTCCATCCTTCCTGGGGGTTGGCCAAACCGCTCAACCCATCAATCGATAAAGTATTATACCAGTTCTGGCTCATGCAGTTAACAGCATCGGTATTGGAGCCTACATTCTTCCAGGTATTGCCTGCGTTCAAAGAGTATTGCAACACCATCCCATCATAGGTATGTTCCGACTCCCAAAAGATAAGAAAAGCAAGAAAAGGGTGTTGCAGGTTTGTAAAATCGAAGCAGGGGCTGGTAACGTAAGAGCGCTCGCCGTAATTATAAAATGCAGTATCAAGGCCTCCGGTTATCCAGCATTTAAGCCCGCTGCCCGCCCGGTTGATAACAGGTTTTGCCGGCGCGCCCCATGCCCAGTCATTTAAAGTTCCGCCCGATGCCCAACCGCCCTGGCTTGTTTCAAAATTCTCGACGTAGGGAAATGTATTTATTGTGGTATTGCATTGCGCCGTTAGGTTGGTGCAGTAAACAGCAGAAAGAAGCAACAGGAAGAGTAGTCTTAAACGCATATGAAATATTATTAACTAACTATTGAACCAGCAAAACTAAGTCCGGAGAGTTGATGAGCGTTGCTTTAATGTTAAGTTATAGTCAAAAAAAGGGGATGGGGGCGGCAAAAGTAGAATTTAATTTAAGCCGCTAAAATTCTTTACCGTAAGATTTTGGCCGAGGCAGAAATATGTCTTTTGAAACAAAGCTGAACTTCTACTTATTCAAATGCACATCAAGAGCTCTTTTCATTCCTGCTTTCCGTTCGGCCGAAAGATGAAAGCGTTCGGTATTCTGATAAAATTTGCGTGTGGCAGATTCAAGTTGTTCAACCTGCCGGATAAAGAGCTTACAAAATTTGCAGTATAACAGGTGAAACCACAGGCCAAAACGTTCCATGGCATCCAGCTTACCTTCCTTCCTCTTTTCATGGAGATAGGTAGCCTGTTTGCAGTTTATTAAAATTTTGTCAATCAGTATCATTTTTCAAACCAGTTTATTTGCAGGCATTCGCGCAGCTGCAGTTTTGCCCGGTGCATGATTACCCAATAGTTAGACGGGGCAATTTGCAATTCTTTACAAATTTCTTCGCTTTCCAGGTCGTCCATATTCTTTAATGTAAAAACGGCGGCCCATTTTTCGGGTAATTTGCCCAGGCAGTTCTTCAAAATGTCATAAAACTCATCGCTTTCAACCTGCGTTTCAAAATCCTTTCGCCATTGTTTAGGTGCATTTTCATCGCTCCAATGACCGGGGCTTCCCTCAGTTTCAAAAAAATGGTTCATAAAACCATCTTTGGTGTCTTTGTCAAAGATGTTCAACTCGTTTTGGGTAGATTTTTTGCGATAGTGGTCAATTATCTTTCTCTTTAAAATGGCAACCAGCCAGGTCTTTTCTGAACTGTTAAATAGAAAGGTGTCTTTAGCCTTCAGGGCACTGAAAAAAGTATCCTGCACCAGGTCTTCGGCTATGTCCTGCCTGTTTATACGGGAGTAGGCATAACCGAAAAGTGCATCAGCGTAACGCTCAATCCACTTATCGGGCTCTAAAGTATATTCGGTTGGCACGCGGTAAAAATAAGAATTCATTGCCCCTTTTGTCTGAACTATGATTCTTGTGA
>PMXD01000137.1 GCA_003165895.1 Bacteroidota bacterium | reverse complement strand
TAGCTACCGGCAGGCAGGTTTGTATTGAATTTTGTGTGCTTTGTGTTAACATGAATTTCTTTTCCTTAATTCTAAACAGCTTCTAAGTGGATTATTGCCAGGGCTGATAAGCCTTGGAAACAATATGTTAACTAATGATTTTTATCGATTTATTTATAAGTTTCTATTATACACTTACCCCGGTATTTGTTATGAGGTAAATCATATTTCTGTTTTGCTGTTATTCAGCAATTTTATTCTATCATGGAAAGCTTAAAAATGATGCAGGAAGTAATACCTTTGATTGGAACCCCAAAAACGGGCCAACTGAACGTGGAGACCTACATTAAGCCCGAATTGTTATTTGATTTTGCAGGACAAGGTGTAGTAATCAGTAACGCAACCGGTGAGATTGTTAAGGTGAATAAGGCTACCGAGCGCATGTTCGGGTATCAGCAAAATGAGTTGTTAAACCGGCACCTGGAGGTGCTGATTTTTGACAACCCAGGTGCAGGGTATGGCTCATTGCGCCTGCAGTTTCTGTTTCCTGAAGAATCCCGGCCATTGGGTACTGGGTTGGAATTAATTGGCAAAAGGAAAGACGGAAGTTCGTTTCCGATTGAGGTAGGCCTAAACCCGCTGGAAACGCCGGCGGGAAAGTTTACGGTGTCGATATTTATTGATATAACCCGGCGCCGCCACCAGGAAGACCTGCTAAAAAAGGCCCACCTTAATTTGCAGTATTATGCCAAAGAGTTACAGGCATCTAACGTTGAGCTTGAGAACTTTGCCTATGTCTCGTCGCATGACTTGCTGGAGCCCCTGAGGAAGATACAGGCCTTTGGCGAGCGCCTGAGAATTGCCGAATCGGCAAATTTTACCGAGCGGGGCCGCGATTACCTGGACAGGGTTTTACACGCATCAGAAAGGATGGAATCGCTGATAAATGACCTGCTGACTTTCTCGCGGCTTTCAACCCGGACCCAGCCTTTTGTTACGGTGGACCTGAGTGTTATTTTAAAGGGGGTTTTGGCCGATATGGAGGTGAGTATTGAAAAAAACAATACCCGTTTTGAAATAGGGTTGCTGCCGGTAATTGAGGCCGAGCCTACGCAAATGAGGCAATTGTTTCAGAACCTGATTGCAAATGCCATTAAATTCAGAAAGGAAACCGAACCGCCTTTTATAAAGATAAATGCTGCAAAAAACGCGACCCCTGAAGGAAATGAAAGTTACGACATCAGTGTTGGCGATAACGGAATAGGTTTTGATGAAAAGTATAAGGAAAAAATATTTAATATATTTCAAACCCTTGCAGGCCGCAAGTACGAGGGCAGCGGAATAGGCCTGGCTATTTGCCGCAAAATAGCAATCAGGCACGGTGGCAATATAATTGCAAAAAGCACCCCTTATATCGGTTCAGTTTTTATAGCTTCGCTGGCAGCTAAACAAGTGGTTACGCCACAAAAATAAAACCTGCCTTTACCGGATACGGATGGCCGGTAAGTTTAATCTGCCCGGTTTATGGATAAAGAAATACGAGTGCTTGTTATTGATGATGATGAGGAAGACTTTATTATACTGCGCGATATTCTGGCTGAAATGCCCCACCAGAATTATGTTTTAGATTGGAGTGCAAGCTATGAAGAAGGACTTGCCGCTATTGATAAAAAAAAGCATGACGTTTACCTGGTTGACTATCGCCTGGGCGTAAAAAACGGGCTGGAGCTGATACAGGAAGCCATTGCCAAAGGTTACGAAACCCCCTTTATTATTCTTACCGGGCAAAATGACCTGGAAGTAGATACCAGCGCCATGCAGGCAGGTGCTGCAGACTACCTTGTTAAAAGTACCATTACTGCATTGCCCCTGGAGCGCAGCATACGTTATAGCATGCAGCAGGCCAAAAATATGGCCGAAATAAAGGACCTGAATATTAAACTGGAAAAGCGCGTGCGCGACCGGACCCTGGTTTTGGAACAGGCCATGATAGAACTTGAAAAATCGAGGTACGAGCTTAGTGTGGCGCTTGAACGTGAGAAGGAGGTAAACGAAATGAAATCGCGTTTTGTTTCTATGGCCTCGCATGAGTTCAGGACGCCGCTTACCACCATTTTATCTTCGCTGGTGCTTATTTCAAAATACTCGGCTACCGGCAAGTACGAAAAGGAAGAGAAACATATTGAGCGGATTAAAACTACTGTTACCGGGCTTAGCGAATTGCTGAACGACTTTTTATCGGTAAGCAAACTTGAGGAGGGGAAGGTAACCATTGTTCCGGAGCGTTTGCAAATTAAGGAAGTAGTGGCCGAAGTAATTGAGGATATGCAAACCATTACCAAGCATGGGCAGGTTTTGCATTATGTGCACACCGGCCAAACAGAAGCCGTACTGGATAAAAAGGTGCTGAGGCATATCTTATTGAACCTGATATCCAACGCTATTAAGTTTTCGGGCGAAAATACGGAGGTTTGGATTTTTACCCTGGCTACTGCCAACCAGCTCTCTTTAAGGATTGAAGACAGCGGCATGGGTATATCGGAAGAGGACCAGGCGCACCTGTTTGAACGCTTTTTCAGGGGGCATAACGCTACTAATATACAGGGAACGGGCCTGGGGTTAAATATAATTGCCAACTACCTTAAAATAATAGGGGGTACCATCAATTTGAGCAGCAACCTGGGTAAGGGTTCGGTTTTTAAGGTTGAAATGCCTTTTGGCCGCCAAATTCAATAACGCAACTTTAAAGCATTTTCCGTTTCCGCAGGGCCTGCTGATTTATGATTTCTGAATTATGAATTAAAACCGGCGTTGTTGCGCTTTGCAGGCAACCTCGCAATCAACTGTATTAAGCCCTGAAAGGGGGTAAGATAATAGCATAGGGTGCAGCCCTATGAACCCGCGCAACAAATTAAACACAGCCCTGAAAGGGCGAAAGGCCCGTATTAAATGTAGTTTACTATTACGCCCTTACAGGGCTTTATAAATGGTGTGGCCTTATACGCAGGGCTTCACCCTACGCTGATGTATTGTCGCCCTTTCAGGGCTTAAATGCCGGATACAAATGTTGCCATTGTCGGCAATCCCGAAGCTACTTACTACTGCGCTTGATACAACGGGAAA
>PMXD01000277.1 GCA_003165895.1 Bacteroidota bacterium | reverse complement strand
GGCATCGAACAGTTATTTATGGCAAAATTATAAGGTATATATTAACAGCCCTGATACTGCCAAAAACAGATATGGTTTTGAATTTTTAATGCGATACCAGCAGCGGCCCGATTCGGGCACCAATAAGTTTGGCAAGCCTTATTACCTGGCGCAAACACTTAATTTTACGGGGGTACTGGCTAAGCTCAAAAACCAAACGCTTACTTATACGCTTACTTACCGCCATGCTAAAGATTTAGATTCTACAGGGAGCAGCATGTTGCCTCAGAATTTTTACCTGGGCAGAATTAATTACACCCTTACTGCTTTAAAGGGTGTTTTTAAGTTTACTACCTTGTATGAACTTGGCACCGGGCGCGAGCAGAAAACGCAGGTAACTTATCAGCTTTCGCCAAACAATACCGGCGATTATATTTATATAGGCCCAGCCAACGGGGTGCAAAATATTAACGACTTTGTTTTGTCGCCATACAAAACCGATTCTTCGTATGTAAGGGTTATTATTCCAACCCTTGAGTATGCCTCTGTTAATACCAATCAGTTTAACGAGGTAGTTAACATTACCCCGGCTGCAATCCTGAAAAATCAAAAGGGTGCTAAAAAGGTATTAGCTATGTTCAGTGCTTTTTCGAGCCTGCAGGTCAATAAAAAAACCTACGTTTCTCCTGACAAAAGTTTTATCACTTATTTCGACCCTTTTCCATTAGGCAGCAACGATACAAATATTGTTACCACACAAGTGTCGAGCCGGAACACGCTTTATTTTAACCGGACAGACCCTAAATACGGTGGGCAGTATGATTTTAATTATTCGCGTAGCCAATCGTACCTTACCGGTGGGTTCGAAAACCGGGTCAATCAATATAATGATGTAATTGTGCGATGGAATCTGGCTAAGGCATTTAATATTCAAAATACGTACACTAATGGTATCAAGGCTGAGGAAACAGACCTTTACAGCAACCTGAACTATAAGTTCCGGTATAACCAGAATAGCACCGACTTCAGTTATTTATTCAAAACTTTTTTGCGGATAGATTTGAAATATGATTTTGCCTATAAGGTAAATCCGACTGATACCGTTGGAAAGCAAACGGGTTTGGTGAATCAGTTTACGCTTGAAGCCAAGTATAGTAAGCTGAAGAAAAGTACGATCACCGCAAGCTTTTCGTACGCTACAATTACTTATAATGATAAAGGCTATACCAATGAGCAACTGGAATATGCCATGCTTGATGGTTTGCAGAATGGCAACAACTTAGTTTGGTCGGCAGGTATTTCTCATAACCTGATTAATAACCTGCAATTAACATTATCGTATGATGGCAGGATGACAGGTTTTGAACCCGGAGATAAGTCTACCATGAAGGCTTATCATACAGGCAAGGCGGAATTGAGGGCGTTGTTTTAAATCTTTTTGCCACAAAGGCACTATTTATTTGGCTACGCAGGGAGCGCGGCCGCCGTGGTCGTAGTAGGCAGGGTAATCTTCTTCGCCGGGTTTGTTGACACAGAAATTGTAAACGTAGGTGGGTGCAGTAGCAACGCATATATACCCGATAGAGGTATCGGCTGCGAAGGCTGAATCATAAGCGGCAACAGTGTTGAAACTATCCTGGCAAAGCATCTGGCTGAAAACATGGCCGCTGAACGTAGCCGTACACTGAACGCAGGTATTTTTACAGGTATAGCATTTTTTGCAGCCCATAGAATATATAACAACAACGATCAGGGAAACAATGAAAAGCATTTTGTTCATGTGCACGGTTTTACAACTGTAAAGATAAAAACCCATTTGATGCGCGCAAGTTTGGGGAAACAGCCAGGTTTCGCACGGAGGCACGGAGAAAACAGCCGGGAAATACATTTTTTATAAATCAGTATTTAATCAAGTCATCCATTCAAAATATTTCTTTGTATTCTTCGGCTGTTTTCTCCGTGTCTCCGTGCGACACAATGCCTTTTTGGTTTTGAAAATGTGACTAAAACCTCTATTCGCTTAAATCCCTTATTTTTGCGACAAATACTTTTGAATGAAAGTTTACCTGGATAACGCTGCTACCACCCAAATTGACCCTGTTGTACTGGAGGAAATGATGCCATATCTTACGGAGTTTTACGGAAACCCTTCTTCTATCCACAGCTATGGCCGAAAGGCTAAATCGGCCATTGACAAGGCGCGTAAGGTGGTTACCAGATATCTGAATGCATCAACCTCCGAAGTGTTTTTTACAGGTTGTGGTACAGAAGCCAGCAACATGATTATAAAAGGAGCTGTGCGCGACTTGGGCGTTCAACGCATTATTTCTTCTGTTATTGAGCATCATTGTGTATTGCATTCAGTAGAGACAGTGGAGAGGACAGGAGTGCATGTTGATTTTGTAAAGCTGGATGCTGAAGGCCATGTTGATTACGAGCACCTGGAAGAGTTATTAAAGGACCGGTCGTTAAAAACAATGGTGAGTTTAATGCATGCTAATAACGAAATAGGCACTTTGCTGAATTTAGAGCGGGTTGCAGATTTATGTAAGCAGTATGGCGCTTATTTCCATTCAGATACCGTGCAGAGTATTGGTTACTACCCGATAGATGTTCAAAAAATAAAAATTCATTTTTTAAGTGGCTCCGCGCATAAGTTTCACGGGCCTAAGGGGGTTGGTTTTGTTTATATAAATAGTGATACACCGATAAAACCTTTGCTGGATGGCGGTTCGCAGGAGCGCAATATGCGGGCGGGAACTGAGAATGTTTTTAGCATAGTGGGCCTGGGTAAGGCGCTTGAAATTGCCATTGAAAAAATGGATGAGAACCGGGCTTATTTAAGCGAATTGAAATCATACATGTCAGCTCAACTACAGTCCCATATTCCCGGAGTGGAATTTAATGGGGACAGGACTGAGGAGGGGAGTAACTATAAAGTACTGAGCGTTTCATTACCCCCCAACGCCAAAGCTGAACTGACTTTATTTAACCTCGATATTGCCGGTATTGCCGCCAGTGGCGGAAGCGCATGCACTTCAGGCTCAGAAAAGGGTTCGCACGTGTTGGAAGGCATAAAGGCTGACCCGAACAGAAAGGCGATACGCTTTTCATTCAGTAAGTATAACACCAAAACAGAAATAGATTATGCCGTGGCTACGCTGGCAAAGATATTTGCTGTTTCAGGTGAAAAGGTGGGGGTTTAGTGGCCCCTCCAAACCTCCCCGAAGGGGAGGCTTTAATACGAGGTCGTTGCATCTCTCAGAAATTTATCCCACTGGCCGCGCTTTAAACCAAATTCTTTATTAAAAATTTCTTCAAGGGTTGTATAAGTCATCATGCGTTTTAAACCTTCGATGCCTGATTTTTTATAAACCAGGGCGCAGATAAGGCCCCGGATGGTGCCGGCAGGATTAGTATAATTGTCAACATAGATAAAGTAGTTTTTCTTATCTAAGCTATCCAGGTTGATTTCGGTGTGCGCTTGTAGATACGCACTAAGTCTTTGCGTGTGCCATTGCAGGTTATGACCCATGCTGCCGCCATAAAAAATTGCCAAACCTTCGCGTAATGGTGATTTTGGATATAGGTGGTTTAGGTAGATATGAACTACCTCGTGAAAATAATTTTCATCAAGCCCCGAACAGAAAACTACATTATCCTGGTCATCAGAAATCCCTGATGGTTTATCCCGGTTGCCCATATCTAATGAGTAATCAAAACCTCTCAGCTTTTGAATTTCATCTTTGGTGTCAGCAAAATAGTAATGAATGGAAATGGGTTTTAAATCCCATTCCCGTTCTAATTTCTCAATGCTTAAAACCAAGCTGTCGGCTTTTGATTTATTAAAGACATGCTTTGAAGGATAAGTATAGGTTACGTTTCTTACAGTTTGGGTTTGCCATTGACCGCCAATAACTTTAAGCGGGCTAATAAATTTTAATTGAGCATGGTTATCTGCCTTTATATAATGGTTGGTCATGGCGAGTACCGAAACCGTATTCTGGGTATCAGTCCATGCAAAGAGTGTCTTAATTTGGATGTAATTAGTGTCTGGCTTTACATATAGTACTGTGCGGGTACTTCCCATTCTATAAGTGGGGTAATCACCTGCTATGGCAAATACAATCGGGTCAGGATGCTTTAGGTTTTTACAATCTTCTTCAGGCCAGTAATTACTATAGTTGGGATTGCTGGTAGTATCGAATGCATCCAGGTAGGTTTGCAAAAAATGAATGGCGGCCTTTACACCGGGTTCAATAGTATCCACACCGTTGTTTAAATATAATCTTTGTCCGGCGGCAAAAGAAGAGCAAAGCACAAGTGATAGGAGTAAGGCAGTTCTACACATGCCAGCTAAAATATGTAATATTTGTTATTGCTGGTCCAATTAAATCGCAAGTCGGGAGACTTGCGTTATTTATAGTTCCAGGTCGGCCGCCTGCGGCGGAAGACCTGGAACAACGCATGAAATTTAGTCCTTAATAAATACGTCCTGTGTTTTATCGTAGAAGAAACTCAGGCCTTTGTATTTTTTGAAGAAGGCCCTCATCTCTTCAGGGGTGGTGAACTTTTCAGTGATATTTTCAGTAACCGATGAGAGGGTAGCTTTGGTGGAACTGCTGTTCAGTTCAAGCTTATAAAGATAGTAGGTCTTATCTGTTGAGCCATTTTCTTCCCAAAGGTTCAGAAACAGTTCCCCATCTAATTCGGTCAGGTAAGCTTTGTATATCGAAGGTTCTTTGGTGTTTTTGCTGGATTTGACAATTTTGTAGGTGAACTCATCATCTTTGGTAATCTTATACTGCTCGTCGGAAGATGATTTAGGCTCCCATGTTCCCAGTAACTCCTTATTAATTTTTTTTCCTGTGGTATCCAGGGGTATCGTGCTTCCATAAGGACAGCCACCCAGCATAACAGTAAGAATCAATAAAGGTAATATCCATTTTAGTTTTTTCATACAGTAGTTTAATCCGGTTGAGGCAATGTTTTATAACCGCAAGGTTACAATATTACTTTTGTATTTAAGTAGTTATTGCTGTTGCTATAAAGAGCAATGACTTAGAAGCTGTTTAAAATTAANNCACAAAGGAAAATGCCAATACAAAGGCTACAAAGAGTATAATTCCGGTGTTCCCTGCCTACCGGCAGGCAGGTTTGTATTGAACTTTGTGTTTACATGTATTTATTTTCTTTAATTTTATAGAGCTTCCCGGAGTGCTTGTGAGATTAATTTAATGCAGCCAGCATTCCATCCGGAATTGCAATAGGTAATTGAAAATAATTAACCATGTGCCAGATAGTTCTCTGCGAGCCATCGTTGCCATCGACCGTGAGCAAAGTGTTTAATTTGGCCGGGTATTGTTTACTGCCTGTGGCCAGCCACTGCGACAGGTAATAGTAAGCGTGGATTTTAACGTGGTTGCCTTCAAAAAACAATTTTCCTTTTATGCTCTTCAGGTAGCGTTTAAAAGTTTGATTGCATTTTTGGTAGTCCTTTATTGAAAAGTAGCCTACCATCAGGCACATAAAAATGCTGGATGTTGAACGCTTAAAGTTTACCTGCTGGTAATTGGTTAGCATGGCTTCCAGCTCTGTAAGGCCTGCCGCAATCTGCTTTCCACCCGATAGTATAAGCAGTGCCGAATGCAACATTCTAACCGCTATTTCCTCAAAAGGCCTTTCGCTTTTCTGCCCCAGCTTGGCAATTATGTTTTCGCATTTTGTAATCATTTCAGCCATCAAAACCCGGTCTGATTTATCAATAATATCCTGATAATCGCTTTGGTGAACCTTGTAGTGATATTTTGAAAGCAGCCCGGTAGATTGTACTGAAATCAGGTTTAATTCGCCCAGGTTTACATAGTTCTTCCAGAATTTTATCGAATCGTAATGCAGCGATAATTGTTTGATATCCTTTTCGGTTTCTTTGGCAAAAAAGTCGGTAAAGGTTGAATTAAGTATCATTAGCTCAAGCCTGCCTTTTATGTCCATTAAAAACGGGAAAACAACGTAAGGATGATTTTGTATTTCCTTCCTGATTTTTTTTAAGCGTTCTGTATCATCCCCGGTAAGCTTTTGGGTGGTGAGTTCGCTGATAATGTTCAGGCAAATAAACTGGCTTAATATCCTTACTGAAGTGCACTTATGGTTGGTGAACCCCTCAAAATATTCCTGTAACCGCTTTACCTCTTCATCGGTTTTAGGTGAAATGGCTGTATCTACTTCAACCCTGAAGCCGGATAGTATTTTGAAAAAGAGGTTTTGATTATCAAGCGCTTCTTTTAACCGGGCATCCAGCTTTTGCGTTTGCAAAGTATCTTTTGCCATTTGCGATTGCTGGCTTAGAAATTTGAGTGCAAACAGCTGACTTGGAAAATCAACTATCCTTTCGGCTATGTCCAGCAGTTGGGCATTTAAAAAATTGGCCTCGTCCGGTTTCTGTGCGGCAACCAGCAATTGTATTTTTTCAACATTAGGTTGCAGGTATTCGGGGTAATTATTGGCAAGGTTGGCAGAAAGTTTAAAGGTATAAGAGCTAAGCTGATTAAAGTTTTGTTTTTCAGCTTTAGCTGCATCCTTGTATATCTTGTTGCACAACTTCTCATGCGAATCAAATGCCGGTAGTTGTTTTCTGATGGTTTCAACCAGCTTTAATGGCAAAGCAGCATTGATACTACCTAAATAGTTTTTGAACTCTTTGTAATGAAAATCATCGAGGAGGTATACGAACTTTTGGATGATAAGAAGGTCAGCACTTTGAACCATACCGGTATTTCTGTTTATAACGCACCCTAAATATAAAAAAAACCTTTAGCTGTTATTTAAAGCCGACAGGGAGGTGCATAACAAATTGTCGCTTTAATTCTTTTGAGAGCCATTTATTGCCGTCTGCTTTAGCTGACGGATTGTAATGACAAAAAAAATACGGCTTTAGCCAAAAGAGTCTTTTTGGCTAAAGCCAACAGAGATTTTGATTACAGTCCGTTGGCTGAAGCCAACGGCAATAAGGGAAAAGAAGTAACTACAATTTGATATGCACCCGATGTGGGGTAAGTAGCCTTTATGAAGTTAACGTACCGACCAAACATCGTTTACGTATAAAACAACAGGGCAACATTTTTTTGAAGGCCAAAAATAGTTACCACCTGGGGCTAAAGGCGGTTCCCCCAATGGTAAACACTGGCTTTAAGCTAAATCTCATCTTATTGTGGGCTAATAATTCTTAACAGAAAGTTGGGTATAAATTTCGAAGGAATCTGGAAACAAAGTTTACATTTGGCGGCAGTTTTTTAACCCGGATGTAAAATGCTATTCTGATACTGAAAACAATGAAGAAAACTTTAACCCCTGCAAACGGTAATTTTTTTCCTGCTGACTGGCCTAAAGAAGGCCCCATTGATTTAGCCATACACGACCTGCCGCATGCATCCAGTACTACCGAGTGGTGGTACATGCACAGCCACATACAGGCGAAAGGCAACAGAAATTTTTCGCTGTTCGCCTCTTTTTTCCGGCGGATAGTAGAATACGACAAAAAAACAAAAGCCCCTGTATATGCCCACTCGGTAATATGGGCTTTATCTGACCTTGATAAAAAAACCTACAACACAGTCTCGCTAATTGACCAGCGGGCACCTAAGCTGGGGCTGGAGAAGCTTCAGAAAGGTGAAATACTGAAAGACCCGTTTTTGAAAAGAGCGGCCATTGAGATGTTGAAAAAAGGGGTGGTTCCTTATCCTGATGAGTTGCTGAAGAAGGACGCTACGGTATCGCTGAAAACCCTCTCGCTGGATTTTGATGGCAACACTTTTAAGAAGCAAAAGGATGGAACCTATCAACTTCATTTGTTTCATAAGGAACTGAATATTGGAGTTGATTTGGTGTTTACTGCTCAAAGGCCGCCTATCCGGCACGGCGATAACGGAGTTGTAAGAGGCATATCAGCCGAGGATATGTTTTATTACTTCATTCCACGCTGTAAGGTTACAGGCACCGTTAAAGCAAAAGACGAGAAACTAAGCATTACCAAGGCAAGCGGCTGGTATGATCATGAATTTGGATGCCATCCGGATAAAAAGGATGATGAGTCGAAAAAGGATGTGTCGTGGAACTGGATAGCTATACAACTGAATAATGGTTGTGAGTTGACTGCTTATGACCTGATAGATTTGAAAACCGGAGAGGATTGCGGTTCATTTATTATCCTGGTAGATGAAAAGGGTAAGCGCCATCACTCTAACCATTTTCATTTAGAACCGCTTGATGAGCCCTGGACCAGTACCCGGACGTTTAACGATTACCCTGTTTCGTGGAAATTAGATGCACCCGATTTTAAACTGAGTTTTGAAGCGCACGCTGCTTTCCCCAACCAGGAGTTTGCCACCGCTCTTTCAAAGCCGGCTTTTTGGGAAGGCCGCATGAATATTACCGGTAAGTACAAGGGCAAAAAAGTTGAAGGCGTAGGGTATATAGAAAGGCATGGT
>PMXD01000319.1 GCA_003165895.1 Bacteroidota bacterium | reverse complement strand
GTGGTCAAAAATTTCCGGCCTTCGTTGAGCGTGTCACGAATGTAAAGAGATAAGGATTCGTTTTTTGCAATATTGACTAAAATACCATGCAATGGAATTGCATGATATTTTAGTTTTTAACTCTTTTGAAATATTCCTTTATATAATGCTCAGGCCGGGCATTATTTTTTCTTGTCCGAAAGGTATGTCAACAGCCCGGTAAGTGTTGTTATCTTTCCGTAATCTTCTTCGGGTGTTTCTATTCCCGGTTTTTCGTCCAGTGCAACAATAAATTGCAGGTAGTCGAAAGAGTCATAATATAAAACAGTGGCAATTATAATCACTCATAGGAATGATGATCATCATTGCATTGCGTAAAAATCAGAAATAAATTTGCTTAGTTAATTTTAAATTAAATTTTTCATAACAATAGAACGAAGATTATGTTATATATAACTATTTCTATCACGTTGCTTATCATTCTGGCTACTGTTCTTTTGCTTGCCAAAGTAAAAAAAGACGGTGCTGATAAATTTCTTTCCTGGGTCTGTTATTCGGTGCTTATCATCTCTTATCTTACTCTTTTTTATGCCAGTTAAGGCATGGTTTAATAAACGTGCGGCATCATTTCCGTGAACCTCGTGCGATGGAATACCGGGAAAATATTATGAGGGAATACATGATGTGGCACCATCATACAGATGGTTGGGATGGCAGAGTGGATGGGAGAACAGATGGATGGGATAAAGACGGGGAATTGGATGGAAAAGAAGATATGAATTGGTGTGATGGTAAAAAAATGGAATGCAAAAAGGATAGCGCCCATACTAAAGTGATGGAAGAAAAGAAAGATATGGGAAATGGGGAAAGGAAATAAATCCATTTCCTGAACAAATCCTCCAGGCTACGTTGCTCTCAATTTAAAATTTAACCCAATAAATCATTACAATGAAATACGCTATTTTAACTGGACTGGTTTTCATGGCAGCTTGCACTCATCAGCAAACAACTGAAGAATTACTTAAAAACAATGATTCACGCCATAACATAATGCAAGCTATTAGTAACGACCATGATTTGGCAAATGAAATGTTAAACAATCTTGCAAATAGCCCTGCATCAGCAGATTTGGTGAAGAGTAATTGCGAATTTATGAAATCGGAGAAGGGGGGCGCCTTAATAAAAAAGGATACTGCCATGCGAAATATGATAATATCAAATTATTTATTTCTGTTAAACCACGATTCGGTTTTATGTGATAAAACGTGTACTCAAATGTCACTAAATCCTTCAATCTACCGGGTATTGGGAAATAACAGAAACACTACCGGGAAATAATACACAGTTATATTACAATGCCATAAATTATTTACAGAAGTCTAAAATTTAAAAAAAGAATTATGGGCAAAACAATCTTCATTACGGGTGCCACTTCCGGCATTGGTTTGGTTACAGCCTGTGAATTGGCTGCACATGGAAACAATGTAATAGCAACAGCCCGGAGCCAGGAAAAAGGAGAACATTTGTTATCCGGGTATCAAAGGAGTTATGGAGGAAAAAGCGGAACTATTGAAATTGTAAAATGCGACCTTTCATCCTTTGAATCTATTGCAGATGCCTGCAACCAGGTAAAAGCAAAACACGAATATATTGATACACTCATCAACAATGCAGGAGTTTGGAATTTCCAGTATCAGGAATCGAAAAACCACATAGAAGAGATATTTCATGTGAATGTTTTAGCGCCGTTGCTGATAAACCATTTATTATTTGACCTTTTGGTAAAGTCGAAAGAAGCGAAATCCATTTTCGCTGCATCTGCCTTACACCAGGGAGACGTTGATTTCAGCAACCTGGAATCCAGGAACAATTTCAGCGGTGTCAGAGCTTACCGCCAGTCGAAGCTCGAAGTGATTCTTATTTGCCGGTGGCTTGCAAAAAGGCTGGAAGATAAAGGGGTTGGGGTATACTGCGAACATCCGGGGTTTGTTAGTACAAACCTTGGGCGTAATGCAAACTGGTTCGCCAAATTATTTTTCCGTTTCATGGCTATACCACCTGAAAAAGGGGCGCAAACCCTGATTTACCTCGCTGAAGAAGACAAAGGACATTTGGTTACAGGTGAATATTATTACCTGAAGGCAGTCAAAAAAATAACACCGCAAAGTTATGATATGGAAGTAGCTCAAAGGTTAATAGATAACCTAAAAACGTACCTTATAAAATACATAACCTCTTCTTCTCCCATTTTGGAAAGTACTATAAATCAAAACGCATATCATGAAGTATAAATTATTGGGAAACACGGGCCTCAAAGTATCTGAATTGTGCCTGGGCACCATGACTTTTGGCGGCAAAGGTAATTTTGCCAATATTGGTCATTTGGATCAGACAGCAGTCGATGCTATTATGGGACAAGCTATTCAAGCGGGTATCAATTTTATTGATACCGCCAATGTATATTCTGAGGGGTTATCTGAGGAATTAACGGGAAAGGCTATTCGAAATCTAAACCTCAAAAGAGATGACCTGGTTATAGCTACTAAGATCCGTGGCAAAATGAATGAAGGACCAAACGGCAGCGGGCTTAGCCGTAAGCACATTCTGTATGAAGCCGAGGCAAGCTTAAAGCGTCTTAACCTGGACTATATTGATCTATATCAAATACATGGCTACGATGAACTGACTCCATTGGAAGAGACTATTGATGCGCTTGATACTCTTGTAAAAAGCGGGAAAGTAAGGTACATTGGATGCAGTAACCTGGCAGCATGGCACATTATGAAAGCGTTGAGTTACTCACATTGCAACCGGCTTTCGCGATTTGTTTCACTTCAGGCACATTATACTCTTGCAACAAGAGACTTAGAACGTGAAATAGTTCCCATGTTGAAAGACCAGAAAATGGGATTGATGGTATGGAGCCCCCTTGGAGGAGGTTTACTGAGCGGAAAATATAAGCGGAACGGTGACGCGCCTGAGGGCTCAAGGCTCGTTAAGTTTGATTTTCCTCCGGTAAATAAAGAAAGGGCATTTAACGTGATAGATGTGTTAGAGCCAATGGCCAAAATAAAACAATCAACGGTGGCACAACTTGCGTTAGCCTGGTTGTTGCACCAGCATGTTGTTACGAGTGTCATAATTGGGGTTAAAGATTCTACTCAATTGGAAGACAATCTTAAATCTACTGGGGTGACATTTACTGTGGATGAATTGCAAAAGCTGGACGAGGTGAGTAAACTTATACCCGAATATCCTGGCTGGATGTTTGAACGCCAGGGTAGTGACAGACGAAAATAAAATTTACTTTGTCCATGGAGATGGCAAAGAAAAATTGATTACTTAAATATTGTCGGAAAGCATCAAGGCAAGCTGAAAGGCCGGCCTTGTTTACTTCAAAACATGCTACCTGGTTTTAAGCCAATGCAGGACATAATTGGTATCGTAAAAAGTGAAATCTGGTGTAAAGTGTGGTTATTTGGTAAAACAGAAACGCCCTGTAAGCATTTAGTTTACAAGGCGTTAGTGCAATTTGGTATTGACGGAGCGGAGAGAGAGGGATATGAACCTCGTTCTGGAACCCGCGCCGGTATTGAGTTTTAGAGTATTCCTTTAATTCACGCTTGATTTACGCTCACTGCCTCCATCTTTGCCCAAATGGAAATTGGGAATAAAAGAAAATGGCTGGACAACATGAGCTGTATGATGGGAGATCACGTACGGTTCTGTGAGAGGTTTGGGCTGAAATGCCCTTACCTACTCGACTCTTTGAGACCGGCTTTTCCACTCTGGCACATTTATCCATCAACTTTAAGAATGTATCTGGAATGACACTGAGTCTGTTCAAAAAACTCAAACTTAAAAAGTTTACTCCGATTGAAAACGTGGGAACAGTGGAACACTTTCCCGAAATTGAGCAATATCATCCTTATGCAAATCTGACTGGGTCGCACTAAATAATGTGTGAATTGTGTAAATATTTTCCCGAATTGTATAAAGGTTGCCAGAGTTAAAAGACTCATCTTCAAATTCCAAAAAATCATTCACAGCTTAAAGCTTTAAAGGCATATTTGATTATGAAGATCCTCATGTTTGGATGGGAATTTCCACCGCATATTTCGGGTGGTTTAGGCACTGCTTGTTTCGGACTTACAACCGGATTATTGCAACAAGGAGTTGATGTTCTTTTTGTAGTACCTAAACTGCATGGCGAAGAAGATAAAAGCAAATTCCGTCTGCTCGATGCTTCAGAAGTGGTGATGAATTTTAATGACCCATGGTATCGTGAGTTGCTAAAGAAATTGCATTACATCGAAGTTTCTTCACCCATACTTCCATATATCCAGCCCGGAACATTTTCACATCAGGCTTCGTCAACACAATATGTTATAGCACCCGGAGCAGCCCGTTCAGCACACTTTGATTTAACGGGTCACTATGGTCATGATTTGATGAAGGAGGTAACACAATATGCGCTGGTGGCTGCAGAACTTGCGAAACAGAATCAATTTGATGTTATTCATGCACACGATTGGCTTACTTTTCCGGCTGGTATTATAGCAAAGGAAATAAGCGGGAAACCCCTGATAGTACATGTGCATGCTACTGAATATGACCGCTCGGGCGAGAACATCAACCATAGTGTATATGAGATTGAGAGAAAGGGCCTGATACAGGCGGATGCTGTAATTACCGTAAGTGAGTTTACAAAAGAAATATTGCGGACCAGGTATGGAATACCCGGCGATAAAATTACCGTAGTGCATAACGGCGTTTTACCCGCTATAGCGAAGCAGAACAATGCAGAACCACGGGCACCTAAAAACGAAAAAATTGTTACGTTTTTAGGACGGATAACATTTCAAAAGGGGCCTGAGTATTTTGTTCAGGCCGCCCGGAAAGTGCTGGATAAAATGCCCGATGTACATTTTGCAATGGCCGGTAATGGCTACATGCTACAGCAAATAATCAGCCAGGTTGCAAAACTAAAGATGGGCGCACGCTTTCACTTTACCGGTTTTTTACAAGGCCAGGAAACAGATGATATATATGCCAGGAGTGATGTCTACGTAATGCCTTCGGTATCTGAACCATTCGGTATTACGCCGCTTGAAGCTATCCGTTCCGGAGTGCCGGTTATAATCTCCAAACAATCTGGTGTATCGGAGGTATTGAAACACGCTATTAAGGTTGATTTTTGGGACATAGATGCACTGGCCGATGCTATTGCGGGCCTTCTTCGTTATAAACCGCTGTCCCAAACATTTATTCGTGAAGGGAGTAAAGAACTGGAAGATTTAAAATGGGTGAAAGCTGCATCAAAGGTTAAAACTATATACCAATCAGTTATTTAAACAAGGGATAATGAGAAACATTTGCTTTTACTTTCAGGTACACCAGCCATTCAGGTTAAGGAGGTATCGCTTTTTTGATATTGGGGAGAACCATCATTATTTTGATGACAATCACAATAGAGAAGTGATGCATAAGGTAGCCGGTAAATGTTACCTGCCCGCTAATAAATTACTACTGGATCTGATAAAAACCTATGGTTCGCGGTTTAAGGTAAGCTTTTCCATTTCAGGCACTGCGCTTGACCAGTTTGAAATGTATGCCCCTGAAGTGCTTGAAAGCTTTAAGCAATTGGCAGCAACCGGTTGTGTAGCGTTTTTGGCTGAAACTTATAGTCATTCACTAAGTGCACTGGTAAGCCCTAAAGAGTTTGGAAGCCAGGTGAAAGGCCGTAGTGCGAAAATCGAAACTTTGTTTGGGCAAAAGCCTACCGTGTTCCGCAATACCGAACTTATTTATTCGGATAAAATAGGGGCATGGTTAGTGATTTAGGTTTTGAAACCATGCTAACCGAAGGCGCCGACCATGTGCTGGGATGGAAAAGCCCTAATTATTTATACCGGGGCGATCAGGGCTCCGGATTGAAATTGTTGTTGAAAAATTATAAACTGAGTGATGATATTGCTTTTCGGTTCTCACATTCTGTTCAGGATGGTGGCGGGCTGAGAGCGGAGACATTTGTAAGTTGGTTGAATGCGATACCACCTGCCGGGGAAATTGTAAACCTGTTTATGGATTATGAAACATTTGGCGAACACCAGTGGGCTGAATCAGGAATTTTTGAATTTTTGAAAGCATTGCCACACCATGTTTTTGATAAAACTCCTTACCGGTTTATTACGCCATCCGAGGCAGGCGCGATGTTGCAGCCCGTTGCTGCTATTAGTATGCCCGAGGCTGTTTCGTGGGCCGATGAGGAACGAAATCTTTCGGCCTGGTTGGGTAACGAACTGCAGGATAACGCTTTTGAATCTTTATATAAACTGGAGGATAAGGTCAAAAAATGCAGAGATGAGCAGATTAGGCGCGACTGGCTTTATCTTCAAACCAGCGACCACTTTTATTATTTGTGTACGAAGTTTTTTGCAGATGGTGATGTACATAAATATTTCAACCCGTACCAATCTCCCTACCTGGCATATATCAACTATATGAATGTGATAAGCGATTTCGAAATGAATATAAATAACCGGCTCAAAGAGCAGCAGGCAAAGGATAGGCACGCGTCAATCAGAACAAAGAAACCGCAAAAAGCAAATAAGCCTTTAGTAGAAGAAGTCAATGAAATATTCGTATGATCAGTGAAAAAATAATACGGCCCGATTATGTTTTTGAAGTAAGCTGGGAAGTGTGCAACAAAGTAGGTGGTATATATACAGTCGTATCCACAAAGGCGCAAACTATGGTTGACGGGTTGGGAGACAACTTTATAATGATAGGCCCTGATATTTGGAAAGGCCCGGGTGACCATCCTGAATTTACAGAAGATAAAGGCCTGTTGGCTTCATGGCGCGCTGATGTTGAATCTAATGGGTTTAGAATTAAAGTTGGCCGATGGAAAATTGCCGGCAACCCTATTGTAGTGCTCGTTGATTTTGCTCCATTTTTTACACAGAAGGACGCCATTTTAACCGAACTCTGGACCCGGTATAAGGTTGATTCGCTTACCGGCCGGTGGGATTATATAGAACCTGCTTTATTTGGCTATGCTGCCGGTAAAGTGATAGAAAGTTTTTATAGTTTTCACCTTACCCTAAGCGATAAAATCATTGCCCAGTTCCATGAGTGGATAACGGGTGTGGGTTTATTATATCTGAATGAACATGTTTCGCAAATAGCTACTGTATTTACTACGCATGCTACAGTGGTTGGAAGGGCTTTGGCCGGCAGCGGTTTGCCGTTTTACAGCAGGTTTGATACCTTTAACGCCGACACTGAAGCCCGCAATTATAATGATATAGCCAAGCATTCACTTGAAAAAGTATCGGCCGCAAATGCGGATTGTTTTACTACCGTAAGCGAAATTACAGGTAAAGAATGCTCCAGGTTTCTTGGTAAAAAGCCTGATATTATAACTCCCAATGGTTTTGATGATTGCATAGTACCCAATCCTGTAATCTTCAGGAAAAAGCGTATTACTGCACGTAAAAAATTGTTGCAGGTTGCAAATGCTTTGGCCGGGCAGGATTTGGCAGAGGATAGTCTACTGGCTATTACCAGTGGCAGATATGAGTTCCATGACAAAGGAGTTGATGTTTTTATTGATGCACTGGGAGTTTTGGGCAAAACAATTTCCTTAAAAAAACAGTTGGTCGCTTTCATTTTTATTCCTGCCAATCACGGTGGGCCCTGCCTTGATTTGTTGGAACGAATAAAAAAAACTGCCAATACCGAAATGAAAAATGAAGTGTTGACACACTCCCTGAAGGGAAGCGAATGCGATCCGATTCTCGGATTTATTAATAAAAACCAGTTGAATAACCTTAAAGAGAATAAAGTAAAGGTTGTTTTCGCCCCGGTTTATTTAGATGGTAATGATGGCATTTTCAACTTGACCTATTATGATTTGCTAACCGGTTTTGATATTTCAGCATTCCCATCCTATTATGAACCCTGGGGCTATACACCTCTCGAAAGTCTCGCTTTTCATATACCAACTATCACTACCAATTTATCGGGGTTCGGACAGGTAGTTCGATCCGGCATTATTGACATAAATCATGGCCTGGCAGTTATTGAACGTAACGACAATAATTATTCAGAAGCTGTAAAAAACGTAGCGGATATTATGCTTGAATATAGCAGCAACTCTGCCAAACTGGTTAATACGGCGCGCAAAGCGGCCAGCTTGCTTTCCTGTTCGGCTTTGTGGAAAAACCTTATTCAGGAATACAAAATCGCCTATTCGCTGGCATTAGGAAAAGCCGCAAAAAGGTCGAATGCTTTAGATATACAGGGCATCGGGGTTAAGCGTTCGGCTGAAAATTTATTGCAATCGCCTGGCCAAAAGGAACTGGAGCAAACTGAATCTTAAACCTATATGGAAACTAAAAAGATAACCACTATATTTCTCGACATCGGAGGTGTATTGCTAACTGATGGCTGGGGCCTGAAGCAAAGAGAATATGTAATCGCGAAACTGGGCCTTGATAAAAATGAAACAGAAGATCGCAATGCACTGGTATGGGATACTTATGAGTCGGACAGGATGACACTGGACGATTATCTCAACTTCGTCATATTCCATATAAAAAGGCCTTTTTCGAAAGAGGAATTTAAAACCCTTATGATGGAACAATCGCAGCCGCTGGATGGGGCCATAGAATATTTTAAAAAACTGAAAAAAGAACGTGGGTATAAAATAGTGGCCCTTAGCAATGAAGCCCGCGAACTAAATGAATATAGGATTAAGAAATATAAGCTGGATGAACTTTACGACTTTTATATTTCATCCTGTTATGTGCGCCTCCGAAAACCTGACCCCGCTATATTTAAACTAGCGATGGACACTACACAAACACCAGCCGGTCAGTCTGTATATATAGATGACCGCTTAACTTTTATCCAGGTGGCTGAAAAAATGGGGATTGCCGGCATTCATTATCAGGGGTTGGATACTGTTAAACAATATTTTAAAAGCGGTTGAACAAGCAGCATTAAGCAACTTTACAATACGATTATGGTATGACAGACCATTGAAATATATAAGTTGTAAGGTTTTTCGGAATAAGCTGGCTATTATAGTAAATATATTATAAATATAAATTGTATGAATAGTCAATCATTTAGTGCAAAACATAAATATGGGTTTTTGCGTTCAGATATAGAGGGAATTGATGCGCTTGCAGAGCTCGCCCTTGATATGCGCTGGTCATGGAACCATGCCACGGATGAATTATGGAAACAGCTTGACCCTGCATTGTGGGAGCTTACCCATAACCCATGGATAGTTTTACAAACAGTGTCGCGGGATGAACTTGAGCGGCAATTGGCAGATCCGGCATTTCGGGACAAAATGAATGAGTTAATCAAGTTAAAAGAACTGGCTTCTTCCGGTAAAGCCTGGTTTCAGCAAAATTATCCCGATACACCGCTTACCCATGTCGCTTATTTTAGTATGGAGTTTATGCTAAGCGAAGCGCTGCCAATTTATACAGGCGGATTGGGCAATGTTGCGGGCGACCAGTTAAAAGCGGCAAGCGACCTGGGTGTGCCGGTAGTTGCTGTCGGCTTGCTTTACCAACAGGGTTATTTTCGGCAGGAAATTGATAAAGATGGTACACAGCAGGCACTCTTTCCATATAATGATCCGGGACAGTTACCCATTACTCCATTACGTTTGCCCAACGGTGAATGGTTACGAATAAAAATATCCTTACCCGGGTACCCGGTCTGGCTACGGACCTGGCAGGTTCAGGTAGGAAGAGTAAAGTTGTATTTGCTGGATAGCAATGATGTTGCTAATTTACCCGTGCATCGTGGAATAACCAGCGAACTATACGGAGGCGGAAACGATCTTCGCATTCAACAGGAAATCATATTGGGAATAGGTGGGTGGAGATTACTCAAGGCCCTTGGCATTAAGCCTGAAGTTTGCCACATGAATGAAGGTCACGCTGCCTTCCTTGTATTGGAACGTGCCAATGACTTAATGAAAGAAACAGGAGTTTCATTTGCAGCGGCACTGGCTATAACGCGGGCCGGTAATTTATTTACTACCCATACTGCTGTTGCCGCTGGTTTTGATCAATTCAGTCCTTTGCTTATGGAGCAATTTCTTGGCGCCTATGCTAAAAATGAACTGGATGTTAATTTTAATGATTTAATGGCTCTCGGGCGGCAGAATCCAGGTAACACCTCAGAAAATTTCAATATGGCCTATCTGGCAATTCGCGGCAGTGGGGCAGTGAATGGGGTAAGCCGTTTACATGGCATGGTGAGCCGGGACCTCTTCAAAAGCCTTTTTCCGCGTTGGCCAATGGATGAAGTACCTGTTGGATCAGTAACCAATGGTGTTCATATGACAAGTTGGGATTCTGAATTTGCTGATGAAATCTGGACAGAACTCTGCGGAAAAGATCGTTGGAGAGGAGACCTGAAAACCGTTGAGCAGGATATTTGCAAGGCATCTGATGATACGCTGTGGCAACTTCGCATCAAATCAAGGAGTAATCTTGTCAATTTCACCAGGAAAAGATTTGAAAGGCAATTAAGGATTTCCGGCCAATCGTCCGAAATGGTTGAAGGTGCGAAACAGGTGTTTAACCCCGATGTTTTAACGCTGGGTTTTGCACGCCGTTTTGTTCCTTATAAAAGGCCAAATCTTCTGCTGCATGACCCGGAACGATTTATCCGTATTCTAACAAATCCCGAACAGCCTGTGCAATTAGTCATTGCCGGTAAAGCCCCTCCGTTCGATGAATCAGGTAAGGCATTAATCAGGCAATGGATACAGTTTATCGCACAGCATGATCTATATCATCACGTTATTTTTTTAAGCGATTATGATATGTTATTAACTGAGCATCTTGTGCGGGGGGTGGATGTATGGATAAATACGCCAAGACGTCCGTGGGAAGCCTGCGGAACCAGTGGTATGAAGGTACTGGTTAACGGGGGAATTAATTTGTCGGAATTGGATGGTTGGTGGGCGGAAGCATACACCTCCGAAGTGGGATGGGCAATGGGTGACACGAAAGAACATGGTGATGACCCTGCCAGGGATGAAGAGGAGGCGGTGGCTTTGTATAATTTGCTTGAGCAGGAGGTAGTACCTGAATTTTACGCCCGTAATGAGAATGGGCTGCCATTGCGTTGGATAGAACGGATGCGGAAAAGCATGTCAAAATTAACACCTCGTTTTTCAGTCAATCGTACAGTACGAGAATATACCGAAAAATATTATCTGCCTGCCGCTGCAACCTATTTAAAGCGAGCCGCCGACAAAGGAGCTTTGGGTAACCGGATTTTCAATTCTCAGCATGAGCTTAAAACTAAAGGAGAGAAGATAAAATTTGGAGAAATACACTCAGAACGTTTGCAAAATGGATATCAGTTTCATGTTCAGGTAATGCTGAATGGTATGAATTCGGATGAAGTTTTTGTCCAGCTTTATGCAGAAGGGGTTAACAGCGCTGAACCTGTAAAAGTAAATATGGATATTGATTCAGTCTCTGAAAATGGGACCATGCACATATATCGTGCAAAAATTATATCATCCAGGCCTTCAGGTGATTTTACAGTACGCATAATTCCGAACTATGAAAGCATTTCCGTGCCTTTAGAAAATAACTGGATTTTATGGCAGCGCTAATTGTTGGCGGTATTAATTATCATCATTTGGGAGTGATATAAAAAGGATAGAATAACGGCTCATTTAAAATGTGTGAATTATATAAATTTTATCTGAAATTTTGTAATGATTTTACTTATCGCTGCAGTAATTTTATTCAACATTAGGATATGAAAAAGAAGGAACTGGAAAAAGATTGCATTATCTTTTTGCAGAGCCGGTTAAATTGCGTTTTATGGCTGCACTAATTGTTGGGCTATTAATTGTCATTGAGTTTCATGACTATGGTCATGAAGCTATTAATCTCAGATAGATATATTTATGATATTCTAAAAAATCAGGAACTTGGCGGTGACTTCAAAACAAACAGACCATACTTTAAATCACGGAAAAATTATGTCGGTGCGGGGTAGCGTTGTAGATGTTTTATTCGAAGATTATTTGCCCCCTGTTTTTACTTTGCTGAAAACCGGTAAGGATAAAGAAATATCCATTGAGGTACTGACGCAGTTGGATGACCGTCGTGTGCGGGGGATTGCATTAACACCTACCCAGGGACTGGCACGTGGCATGGCTGTAGAAACTGACGGAAAACAACTAACGGTACCAGTAGGAAAAGAAATTCTGGGCCGGATGTTTGATGTTTTTGGTAATACCATTGATCACCTGGCGTCCCTAACCGGAATGGATTGGCGTAACATACATCAATCGCCGCCCTCTTTAGCTAAGCAATCTTCCAAATCTGAAATTTTCGAAACCGGAATTAAGGCTATTGATGTATTGATACCCCTGGAACGCGGTGGAAAAGCCGGTTTGTTTGGCGGGGCCGGTGTCGGGAAAACAGTGTTGCTTACTGAGATGATTCATAAAATGGTAGGGCATCAAAATGGCGTCAGTATGTTTTGTGGCATTGGTGAACGCTGCCGGGAGGCTGAGGAACTTTATGAAGATATTAAGAAAGCCGATGTTTTGAAAAATATGGTCATGGTGTTTGGGCAGATGAACGAACCACCCGGAGCACGTTTTCGGGTAGGCCATGCAGCTTTAACAATGGCGGAATATTTTCGGGACGATGAGCATAGGGATGTACTGCTGCTCATTGACAATATCTTCCGGTTTATACAGGCAGGCATGGAGGTTTCCGGTTTGTTAGGGCAAATGCCTTCCCGGTTGGGCTATCAGCCTACTATGGGAACCGAACTGTCAAAACTTGAAGAGCGGATTGCGAATACAGATACGGGGGCCATCACCTCCATCCAGGCAGTGTACGTGCCTGCGGATGATTTAACCGATCCCGCCGCTGTCCATACATTTTCACATCTCTCGGCATCCATTGTTCTTTCGCGGAAGAGGGCCAGTCAGGGTCTCTATCCTGCGATAGACTTGTTACAATCAAACTCAAAAATGGCAACTCCGGGCATTGTTGGTGACCGGCATTATAATCTGGCGCAAAAAATAAGGCAAACACTGGCACAGTATGAAGACCTGAAGGATATTATTGCCATGCTTGGCCTGGAGCAGCTATCTATCAATGACCGCAATTTAGTAAGCCGTGCCAGGCGCTTAGAGCGATTTCTTACCCAACCCTTTTTTATGACCGAACAATTCAGTGGCATAAAGGGTAAGGATGTTAGTTTAAAAGACTCCCTCGATGGTTGCGAGCGCATCCTTTCTGATGAGTTTAAGGATTTACCTGAAAGTGCGTTTTACATGATAGGGGCCATTGATGAAGCGAAGCAAAAAGCAAAAACTGCCGCCCCCGAAAAGAAGGCTCCAGGCCCCTCTGAAATAGTTAAACCCGCTGATGCTATAAAAACCGCAACCCCGGTAAAATGAGCGAACAATTAATGAACATGAAAATCCTTCTTCCATACAAGGTATTCAATGAAACCGGGAATGTGAAGAGCATTGTTGCAGAAACGAGTGCAGGTTCTTATGGTTTATTGCCACAACGGCTGGATTTTGCCGCATCATTGGTACCTGGAATTTTTACCTATGAAACCGATGCAGGAGGAGTGCATTACCTGGCCCTGGATGAGGGTGTGATGATAAAAGCAGGAAGACAAGTACTGGTATCGGTTCGTAATGCAGTTGAAGGTACGGACCTCGGCAAACTTCATGAAGCTGTAGAAAAGGAATTTTTGAATCAGGATAGTGAAGAAAAAAATGTCCGTTCACTATTGGCTAAGATGGAAAGCGGATTGATGCATAATCTTGAAAAACTTCATAACGAATAGCAATGGAACCTACAGATTCAAATAACGAACGCCTTTTAAGCCAGCGGATAGAACAAATGGAAAAGCGAAAGCTTAAAGCGCAACGTGAAAACAAAGGTGTTTGGTTTGGTTTAGGCATGTTTGGGATGGTGGGTTGGTCGGTGGCTGTTCCGGCGGTTTTGGGTGCCTTGTTAGGCCTGTGGCTCGACAAAACACACCCGGTGCCCTTTTCATGGACACTGTCGCTTTTGATTATTGGTTTAATAGCCGGTTGCCTGATTGCCTGGTATTGGGTGGCAAGTGAAGATAAAAAAATGCATCAAACCGATGATGAATAAAATGAGTGAAATATTATCTATGATTCTAGCGTTTATAGCTGGTTTAGGTTTGGGTGCCATATTCTTTGGCGGGCTTTGGATAACCGTGCAGAGAGCCCTTAAATCAACAATGCCCGGCCTATGGTTTTCAGGCGGTTTAATTAGCCGGCTTACTATTACAATGCTTGGCTTTTATTTTGTGGGCAACGGTAATTGGCAACGGCTTCTTATTTGTACGGTTGGCTTTATTGCTGCAAGGTATATTGTGCTATACATTACTAAAAGGATAGAAGAAAAACGAAATCAGCTAAGAAAGGAGGTAGTAAATGAAACTTAGTCCTGACCAAACCATTTTTTGGTCTTATGGTTTTTTTAATATTAATCTGACCCTGGTTACCACCTGGGGTATAATGCTTTTGTTGGTGCTTACATCAGCAATCATTACCCGCAAACTGAAAACTGATATGCATATTTCGCGCTGGCAATGCATCCTCGAAATGGTGGTAACAGGCATCAATAGCGAAATTAAAGGTGTTGGCCTTGACAGCCCACAACTATATATTGGTTTTATCGGTACCATGTTTTTATTTATTGCTACGGCCAATGTATTAATAGTGTTTCCGTATTATCAAGCACCAACCGGTTCGCTTTCTACCACTACGGCCCTTGCCATTTCTGTATTCCTGGCGGTACCTTTTTTCGGCATTAAGCAAAGAGGTATAGGTACTTACCTGAAATCATACCTGCAGCCAACTTTCATTATGCTGCCTTTTAATCTTATCAGCGAATTATCGCGCACACTCGCATTAGCGGTCAGGCTGTTTGGCAATATTATGAGCGGAGGAATGATTGTGGCAATTTTGCTAAGCATTACCCCTTTTATATTTCCGATTGTTATGCAGGCGCTGGGTTTGCTGATAGGCATGGTGCAGGCCTATATTTTCAGCATTCTCGCTACAGTTTATATTGCAGCGGCTGTGCAAGCCCCTCCTAAAAATTCAGATAAAAAAGATTTAGTAACCAAAAAATAAAAAAGGAGAATTAATATGGACAGTATATCAATCATTGCAATCGTTTCAATTATTACTGCCGGGCTTACTACATCACTGGGGTGTATGTTCCCTGCATTAAGCGAAGGAAAATCGGTAGCGGCTGCATTAAGCGCCATTGCCCAGCAACCAGATGCAGCGCCAACAATTACCAGAACTTTATTCGTGGGCCTTGCCATGATTGAGTCAACGGCGATATATTCTTTCGTAGTTACCATGATTATCATTTTCGCTAATCCGTTCTGGACTCACATCATCGCAAAACACTAAACATAAAATGAAAATTGACTGGTTCACAGTAATAGCCCAGGTGCTTAATTTCCTCATTTTAGTGGGGCTGTTATGGCGTTTTCTATACAAGCCAATCCTGAAGGCTATTGACGAGCGCGAAAAGAAAATAGTAGCCCGATTGGCAGATGCTGAAGCGAAGAAGACAGAGGCCAACAAAGAGCAGGAAGAGTTTAAGCAAAAGAACGAAGCTTTTGATAAGGAAAGGAAGGCCCTGCTTGATAAAGCTGTTGCAGAATCGGAAGATGAACGGAAGAAACTTCTTGAGCAGGCAAGAAAGGATGCTGCTTCGTTAACTGCTAAATTAGATGCAGCATCAAAAGAAGCGCAGGAAAACCTGAACCATGAAATTGCTCAAAAAACCCGGCAGCAGGTTTTCGCCATCACGAGAAAAGCACTTACAGACCTCGCTTCAGCCGGTCTGGAAGAACAATCAGCTAACATGTTCATCGGGCGTTTACATGGATTGAAAGAAGAGGAGAAAAGACAATTTGTGGATGCTTTCAAGTCCAATTCAAATCCGATACTGGTGCGCAGTGCATTTGACCTGCCGGAAAAACAGCAAAACGAAATTAAAGACGCAGTAAACAGGATTTTGAGTGCAGCGCCGCAATTTCAATTTAAAACCAATCCGGAGCTGATTAGCGGAATTGAACTTAGTGCTAACGGTTATAAGCTGGCATGGAGTATTTCAGAATATCTTAATTCACTTGAAAAAAGCATACCGGTAATGGAAAAGGAAATTTCGGAAACGCTACCCCCAAAAAAATAACATGCCGGCAAATGAATTAAGTGAAACGATAAACAGAACATTCGACCAATTAAGCGATGGTGTGGAAAAGCACATATTCCCTTTCACCCCCCGCGAAGTTGGTACTGTTAAAAGTGTATCGGAAGGTATCGTTAAGGTTTCCGGCCTTCCCGGTGCAGGCTTTGAAGAACTATTGAAATTTCCGGGAAACTTATTGGGTATCGCCTTTAATATTGATGAACATGAGATAGGAACGATTTTGCTTGGAGAAGATACCTTATTGAATGCGGGTGATGAGGTTGAGCGTACAGGTCGTGTTATGGATATAGCGGTTGGCAATGCATTGATAGGCAGAGTAATTAATCCTTTAGGGAGGCCAATGGATGGTAAAGAGGCCATAGCTGTTACCGAACGTATGCCTGTTGAACGTCCGGCCCCTGCCATTATGAATCGCGCAGCGGTAAATGTTCCTCTGCAAACAGGAATAAAAGTTATAGATGCGCTTGTTCCCATAGGCAGAGGACAGCGCGAGCTTATTTTAGGTGATCGCCAGTCGGGTAAAACTGCTATTGCTATTGACACCATTATTAATCAGCGAGGTAAAAATGTAATATGTGTATACTGTGCCATAGGGCAGCGCGCCTCTTCGGTAGCTAAAGTAATTGCTAAGCTGAAGGAAAAAGGCGCTATGGATTATACCGTGGTAGTAGTAACCGAAGGAAATAACCCACCGGGGCTGCTATACATTGCCCCTTATGCTGCAACCACTATTGCGGAATATTTTATGGAACAGGGCCGTGATGTGCTGATTGTATATGACGATCTTACCAATCATGCCCGCGCTTACCGCGAGCTTTCGCTGTTGTTACGAAGGCCCCCGGGCCGTGAAGCCTTTCCCGGAGATATTTTTTATATCCATTCCCGTTTACTGGAAAGGGCAACGCATCTCAATGCTCAACTTAAAGGCGGCTCACTTACAGCACTGCCAATTATTGAAACAGAGGCACAGGATATTTCGGCATACATACCTACTAATCTCATTTCTATTACCGATGGACAAATCTATCTTTCACCTAAGCTTTTTGAACTGGGTATTTTGCCCGCTGTGGATGTGGGAAAATCCGTTTCGCGGGTAGGCGGTAATGCCCAGTTACCCGCCTACAGGTCTATGACAGGTAAGCTAAAACTTGCTTATTCGCAATTTGAAGAACTGGAAAGCTTTGCCCGTTTCGGTACCAGACTGGATGAAAATACCCGAAAGATTATTGAACATGGCAAGAGAATCAGGGCATGTTTCAAACAAAATGAGCTTCAACCACTTTCAGTGCCTGAACAAATCATGGTTCTTACTGCACTCACTGATGGACATTTTGATAACATCGCCATAGATAAAATTCAGGAGGCAGAAGTTTCTTTGCTCAAAGGCACTACAACCATTCCTTCCGAAATCCTGAAGCGCCTTTTAACAGAGAAAGATTTTAGCAGCGCAGATAATGAGGCCATTTCAAAATTGACGGCTGATATACTTGTTCAATTTCAGGAAAAGCCTAAAACAGATAAAGATAATCCTCAGCCTGATAAAGAAAAACCTAAAACAGATAAAGATAAGTCTCAACCCGATAAAGAAAAACCTAAAGCAGATAAAGATAAGCCTCAACCCGATAAAGAAAAACCTAAAACAGATAACGATAAGCCTCAGCCTGATAAAGAAAAACCTAAAACAGATTCAAAGTAAAAAGTAATGGACGCACTTGACAGCCTGAATAGAAAAATTGAAAGCGCACATGAACTTAAATCTGTGGTGCGCACCATGAAAGCTATGGCCGCATCTAATATAGGGCAGTATGAAATGGCAGTTAGCTCACTTGGCGATTACTATCATACGGTAAGACTGGCCATTATCGCATATCTCAAACAAAAGAAAACAGCTGCGATCAATGAAAACAGAGCAGTCAAAAGAAAAGATGAAAAATTAATATGTGCTATTGTGTTTGGCTCCGACCAGGGCCTTGTAGGACAGTTTAACGATGTACTGACAGATTTTGTAACACAATCTCTCCATGCATTGCCTGGCAAAAAAGAAATCTGGGGCGTAGGCGAACGTGTTCAATTACTATTATCAGATGCAGGTTTTAATGTCACAAAACATTTTGACCTTCCCAGTTCTGTTAACGCCATTACCCCTCTTGTAAGGCAAATTTTAATGGAGAGCTTAAAAGACTATAAAGAAGATAACCGCAGGGATTTCTATGTCTTTCATAACCAACCAAAAGCCCAAACCGGTTACGAACCGGTACTCCAGTTATTGCTGCCCCTGGATGAAAAATGGAAGCAGGGCTTAGCAAAGCTTCCCTGGCCGACAAAAAAGCCTCCCCAGCTTATAGGAGCAACCCAACCAACTTTATTGGCCTTTATCCGTGAGTATTTGTTTGTTTCATTGTTCAAAGCATGCGCCGAATCTTTAGCCTCTGAAAATACCAGCCGACTGGAAGCCATGCAACGTGCAGAAAAAAATATTGGTGAATTACTGGATGGGCTTAGCCGTAAATATCATCAACTACGCCAAAGTTCCATTGATGAAGAGTTGTTTGATGTGGTTGCAGGATTTGAAGCGCTGAAAAATGATTCACAAAATAAAGTATGATAAAATGACTGAGCATGTCAATAAAAGTCCTTTGCTTATAATAAACAGCGGTTCATCAGGCATTAAGATCTCATTATATGAAATATTATAAAAGCTAAATGCATTTGTCTTGCAGTGCTATTGAAAACGTAGGCTGGAATGACTATCTACAAATTAATTCAACTCGTTTTCCTGTAATTCAAAATCGCCCATGAGTTAAAAACCAAAGCGAAACCGATGATAATGAGAAAGTGGTATTTAATATCTCTAAAACCACTTCCCTTTAAAACTATCATCCTCACCACATCAATAAAATATGTTACCGGATTGCATTGTGCAAGCACTTTCGCCCAACCAGGCATACTGTCAATAGAAGTAAAAAGGCCGCTTAACAGCAAAAAAATCATAACAAAGAAAAAAGAGATGGTCATAGCTTGTTGCTGGGTTTCAGCGTAAGTAGAAAGCAATAAACCAAAGCCCAGCATGGCCACTAAGTAGCACGATAAAAAAGCATAAAGCAACTCAATACTCCCCACCGGGATGATGCCATAAACAAGCCTTGCTACTAAAAACAAACCGAGGCTGAATTCAAACATGCCTATTATCCAAAAAGGGATAAGCTTGGCCAGGATGAACTGATATTTTTTAACCGGTGTAACGTTTATTTGCTCAATGGTTCCACTCTCCTTTTCTTTTACAATATTAAGTGCACATATCAGAGTGCACATCAAAGTTACCAGTACAACCAAAATACCGGGTACCATAAAAAAGGTATAGTCCAAAAAGCGGTTAAACCAGTTAATGGGGGCAACATCAATGGTGGGCAATTGGCTCAGCCGGGAAGGTTGCTTCCATTCCAACCTGATATCATCGTTGTAGTCAGTAATTATGCTGGCCAGGTAAGCCCCGCCTAAATTTGCTTTGGTACCGTTAATGGCGTTAATGGCAATAAAAAGCTGTTGCTGGTTTTCGCGCACCAGGACATCTTCAAAACCCTGTGGTATTTCGAGTATCAAATCCGATTTATCGGTTTCAATTTGTTTAAAGGCGGCGTTATATGAATTATCGAAATCAGTGAGCCTGAAATAACCGGACGACAGGATTTTATCGTGAAGCCTTTGGGAAAACGGTGAATGGTCGTGGTCAACAATGGAAAGGTTAATATTTTTTATTTCGAAATTGGCTGTCAATGGCAATATCAGCAATTGCACAATGGGCACCACAAATATTAATGGCAACAGTGATTTATTACGGAATATCTGCCTGAATTCCTTTAGCAATAAAAATTTTAAGGTCCTCACGCTAAACGTATTTTAAATTTCTTAAAACTAACCACAAGCAGAAAAACCGTGGTGCCCGCCAGTATGAGCGTTTCTTTCCAGATGAATGAGAACCCCAGGCCCTTAATGATGATTGATTTTGCAATTATGTAATACCATTTGGCCGGAACAATGTTGGCTATTACCTGCAAGGGCCAGGGCATATTTTCAAGCGGAAACAAAAAGCCCGTAAACATCAGGGTTGGCAGTAACATGCCCAACAACGAAATCAGCATAGCTGTTTGCTGTGATGATGTGACGTTGGAAATTAATAAACCCAGCGAAAGGGCAGTGAGAATAAATAAACCGCTTTCGGCAAAAAACAGCAGCAGGTTACCGTTAAACGGCATATCTAAAAGGTATACGCTCAATATTAAAATAATTACGAGGTTCAGCAATGAAATAACAAGGTATGGAATCGCTTTTGCTATAATAACTAAAAAGGGACTCATAGGTGTTACCAGTAGTATTTCCATAGTACCGTTTTCTTTCTCCTTTACAATGGAAGCGGAGGTCATTAACACACAAATAAGCATCAGTATATAGGCCATCAGGCCCGGAACAAAATTGGTGGCGCCTTTTAGTTCCGGATTGTAGAGCATCCGTATCTCGGGTAAAATCTGCATTTGCGGCGAACTGTTTTGCAGTAATTGCAATTGGTAATCAGAAATAATAGAGCTGAGATAGTTGGTGAGTATAACGGCCGTATTGGGGTCAGAGGCATCAGCAATAACTTGTACCTGCGCTTTGTTAAGGTGCGATAAATCGTTATTGAAGTTAGCTGGGAAAACCACGGCCAGCTTTATTTTCCCGCATTTAAAAGCACTGTAAATTTGTTCATGGTTTAAAATAACCCGGTCAATATCGAAGTAGTTACTGGCTGCAATTTTATTAATAATTTGTTGTGACGCTTCATCCTGCGCATAATCGCAAATGGCAATTTTTGAGTTTTTTATTTCATTGGTTAGTGCAAAACCAAACAGGATAATCAACACGATAGGCAAGCCCACCAGCATGAGCAGCGTTTTGTAGTCGCGGGTAACATGGTAAAATTCCTTGCGGATAAATACAAAAAACTGTTTCATGAGATGTACTTTTATTTACCCATTTGGGTAAATAATGAGCAAATTTTTTTAAGGCTTTATGGCCTGTTTCAAAAAAAGTTTGATGTGTTCCCTTCTTTCCTGCATTAACTGTAAAAACTCTTTGTTGTTTAATCCTATCACCACTTGCACCATAGGCCTGCCGATGAACGGAAAAATAATCATCGAAATCATATTCATAAATAACTGGCGCGGGTCAACCGGACGTATATTTCCGGCATCAATTTCCTTTTGCACCGAGTTTATAAAAGCAGCGAATGTTGCACGTGTATTATGGTTTACATGTTTGGCAATAAAGCGGTCGGGGTTTTTGTTCAGTTCGGTAATAACGAAACGTGGAAGGGCGGGGTTTTTCGCCAACATGCTCATAAAGTCGTCAACAATGCGGTCAATCCGTTCGTTCAACGAAATTTCGAGTGACATAATGGACTGTATTTGGCCAATCATTGTGTGAAACGCTATACTAAAAATGGCTTCAAACAAACTGTCTTTGGTTTTAAAATAGTAATGCAGCAAGCCTTTGTTGATATTGGCTTTATCTGCAATTTCCTGCATCCGGGCGCCATCAAAGCCTTTTTCCTGAAACACTTCTTCTGCTGCTTCCAGTATTTTCTGCTCCGTATTATTATCGGTTTCAATGGACATAAAAACTATACTTACTGCAAAGCTAAATAATTTACCCATTTGGGTAAATTATTTCTTTTCAAAAAATGCGTAATACCAGGATATCCTACACAAACGTTTATCCTCTATGTGTGAATTATACAAACCTTTTCCAAAATTGTATAACACTTACCAGCTTTAAAGAATTTTCCTTTGCGTAGTGAAATTTCTATCACCATTACAAATCAGGAACTCCAAAATCATACAACATGAAAAGGACAATTTATAGCCTCGCTATGATAGCACTTATGGCAGGAACAACCTTAACAAGCTGTGGAACTTCAGGTCAAAAAGGAGATGCTGCTCAGGCCAATTCGAATGACACCAGCAACGTAGCGAAGGGTAAAGCAAAACTTGACAAAAATAAAGTCCCGAAAACGGTGACCGATCTTTTTTATGCAGACTACCCGGTAACAACGTTTACAGATTACTATGGTTATCCCTCCTTTGATTATGTAAACGATTGGTACGGATACGACCCATCATTGTATGTAAACGATTATCCTGAAACTTATGTAATTGATTTTGCGGTGGATAGTACAGGCTATAAAGCTGTATATGATAAGAATGGAAAAAAGGTAGCAATACATAAAGCAGTTTCTGCTCTGCCGCAAACAATTTCAACCGCTCTAAGCCAGGGCGCCTATAAAGATTGGGCAATAGGAAAAGATAAAGAAGAAATATTCAAAGATAAAGACGCAGACAAGCTGAAGGTTTATAAGGTTAGCGTTACTAAGGGAAATGAAAGCCATACGCTATACTTCCAGCCGGATGGTAAATTGTTGAAGGATAAAAAAGCAGCTTAATATTTAACACGTAATTTAAATAAGGAGGTTTATTATGAAAGGGAAAAACATGTTTTCCACGTTGATATTTTTTATCATTTTAGGGCTTGGTTTAGCGGTAGTGTTTGTATTACGAACCGATTCGAACGCCATAGAATGTACGCTTATTGGGGTGGCCGCTTTTGTTGCCGCTGTGCTGGTATCTTCTTCCATCAGGATTGCTGACCCATGGGATAAAGCGGTAGTATTGCGGCTGGGCAGGTTTCACTCGCTTAAAGGGCCGGGATTGTTTTTCATCATCCCTATTCTTGACACCATTCCTTATTGGATAGATACCCGCGTTATAACAACCTCATTCAAGGCTGAAAAAACCCTTACAAAAGATACGGTGCCGGTAGATGTGGATGCAGTATTGTTTTGGAAGGTACTGGACCCGCAAAAGGCTGCACTTGAAGTAGCAGACTATATCACTGCCATCAGTTGGGCTTCGCAAACCGCTTTACGCGATGTTATTGGAAAGACGATGCTATCCGACATGCTTGAGGGGAGAGATAAGATAAGTGGGCTTTTGCAAAAAATTATTGATGAGCGCACTGAGCCCTGGGGCATTACTGTCAATTCGGTAGAAGTAAAAGATGTTTTGATTCCAGCTGCATTAGAGAATGCCATGTCTATGCAGGCACAGGCGGAACGGGAAAGACAGGCGCGGGTAATTTTGGGCGATTCAGAAAGACAGGTAGCCGAGAAATTTGCTGAAGCCGCCAAGACTTATGCCAACAACCCGGTGGCTTTGCATTTAAGGGCCATGAATATGCTTTACGAGGGGCTTAAGGAAAATTCAACCATTGTAATTGTGCCAAGCTCGGCGGTTGATACCATGCAACTGGGCAGCATGGCCGGCTTAACTGCACTTACAATGGGAATTGGCCAGGAAAAATTAAATAAAGAGAAAGCTCCGGATGCGGTTAAGGAGTAATTAAAGAGGTAGGGACAAATCAAATCATTTAAAAAAAAATAACAATTATGAAAGCCAATTTCGTTTTCCTTTTAACTGCTGCTATATTTTTAGCGGCATGTAATACCAAGCCGGCCTCAAACAGCAATGATAACACCGGCAGTGCAACATCCGATACTACCGCCAAAGCTGATACGGCAGGTAAATTAAATACCCCCGCGCCGGTTGCAGTTATAAGCGACACGCAGTTTTTAGCCACCGCATATAATATCGGTTTGTTTGAAATAAAGATTTCAAAACTTGCTCTGCAAAAGTCGTCAGATAAAAACGTTAAAACCTTTGCGGCTATGATAATACATGACCATACTGCCGCTAACATAAATGTAAAGGCGTTACTGCTGAAAAAGAATTATGCGGTGCCGGTTGAGCTTCCGGCTGATTTGATGGATAAGGCCAAAGAATTGAGTGCGTTAAACGGAAATGATTTCGATAAAAAATATGCAACCATTAACGTGGATGGGCATAAAGGGGCTATCGTGTTATTTACCAGGGTTTCAACTGAAGGCAAAGATGCCGATGTAAGGCAATTGGCCGCATCTGAAATCCCTACCTTACAAAAGCACGAAGAACATGCTCAAAAGCTTTTAACGGAAATAACCACCCCATAAGCGAAAGCATTTTTAGCTAACATTAAATTACTGAGAGATGAAAAACATAAGACGCAGCCTGAATAGTTTATTGGAATATACTATGGGTGCAACTGATGGAGAGATTGGAGCAGTTAAAGAGTTTTACTTTGACGACCATAGCTGGACCGTACGCTATATAATTATAGAGGCCGGTAACTGGTTAATGGGCCGTAAGGTACTTATATCTACCGGGGCACTGTTGCCCTTTGATTGGAACAAAGGGATCTTTCCGGTTAAACTTACCAAAGAGCAAATAAAAAACAGCCCTGATATTGATACTGAAAAACCTGTATCGCGGGAGCAGGAAATTAAGCTGATGAAACATTATCTGCAGAACGGCAATTGGGGTAGTGGGTTTTATGCAGGCGGCGCTACACAACCTTTGTATTATGGATTGCCGGATGATAAGCACGTTGGTGTTGAAAAAAATGCTGCCGCCGATACGCATTTACGCAGCAGTTCCACAGTAACGGGTTATAGTATTAAAGCAACGGATGGAACAATAGGCGTGGTAAAAGATTTTCTTCTTCACCCCAGTACCTGGGCAATCGATTTTTTAGTGGTTGACACAGGTGACTGGCTTCCCGGAAAAAAAGTGCTCATATCGCCCAAATGGATAAAAGAAGTAAAATGGGATGACTCGGTAATTACGGTTAAGGCAACCATGGAGCAGATAAAGAATTGCCCCGAATATAACCACGGACAGGCGTTTACTGATGGCGATGCTATGGCAATTCATAACTATTACGGGGAATTTGTTACCCATATAGAATGATATTAATATGCTTTGTAATTATCGTGAAAGTTTTTCCTGTGTTCATTTAATTTAATTGATTATGAAAAAATCATTAACCGCAATTACTGCATTATTGTTACTACTACCATCATGTGAAATAGAATTTAGAGATGGCCATCGGTACCCCCATGCAATGGGATGGGAGCATAGACGACATCCAGACCACATTGAAACTTATAATCACGGTTGGCACCATGATAAAAACGGGAATGAGATTTTTGGCAATCCTCCTTCAAAGGAGCTAAATCATTAAACGAATAGCCCGGGCAATGCCGTCCGCAATTTAGAAAAGGATTTACGTAATAATATTTAATAATAAATAGTATTTATTCAGTTCACACTTAAAATATAAAACTATGTTTTACGACGGTTATCACTTCTGGGGAATGCATCTTATATGGTGGTTCGTTTGGTTGATTTTTATTTTATGGATATTCGCAACTCCTTATGCTATTCCGGGCCAGCGCTGGAAAAAATATTCGCCCCTTGATATTTTGCAGCAAAGATTTGCTTCCGGCCAAATAACAACCGCAGAGTACAACGAGAAAAAGAAAATTTTGGAAGAAGACTTGAAAAAGTCGGGGTCATGAAATGATTAAATGACAATCGGCATTTAATAACAATTTATGACGTGATTCTTCCGGTTACTTTGCTCTTTCTTTTTGCCACGATTTTAGTTTAGGATTCGTACTTGCAAGCCGCTAAAACTATTTTGAATATTTCTCAAAAAATCTCAATAGTGCAATAAGCGGTGCGCCTTTGGGATTTTTCAACCAATCCCCCTAAAGCCTAAAACCATGTAAAGATGAACCAAAACGGCAATTAATAAACTGACAGACACAACCATTCAGGTGCAATTGGTGGATGTTAATTTACAGACTACTAAGATGATTGAATGTGCAAAGCAATATCGGCGTCAAAAGATATTGAGGGCAAATGTTAATTGTGAGCCGTTTATAAAACGTTAAATTCGTTGACTATGTCAAAACAATTCATAATAATAACAGTAGTCATTGCCATCTTAGTGATTGCCTTACTTGCGTACCTTCGAAGCCGAAAAAATTTCCAGCAGAAACTAAATAAAAAATTTCCAGACCAGTGGAAGGCGATACTGTCGAAGGATGTTAAGTTCTATGCCCAGCTAAATAATGCCGACAAAAGTTTGTTTGAACAGCGGGTACAGCTTTTCCTGCTTACCAAGGATATTGAACCGGTTGATACTGAAATTGATGATACTATCCGTTTACTGGTCGCCTCCAGCGCTATTATTCCAACTTTTGCATTTCCAGATTATAATTATCCTAAAATCAGGACTGTTTTAATTTACCCCGGGAACTTTGACGAAAAATACCAAACCCGGAATTTTAAAGGTAACGACGGAAATATAATAGGGATGGTTGACAGCCGCTTTCAAAACGGCACCACGGTCATACTATCCAAACCAGGCTTAATAAGTGCTTTTGATGGTTCCTCACATAAAGAAAATGTAGGCATTCATGAATTTGTACACCTGTTAGACAAAGAGGATGGAGAAGTTGACGGAATACCTGAAGCATTACTTAAACATGAATACGTTGGCCCGTGGTTGCGCGAAATTAAGAATGAGATGCGCAGGATTGAAAAAGGCCATTCAGATATTAATCCTTATGCACTTACTAATAATGCTGAATTTTTAGCTGTTGTGAGTGAATATTTTTTTGATAATCCTGAAAAATTTCACAACCGGCATCCGGAACTTTATCAAAGGCTTTCTATGATTTTCAATCAGCCGAAGATTTAAAATGAAACAGCTTACAATTTCGATCATACTAATGGCTATTTTTGGGACGATTTCGTTAGGACAAGTGGGTGTTGATCCTATTGCCCAAAAGTTTACTTATAAAACAGTAGTCACTGGCCCGTCAATTGGAATAGAGGGTTTGTACAAAGCATCCCTTAATTGGTTTTCCCTTCACTACTTTCCCGAAAATGCCATTGTTGAGGAAAAGGATTCAGCTCATCATTATTTCAGAAGCCTTTGTAATTTTAGGGATACATTTAAGTTTAATGAGCCCCATGCATCTTACGAACCCAATGTTTACTATGCCCTATTAACAACAGATGTATATTATACATTAGAGATGCAGGTTAAAGAAGGTAAATGTATAATAACAATCAGCGGTCTGCACTTCAAATATTATATCCCCGGAAGTTCAATGGCGAACCATTCTGACACAGGCAGAACAATAGAAAACACTTTTGAAAATCAATACCGCGATATTGTGATAAAAGCCGATGCTTCGGTTGACCAAAAAAAATCGTGGCAGGCATTTTTTAAATCATGCGACAGGAGGCTTAATGCCCTTATCCGGTCTTATAAAAAATATATTAGCACCTCTGCCTCCGACAATGGAAATGCGTTTTAAGCAACATCTGTGTTGCAAATTGGCTCTTATTTATGGTTAATTATGACCAGGCAGTGATTTATCTTGATACTTAATGCTGAAATAATACTTACTTTTACTTTAATTGTTTAACATCTAAAATCAAACTTTATGAAAACAGTAGTTGGAGTTTACGAATCGCACGATAAAGCAATTATAGCCTTACAAGAATTAAAAAAAACGGGATTTACCGCTGATAAATTGTCCTTAGTGGGTAAGGCTGATTTGGTGGATAACCATATTAATATTAAAGCAAATAATGCGGTTGAGAAGACTGAGGCAAGTATTGGTGTTGTTGCCGGGGCAATTTTGGGCATATTAACCGGAGTGGGCGTATTTGCGATACCAGGTTTTGGCTTTTTATTTGGCGCTGGGGCAGTTGTGGGTGCTTTTGCCGGAGTTGATGCAGGAATTATTGCTGGTGGACTCACAGCAATTTTTACAAGGATGGGTATTAATGAGGCGAATGCCATTAAATACGAAAACCACCTCAATGAGGGTAAATTTCTGGTTTTTGTAGATGGTGATGATAAAGAGATTGAACAGGCAAAACAAGTTCTTCATACACAGGGATTAGCTCTTGAGCTAAGTTTTCAGTAATTTTATTTTCTCTTGCACAAGTTAAAGGCTATTAACTTATACGAATAGCTCAATCGCCCTCTTTTCTAATTGCTATTAAAAGAGGGTTCATAATAACTTCATATTATTCGAAGATTAAGGTGGAAATTCTGAGAGGAGAGAGGCTAATTGTTTCAAAAGCTCAACAAGCATTGTACCATCGGGCCCTATGCAACAGGGCTGCAAAGCGTGGAGAATATAATGAGATTATGGAAAATATACTCACTATGGCATTATATGAGGTGGGTTAAGTTATAAACCAAATAGTATATGGTCTACTATGCATGTTTTTGAGCAATCCGAAGAATGTACGAAGGAAATCAGAAAAGCAAGCGGCATCAATCTTATGGAAGATGAGTTAGCGCATACGATTGAAGTGAATTTATTTTCCAGACTGACAATTACAACAAAAACGAGCTAAGCATGAGTAAAATACCACCGGTGTTTCAGAGAAGGCGTTTTTCATACTTCCAACGAGCAAAACAAGAGTAACATGGAATCAGTAAAAAAAGTTGACCCTACGGTCATTGTAATTTTCGGAATAACCGGAGATTTGGCCTGGCGTAAACTGGTCCCGGCCATTTATAACCTTTATTTGGATAATTGGATACCGGAAAATTTTGCAATTATAGGCATCGGTCATAATGACCAAAAAGTGAATGAGGTGCGTGATCATTTGCGTAAAGGGGTAGATAAATTTTCCCGCCGGGGAAAATCCCAAAAAAAGGAATGGGATGACTTTGTCGGTTGTGTAACTTACTATAAAGGCGAATTTACCGATACTACTACATACAACAATGTCGAAAAGGAGATAAAACAACTCGAGAAAAAATGGAAAACTTCGGCCAATCGTATTCTTTATTTGGCGGTACCGCCAAATTTTTTCGAGCAAATTGCTACAATGGTCGGCAATAGCAGAATAGCTCAAAACAAAAAAACTACCAGAATAGTAATTGAGAAACCTTTCGGCCATGATCTGGATAGTGCAAAAAAATTAAATGCCCTGCTGCATAACCTGTTTGATGAAAACCAGATATATCGTATTGATCATTACCTCGGTAAAGAAACAGTTCAGAATATATTAGCTTTCCGGTTTGCCAATGCCTTGTTCGAACCGATTTGGAACCGCAATTATATTGAGCATGTGCAAATAACAGTTTCCGAACAACTGGGGGTAGAGAACAGGGGCAATTACTATGAAACCGCTGGTGCATTACGCGATATGATTCAAAACCACATTCTGCAACTATTGTGCCTTATTGCAATGGAACCACCGACTTCTTTTAATGCTGATGAAGTGCGTAACCGGAAAGTTGACGTACTAAATGCTTTAAGAAAATTCACAAGCGAAGATGTTCATGCATGCGCCGTACGCGGACAATATGGTGAAGGATGGATACAGGGTAAGAAAGTGAAGGGCTACAGGCAGGAGCCTGATGTGAATAATAACTCAGCCAAAGAAACATTTGCCGCAGTAAAATTCCTTATTGATACATGGCGCTGGCAAGGTGTGCCTTTTTATGTACGTACCGGTAAGCGTTTGAACGAAACAATTTCTGTAATAACAATACAATTCAGGCCTGTGCCGCATCAGTCATTCCCATCAGAAGCGACAGGCAACTGGCAACCTAACAGATTAGTGCTTAACATACAACCAGCTATGAGCATCCGTTTGCTTTTCCAGGCCAAACAACCCGGACTTGAGATGCTACTTCATCCCGTTGACATGCTGTTTAATTACAACGCATCTTACACATCCGGCACTCCAGAGGCTTATGAAACCCTGCTATTAGATATTATTCGCGGTGATTCGACCCTGTTTATGCGGGCAGACCAGATTGAGGCAGCATGGGGCATACTTACACCCATCATCAATATATGGGATACACACCCTTCTGTTAATTTCCCTAATTACGCGGCTGGAATGCAAGGTCCTGAGGATGCCGAGGCGCTTATTGCTAAAGATGGCCACAACTGGATAGTAATACCTCCAAAAACAGAATAATGATAGAGGTATAGGAAAATTAAAGATTGTTTAGAAACCCGGATTTGGTATGTAAATATTTTAGCGAAGGTTATTTATTGGTTTATTTTAAGGGAACTTAGTAATATTTACCACCAGAACCTTGGTAGGGGCCGTTCGCCATTTTAATAAACTGATTTGCCAAAAGCAAGACAATTGAAATAAGAAATGCTATTGTGGTTGAGAAATCTTACAGCTTCTTGTAAAAACATGTAAAGCAGAGCAGCCAGGAAGGATGGTAACCAGTCCTTATGGGCCAAAATCGCCCGGAAACCGCGAAGGCACTTTACAGCATCTTGTAAAATCACATAATAAAAAGTGCGTATAATTTGTGCGTGCTGGTTGGAGTCACTCATCCACGCAAAAACGGAGGAATTTGGGTTACATGTGAATTATGTAACTCTTTCCCGGAATAATGTAACATTTTGCTATCGAAGGGATTCAACTTTGCATTATTGTGAAAACTCCTTCACATCAAAAAATAAAAGATCATGTTCTATGATGGTTATCACATTTGGGGAATGCACCTGATATGGTGGTTTATTTGGGGAATGCTGCTTGTGTGGATATTTGCAACGCCCTGGGCTATACCCGGACAACGATGGGTAGTATACTCTCCCCTTGATATTTTACAACGGCGTTTTGCTTCGGGAAAAATAACGAAGTCGGAATACCAGGAACAGAAGGAAATTCTTGAAAAGGATTCAGCTAAGTAATCTCATAAAACAATCACTTAAAATCCTGTACCAATGACAATTCAATTTAACAGCGCACATAATGTTAAGGCAAATGAGGAACTTAAAGTTCCGATAATAGCATTGCTATCTGAAAAACTAAATAGGTTTAGCCATAACATCATACGTTTAGATGTACACCTTTCCGATGAAAATGGCAATAAGGAAGGTGTCAATGATAAGCAGTGTTTACTTGAAGCTCATATCGAAGGAGCCTTACCCCTGATAGCAGAAAATCACGCAAATACCTATAAGCAGGCAGCCGAAGGTGCTGCTGATAAATTAAAAGCCTCACTTAACTCATTGCATGGACGTTCAGAAAATCATCATCCACATGTTAAAGAAGTAAGTGATGTTGATGTTACTGATTAAAAACCAAAAATTATGAACCGCAGCCTCAATAGTTTGATAGGATACACCATCGGTGCATCGGACGGAGAGATTGGAAAAGTTAAGGAGTTTTACTTTGATGATAAAACCTGGACCATCCGTTATTTGATTGTAGAAACCGGCAACTGGCTATCGGGCCGTAAAGTGCTTATTGCCGCTGAAATGCTTCTAAAGCCTGAATGGGATAAAGAAATTTTTCGGGTTAATCTTAGTATGGAGCAGGTCAGGAACAGTCCGGATATTGATACTGAGCAATCGGTCTCACGACAAGAGGAAATTAAATGGCAGAGGTATTACCTGCATACAAGTTATTGGGGTAATGGATTTTATGAGGGTGGCATGCCGTATTATATGCATGAGGTGATAAACGATGTTCCTGGTAAAGGGCTACCTCAAAAATCAGAACATATTTCACATTTGCGCAGTACCGGAAAAGTAACCGGGTATAATATTATGGCAACAGATGGAATTATTGGTGAAGTGAAAGACTTTATTGTGAATGACGCAAATTGGAGAATTAAGTTTCTGGTAGTTGATACAGGCCATTGGTTACCGGGCAAGAAGGTTATCATATCTCCTAAACTGATTGACGAAATAGATTGGGCTACTTCTGAAGTTAGCGTTAAAACCTCCATCAACCACGTAAAAAACAGCCCGGAATATAATCCGGCGCAACCCGTTAGTGAAGACCATGAAGTACACCTTCATAATTACTATAGCGAATTTGTAACGCATATTGAATGAAGTTCCTCTTCAATTCGCTTGTAATCAAAAGCAGTGTGCAATTATTAAAAGGAATTTTTAAATGCATTCGTTAACCCAAAACTACAAGCCATGGAAAAGCCAGTTAAGAAAAACCTTAAAAAAGTAGTAAACGTTGATAAAAAAATACCAGTTACCAAAAACGATAGTGATAAGAACCAACAGGTGGATAAAAACTATCGCCCGCAAGGTTCTGACGAACAAATCGGAGATGGCTCAGCAGGTATTGGAGGTACCAGCGCAATTTAGCAACAGCAATGCCAGTGAAGTTATTCCGGGCATTAAAAAAATATTGAAAACATGGTATCACATTTGCTGTTTATAGGTGGTGCATTAGTGGCTATTATTTTTATTGCATGGCTCGTGTACCGCAACCTGAAGGACGAAAAGAAATTTGAACGTGAATTGGATGAGAAGGATATTCGCAGTATTCACCAGCATAAGGATGTTCATGAGAAATTTGACAAATTCGGTGGTAAATGATTACATGGACGGAAATAGTATTACGACTCTCCCTTGCTTCATTTTTCGGGGCTATTATTGGAATTGAAAGAGAAAGAAAGCAGGAAACAGCGGGTTTACGAACGCATATGATGGTGAGTTTGGGTTCATGCCTTATCATCATCGTATCTGCCTATGGCTTTTCGGATGTTTTAAGAAAAAATATCGTTTTGGATCCTTCCAGAATTGCCGCCCAGGTGGTTAGTGGAATTGGTTTTATTGGTGCAGGCACTATTTTATTTCTAAAACAGGGAATAACCAAGGGCCTGACTACGGCTACCGGGCTGTGGACAGTAGCTGCAATTGGTTTGGCTACCGGGGCAGGGTTGTTTTTTGCTGCTTCAATTGCAACATTTATAGCGCTGGTTATACTATGGGTTTTGCAACCCCTTGAAAGAAGATTTCTTGATAAGTTCAGACAAAGGAGCATAAAAGTAATAACGGATGGAAAAGCCCAGCCACTGGATGTGCTGAATAAAATTTTTCAGGATAATACCCTGGATATTTTATCCTGCATACTTGATAAATCAACTGAAGAAACTATCATTTCTTTCAGCTTTAATCATATAGATAAGCCCCGGTTGACAAAAATCATCAGCGAGATACAGGCAGAGTCCGGGGTAAAAGAAGTTATTTGGAATGGTTAATGACTCCTGTCCCTATGCCTCATTTCAAAGCCGGTGCCGCATGTAATTATGTGTGAATGATGTAACTATTTGCCACAATTATGTAAAGGTTTAGAAAGTCTGCCCCGGTAGCTTTGCAGTATTAGAAGTGATAGACTGAGATAACCTGAAAAAGCGTAATTTAAAATGAGAGCAATTGTTACAGGCGGATTGACTACCGGTAAAAGCTGGGAGAGGGACAGGTCTAAACTCAGTCAAATATTTAGCTTCCTGACTGGCTATGAAATTATGTTTGAAGAAAGCAGAAGGGATATTAAACCCATAAACCGGATTCCCAAAGTTGGCAGGCCGGGTAAGGTAGTGTAGGAGGTAATCTCTGACCGTTATTTAACTCAGAACAGTTTAGCTGCAAAAAGATACAGGTAATTAAGCAAATGGAAAAGACTAAGAACAAAGAAATCCTGCATAAACTCTTCATAGAGTTGGTGAAACTCCAAAAAGAAATTATTTCCTCCAACCTCAAATTACTGGTTATACTGGTNNTACTGGAAGGCAGAGATGCTGCCGGTAAAGATGGCACTATAAAAAGAATAATCAGGCATCTTAGTCCGCGCGAAACAAGAGTAGTGGCATTGGGCAAGCCATCTAACCTGCAAAAGCGCGAATGGTATTTTCAGCGTTACACTGCGCACTTGCCGGTATCAGGTGAATTTGTGCTTTTCAACCGAAGCTGGTATAACAGGGCAGGAGTAGAAAAAGTGATGGGCTTTTGCAGCCATAAAGAATATAAATCTTTTTTTGCTGAAGCGGAATCATTTGAGAAGGGGCTGGTAGATGCGGGCTTTATCATTCAGAAGTATTATCTCGACATCAGCGAAAAAGAACAGGGAAAAAGGCTAAAGGACCGGGAGAAAGACCCGCTGAAACAGTGGAAAATAAGCCCCATTGATAAGGTAGCGCAGAAACACTGGAAAGATTATTCCGAAGCCCGGAATGAAATGCTGCTGAAAACCAATTTTAAACATGCCCCGTGGTTTGTAGTGAATGCTGATGATAAGGACAGCACTCACATTGCCCTTATTACTCATTTTTTAAAGCGATTGGAATATCCCGGCCAGGATGAAAAATTACTATCGCATGATTATGGGCTGGTATATCCTGCAACACCTGAAAATATTAAGAAAAAGCTTTTCTGATACATTAATAAAATTTAAGTAACGGGTTTATAACTTTCACATTCGCCGATGAAAATTTTGGCCAATTTACTGGTTGTTATCATTGTTGCCGGCTGCCAGCAGGGGCCCGATAATACAATGGAAAATGCCGCAGTCCGTTTTTCAGGGATTTTTATCCGGGATAAAGCTCCATCCGGCCCTTCCCTGCGCATTAAGGAGAGTAAGGTAGTAGAAACCGGAACTGACAGTACCTCATGTAAGCGGATTGGTGGAGGGGTATAGTCCTATGAATTATCCGGTTAGTATGGAGCATTTTACCGAAGTTGTTCATTACTCAGGTAGGGATCCAAACGCACAAAAAAATTGGGAGTGTGTCGAAATATACGTTGGGAATAAAAAAGTGAAATAAGTTTTCCTTCTGGGTTTCTAACTCTTCCTCATATCTGTAACAAAGAAAAGATGAACCTTTATGAAAAACAATTCAATTTAAAATATGATTGAAGAAGTCGAAACTATGGCTGTAGCAACCGAGACACTATCGCCCGACCTCCTTAAAAAAATGAATGCGTATTGGCGCGCTGCCAATTACCTTTCAGTAGGTCAGATTTATTTGTATGACAATCCCTTGCTTAAAGAACCGCTAAAGCTTGAGCACGTAAAACCACTGGTAGTAGGGCATTGGGGTACCACACCGGGTCAGAATTTCATTTATGTGCATTTGAACAGGGTTATCAAAAAGTATGACCTGGATATGTTTTACATAGCAGGCCCTGGTCACGGCGGTCCGGCGCTGGTAGGCAACACCTACCTGGAAGGAAGCTACAGTGAGATATATCCAAACATAAGCCAGGATGAGGCAGGCATGAAAAAGCTTTTTACACAATTTTCGTTTCCCGGTGGTATTTCAAGCCATGTTGCGCCTACTACGCCCGGCTCTATACACGAGGGAGGTGAGTTGGGCTATTCGCTCAGCCATGCGTTCGGGGCAGCGTTTGATAATCCTGATTTGATTGTAGCCTGCATCATTGGCGATGGAGAAGCCGAGACCGGTCCGTTGGCAACTGCCTGGCATTCCAATAAGTTTCTGGATGCAATTACTGATGGGGCAGTACTACCGATCCTGCATTTAAATGGTTATAAAATAAGCAACCCCACCGTTTTATCGCGCATTGAGCCAGAGGAGTTAGAGCAATTTATAAGAGGCTGCGGCTGGACACCTTATTTTGTAGAAGGCGATGAACCAGAAAAGATGCATGAACTAATGGCAACAACCTTAGAAAAAGCAATTGAACACATTCATCAAATTCAAAATAATGCAAGAAGCAAAAATGATACCACGCGCCCTCGTTGGCCCATGATAGTGCTGAGGTCGCCGAAGGGTTGGACAGGGCCTAAAGTTGTAGATGGCTTGCAAATTGAAGGCACTTTCCGGTCGCACCAGGTTCCTTTGCTGGTAGATTATGGCCATCCCGAACACGTGCAGTTACTTGAAAACTGGATGAAGAGTTACAAACCCGAAGAGCTGTTTGATAAACAGGGCAAACTATTGGCTGAACTTGCTGAACTTGCACCCAAAGGCACCAGGCGCATGGGCGCTAATCCGCACACCAATGGTGGCATATTGCTTGAAGACCTTCGTATGCCCGACTTCCATCTTCACGCTTTAAACGTGCCTTCGCCCGGGGCTGTGGATGGTGAGGACACCTTTGTGCTTGGTAAGTTTTTGCGCGATGTGGTAAAGCTGAACCAGGAGCAACGTAACTTCCGAATATTCGGCCCCGATGAAACGCTTTCGAATATGCTGAATGCGGTTTTTGAAACTACAAACAGGCAGTGGGAAGCGCCCATTGTTAAAAACGATGAATGGCTTGCACCGGCTGGCCGCGTGCTCGACTCGATGTTAAGCGAGCACCAATGCGAGGGTTGGCTGGAGGGATACCTGTTAACCGGAAGGCACGGGTTGTTTAATTGTTATGAAGCATTTATCCATATTGTTGATTCTATGTTTAACCAACACGCCAAGTGGCTGAAGGTTACAGCTGAATTACCATGGAGAAGGAAAATAGCATCGCTCAACTATCTGCTGGCATCGCATGTATGGCAACAAGACCACAACGGATTTACACACCAGGATCCCGGTTTTCTTGATCATGTAATAAACAAAAAAGCAGATATTGTACGCGTCTATCTTCCCCCCGATGCAAACTGCCTCTTATCGGTTTTTGATCATTGTCTGCGCAGCCGTCATTATGTAAACGTTGTGGTGGCTGGCAAACACCCCATGCCCCAATGGTTGAACATGGAGGCCGCTGCGGTTCATTGCACTGAAGGAATAGGGATATGGCAATGGGCCAGTAACGACCAAAACGCCGAACCCGATGTGGTTATGGCATGTTGCGGCGATACACCGACTTTAGAGATTCTGGCTGCCGTTTCCATCCTCCGCCTATACTTACCTGAATTGAAAATACGCGTTGTAAATGTGGTAGACCTGATGAAGTTGCAACCCAGTTCTGAACACCCGCACGGGCTTAACGACAAAGATTACGATTCGCTATTTACCAAAGACAAGCACATCATATTTGGATTTCATGGCTATCCCTGGCTGGTGCACCGGCTTACATACCGCCGTAACAACCGCAACCTGCATGTAAGGGGCTATAAGGAAGAAGGAACGATTACCACTGCCTTTGATATCCGGGTTCAAAACGATTTGGACCGGTTCCACCTGGTGCTTGACGTTATTGACCGGTTGCCCCAATTAGAAGCCAAGGGCGCCGATTTGAAACAAATGATGAATGACAAACTGGTAGAGCATAAACTTTATATTGATAAACACGGTGAAGATTTGCCTGAAATCCGCAACTGGAAATGGAGCGCCCCAAAATGAATGCACAGCAATTGATTGATACCGCACGGCTGCTGGTAGCCGGCGATAAGGGCCTTTTGGCCATAGACGAAAGCAACCCTACCTGCAACAAACGATTTGAAGCACTGGGAATTCCACAAACGGAAGAGGCCCGGCGTGCCTACCGCGAAATGATAGTAACAACACCCGGTTTGAGTAATTGTATTAATGGTGCAATACTTTATGACGAAACCATCCACCAAACCCAAAAAGATGGTACGCCATTGATTCAGGTTCTAATAGAAGCCGGCATTATACCAGGCATTAAAGTTGATACTGGCGCCAAGGATATGGCGGCATACAAGGGTGAAAAAATTACCGAAGGATTAGATGGGTTAAGACAAAGACTTCAGGATTACGCAAAAACCGGCGCCCGTTTTGCCAAATGGCGGGCCGTAATTGCTATAGGTAAGGGTATGCCCAGCCGTGCCTGTATAGCCAGTAATGCACAGATATTGGGCCGTTATGCCGCCTTGTGTCAGGAAGCAGGCCTTGTGCCAATAGTTGAACCTGAAGTGATAATGGAAGGCGATCATAGCCTGGAAAGGTGTTGTATGGTAACAGAAGAAGTGCTGCGCACGGTTTTCAGCGAACTTTATATGCAGCGCGTAATTTTAGAGGGGATGTTACTTAAACCTAACATGATACTACCGGGATTGACATGTGCCAAACAACCACCGGTTGATGAAGTTGCAGATGCAACAGTGTGGTGCTTATTGAGAGCCGTGCCGGCAGCCGTTCCAGGGGTTGTATTCTTATCAGGTGGCCAACCTGCGGGGTTGGCTTCGGCAAGGTTAAATGCCATGAACGTCAGGTTCAAATCAAAAATGCCCTGGGCGCTGGCTTTTTCATTTGCACGGGCCATTCAACAACCGGCTTTGGAAATTTGGAGAGGGGATGATGCCAATGTTGAGAAAGCGCAACAAGCATTATATCACCGGGCACTATGCAACCAGACTGCACGGCGTGGCGAATACAATGAGATGGTGGAAGGGAAATAATTGTAACAAACTGTTTGAAAACAAGTGCTTGTTAGGGTTGATGCCTGCCCTAATATTCACCCTTACCCGACAAAGCGGTTTGCATAAAGAACATTTACAGGGCCTGCCCCTGAAATTTATCAGCTTATTTCTACAAGCATTTTGCCTTCATTTGCGCCGCTGAATAGACCCAAAAATGCTTCGGGCAACTTGTCAAATCCGTGAATAACTGTTTGTTTGTATTTAATCTTTCCATCCTTTATCCATGCTGTCAGATTTTTATATGCATCAGGGAATATGGCCTTATAATCTCCGTTGATAAATCCTTTTACCATTACGCTCCGGGTCAGTAACATGGGCAAGATACGCGGGCCAACCGGTTGCGATGTGCTATTGTAAAGGGCTATCTGGCCGCATAGGGCGATGCGGGCATGAAAGTTGATATTGGCGATTACCGCATCGCTGATGTCTCCACCCACATTGTCAAAATATATGTCTACTCCTGCGGGGCATAACAGCGCAATATCCTGTTTCAAATGTTGGGATGTCTTATAGTTAACAGCTCCATCGAAACCAAACTCATCTTTAAGCATCCGGCATTTTTCATCCGTACCCGCTATCCCAATCACCCGGCATCCATATATTTTGGCTATCTGACCCACTATGATACCTACCGCCCCTGCGGCACCGGAGACTACGACCGTTTCACCTGCAATAGGTTTCGCTATTTCTGCCAGGCCAACGTATGCAGTAAGGCCAGGCATGCCCAAAACCCCCAGGTAGTATCCCGCAGGTATTGATTGAATATCCACCTTTCGTAACCGGTCTGCCCTCTCCACACATCTGGTGGCCCAGGGCATGTTTCCTACTACGGTATCGCCTGCCTTCAGCAGCGTGCTTTTGCTTTCTACCACAGTGGCTACCACGCCCCCATCTATGGGTTTGTCTATCTGAAATGGCGGCACGTACGATTTGGCATCGTTCATACGCCCCCGCATGTACGGGTCAACTGAAATAAAAAGGGGTTTGAGCAATACTGAGTCTGCCCCCGGTTCATTCAGTTCCACCTCTTCTGTCCTGAAATTATCTGCTGCAGGCAAGCCAGCAGGCCTTGATGCTAATACGATTTGATTGATTTTCATTTTTTCATTTTTGTTTTAATCCGAATTGATGCCAATTGGTTTCATTCATTTCAATGTTGAAATGTTTTGCCGCTTTTTGTAGGTTTGAAAATGCCAGGTCCTTTTCAGCTTCAGTTACTCCTTCTACCTGGTTGAACCTGGCCATTGCATCGCGCACGTGCTTTGGGTTTGTCATGGGTTCTTTACGCGCTGCGGGAAATGCAAAGGCGCTAATTGGAAGCATATTTTTATCAGCGGTGGAAAGGCGCCCTTGCTTCGCAGTTTTTTCTGGTTTCCATGTTGCTACCGGCATAAATACTGTTTTATTTGTTTATATAAATGGTTCATTGGTTAATTTTGAAATGGTATACTATTCAAGCTATGATAAAAAATGAAAACCGCGAAGCCTTACCTTTTTATTTTTCCATATCATACATATCCTTGTAAAACCTTAATTCTCCACCTTCATTTACGTCGGCAGTAAGGTAATATACTATAGCTGCAATTTTTTCTGCCATCGATATATCCTTAGGCTTTTGGCCCTTCAGGCATTGACTAACATATATCGAATCGGTGGCCGTGAATTTATCATGTAAAAGATATTTAGCCAATAACACAGGTTCTTGAACCCGAATACAGCCATGACTTAAAAAGCGGTGGGTTTTGCCGAAAAGCTCCCTAATGTCTGTATCGTGTAAATAAATATCGAAGGGGCAATTCATTGAAAATTGCAAAACGCCTAACGCATCATTACAACCGCTTTGTTGGCGAATAAAGAATGGAAAATTACGCTTAGAATATTGGTTCCACTTAATGGAAGTATAATCTAAAACGCATCCCTGGCGATCCATAACCTCCAAGTCATTTTTGGCAAGGTAGGAAATGCTTTTTTGTATGCGTGGCAACATTTCGCTGGTTTCGATGCTGAAAGGTACTACCCAATATGGATAGGTAGTTACCTTGGTGAAGTACGCAGTAAATAAGGGTGTTTTGTCATCAGGTTTGCCCGGAATAACCCGCATGCTTATTTTAACCCGGGGGTCACCAATTACTGTCAAACGGGCGGCGGCAACGTTTACCAAAACAAACGGTTGCTTAGCCAACCTGCTACTCCAACGCCAAAAATTTAAACTACGTTTAATTTCAGTTATTCTTTTCCGCAAAGGAAATTGAATACTCACGATGGTTGTTTTATCAAGCGTTCCGCTGGTATCTATGTGTACCATTTTCTGAAATCTGTAAATTGCAGAACTGAATTCCCCATCACTAATGGAATCCCTTTCGGGGTTATTGTTTATAAGGCCATAAGCTTTCAGTTTTAAAATAGTATTGCTCCTTAATGCAAAGGCAGAAGAGGTATCTACCGAATCTATAGAGGGATAATTTTTTACAAGAGAATTAATACGATTGAGTGCAGATTTTAGTATTCTGTATTGTATGGATGAGGGTTCAACACTATCCAGTGCCTGCTGCCAGTTCCCATTTACGGCCAGCTTTAAAACTATATTTACAATGCGGGTTGAGTCTGTAGTCAATTTCACTCCACTATATAAGATATCGAGAGTATCACCATAAGCGGCATTGTACAAAAATTGTGTAGCGGAGTTGGTAAAGAATAAACCGCTTGATGTTCTGATTGCCTTCGCATCTATGCCTGGCAGGTGAACCAATGAATCATACGTTTTTAATACCGAAACCCTGTTAATATCATCAGCTATGCCAAGGCTATCTGCGTAAGAGAACATATCTGTTAAAAGACTGCGGTAGTACTTGGGAAAGCCGATGTCAGTAAGTGGTTCGTGGGTGTTTTTTGCTGAGGAATAACCTTTATTTGACGGTTTAAAAAGTGACTTTCTGAAAACAACTGCCAAGACTATTGCAATAATCAAAATGGCGGATATACCAGCTATCCATATACTCTTTTTCATTATAATTTGCCTGTTTAAATTTCTTAGTCAAATATTTTACCGGCAGATGAAGTGTAATTCCTGCATGGTAAGCTGGCCATAATGCCAACTCAATTCTTCTTCTCACCTATAGCGGCATATTTTGCCACTCATATCCCTTACATCACCAATATAGCTGCCCCTTGTATTTTTCCATCTCTGATACTTGCAATGGCTTCATTAGCCTCATAAAGTTTAAACAAGGTTGTTTCGGTTTTAACAGGAATTTGTGGCGCACGGGCTTAAAATTGTTCCCCATCATAACGGGTTAAGTTGACAACCGAACGGATGGTGCGTTCGCACCATAAAATATCGTAGTTAAAAGAAGGAATGTCGCTCATGTGTATCCGCCACAAATCACTGTACCTCCTTTATCATTGTTTCCGGTAAACTCATATTAATTGCCATTCATTTCTACACCTTCATCGAATTCTGAACCGGGCACATCCAGATCATCGCCGGATAAATCGTCCTTAAAGCCTTTTTCATTGTTTTTTCCGGTCTTCTTTCTTTTTTTTGAACTACTGGCAGCAGGGCCTACGTCGTGGCCGCTTTCATTACGGGTTTTTGTTTTGGATATATCCTCCGGATCAACCTCCGTTTCTTCAATGGACTTATTGTAAATATCATCGGAAGGAGGGTTAACCGGATATTTCGGAATTACCCCGACCGCAGCTTTTTCTTTGACAATTTTGTTTTCATAAAATTAAGTTTATACAGGTAAATCAGGAAAGTGCTTAGCTTAGGCCTGATAAATCATTTTCGATAATCGTTTTCTTCTCGTAATACTCCTCCTTATTGATTTCTCCGGATGCAAAGCGCTTTTGTAAAATATCAAGCGGAGAGCTTTTCTTATTTCGCTGGAATGGGATATCATAAGGTATTGCAAAAATCCAGACAAGTAATCCAATCCAGATAATCCACCAGATAAGGTTCATTCCACCGTAATAGTTTTCGTAAAACATAGTAATTTATTTTAAGTAATGAATGAAAAGAAAAGTTGTTTTCCGGTATTTATAAGCAGTATTATAATATAGAAGCAAAGGTCATTTTCTGCAATCAGAAGATTTTACATAATTATTTAAAACAGTTACATCATTCACAGGTTAAGGAATATCCGCCTGATATTATTGTAAATTATAGCATGCTGCTCTTTAATCCGGCAAACACTTTAAGGTAATTTATTGGCATTCACTACCTGCACTTTGGTAGGCCCTTTCTCCATCTTAATAAACT